>JBNJDR010000062.1:0-9775 GCA_051745085.1 Bacillota bacterium | reverse complement strand
CTAATTTGTCTGCAGCTAGCTCTTAAAATGTATTTTTTCTAGCCACTAGATAGAATGATACCACAGGCTGGAAGGAATAGCAAATTTTTTCGATATTTCTTTATCGATAATTTATAGACCAGATCTTTTGTGCATATAAATACAGATATTTTGTATATTTTGAAGCCCCATTCCGAGTTTAATAGGTGAGGAAGTTGATTTTAGAATAAGAATTGAAACGGAGCTGGATAGGAGTGGGTAAGGAGAGGGTCAGGAGGAGAGGTGGATGTGAGCTGGAAATGCTCTACTGCATATTTATGCAAAACAGCAATGATAGACTAAATTTTTTAAATAAAACGAGAGATAGTTATTGACATATGATCATTAAAAAGTTATAATAGTTATGAACATAAGTCAGTAACTATTTGAAGGAGGTGAAGAAAGTGATCGCTATTCCTGCGAGCGGGAAGGGTTTAGATGCTGATGTTGATAAGAGGTTTGGCCGCTGTCCGTTTATAATATTGTATGATCTAGAGACAGGGAAATTTAACTCCTATGAAAATCCATATGCAGATGAAGCAAGTGGGGCAGGTGTAAAAACGGCAGAATTCATCTCGAAAAAAGGGGCAAAAACTTTATATGCTTTGAAGTTAGGTCCTAAAGCGAGGCAGGTAGTAGAAGCGGCAGGTATTGAAATCATTACCGGAGTTAAGGGACGGGTGGATGAGACTTTAAATAATCATATTAAAACTTAAAGGGGGAAAAAATGTGAAAGTTGCAATCTCTACAGATAATAATAAGGTCGCTCAGCATTTTGGCAGATGTCCTGAATATACCATCGCTGTTATTAAGGAAGGAGAGCTGCTGGAGAAAAGTACTTTAGAAAATCCGGGCCATCAACCGGGATTTTTACCCAGATTTTTGGCAGATAGAGAAGTAGGTTGTATAATCTCCGGGGGCATGGGCCAGAAAGCCCAAAATTTATTCGCGGAAAGGGGCATCGAAACGATCGTGGGAGTCCAGGGAGAGATAGACGAGGTTTTGACCAGGTTTACTAAGGGAGAACTTACAGCCGGGGATGACTTGTGTGAGCACTAGACTTAGGTAATGATAGTTTAATTTAGAAAGGAGGTGACAAAGATGCCACGAAGAGATGGAACTGGACCTATTGGCGATGGCCCCATGACAGGTAGAGCTATGGGCCCCTGTGCTGGTTACAGAAGAGGGAGGAGAAATAGATATTACGCTACCGGGATACCTGGTTGGGCTGTGGAAGAACTTGATTATGATGAGAAAGAGGTATTGCAGAAACAATTAAATAACTTAAAAAATCAACTGGCTGATATTGAAAAAAGGATGAAGCAAGTGGATGAGAATTAAGGTGGAAGAGGGCCGGCAGTGTTCTAATCTCTGTCGGTCTTCTACATATATATGAGATATAAAGAAAGCAAGGGTGATTAAAGTGAAAATTACGATCGGAAGCGGCAAAGGAGGCACGGGGAAAACCTTCGTGGCTACGAATCTAGCTCAAGTATTAAAAGATGATTTTGACCAGGAAGTTAATTATTTCGATTGTGATGTGGAAGCGGCCAACGCCCATCTTTTTTTGCGGGATGAAACCACAGAAGAACAGGAAATAATGATAGATAGTGTTATGGGGGTTGATCCAGATAGCTGTATCCATTGTGAGAAGTGTATCGAAGCCTGCCAGTTTAACGCGCTGACAGAAGTTAATGACCAGATGATCTTCTTTAAAGAGCTATGTCATAATTGCGGGGCCTGTGCAATTGTCTGCCCTGTAGATGCTATCAAGGAAGGAAAGAGAAAAATTGGAGATTTGTACAGACAGGAGGGAGAAATAAATTTGCATTATGCTAATTTAGTCTGTGGAGAAAGCGGGATGAGCCCCAGGTTGATCCAGCAGGTAAAGGCAAAGGCAGGTGCAGGTTTGAATATTTATGATTCTCCACCTGGTACTGCCTGTCCGGTGGTTGAAACTTTTCGAGGATCCGATTTGGTTGTGCTGGTTACCGATCCGACCCCCTTTGGGCTTAACGACCTTAAACTGGCAGTTAAGATGAGTAGAAAACTTGGCCTTGAACCTTTTGTGCTAATCAATCGGGTCAGTCATAAATACGATAAGCTCGAAGAATACTGTCAGAAAGAGAATTTAAAAGTGATCGGTGAAATTCCTGCAGAAAGAGATTTAGCAGAAATTTATTCCCAGGGAAGCCTGGCCGTAAAAGAAAATTCGATGTATAGAAAGATATTTATAGAGATCGCCAGCAGTATTATTCAGCAGTTAGAGGAAGGCAACCCAGCGAAGGAAGAGGGAGGAGAGCTGACAGAAGCAAAAAATAACCACCCCCAGGAATTGGTCGTTATCAGTGGAAAGGGTGGGACCGGCAAAACCTCGATAAGTGCAGCCCTGGCGGCTTTAGCTGAAGATATAGTTGTGGCTGACTGCGATGTGGATGCTGCTGACCTCCATTTACTCCTGGAGCCTGAAATAGAGGAAGAAGGTGATTTTTCTGGGGGTTATCTGGCCGAGATCGACCAATCTCGCTGTGTTCAATGCGGGGAGTGTTATCAAGCCTGTCGTTTTGCGGCCATAAGTAAAGAGGAGGCAAATGATGAGGTGTTTTATCAGGTGGATCATCTCTCCTGTGAGGGGTGTGGGGTCTGTAATTTGGTCTGTCCCGAAGAAGCCGTTTCTTTACATGATGCCGTTAATGGGAAGTGGTATACATCCAGGATTAGATTCGGCCAGATGGCCCATGCTGAGCTAGGGGTAGCAGAAGAAAATTCAGGTAAGCTGGTTACTCTGGTGAAAGATAAAGCACAGGAGCTGGCTTCCCGGAAAAACAACCCAATCAACATAATCGATGGTTCCCCGGGAACTGGTTGTCCCGTTACAGCCTCATTGACCGGGGCTGATTATGCTTTAGTGGTTACAGAGCCTTCGGTTTCAGGGATACATGATTTGTTGAGGATCTTAGAATTAGGAGAATTTTTGGATATTCCGATGGGGATAATCGTGAATAAACTTGATATTAACGAGAAATTAGCTGGACAGATAGAGAATACTGCCAGGCAAAAGGGGATTGATTTTTTAGGAAGCTTACCTTATGATGAAGATATAGTAAAAGCGCAGATCGAAGGTCAGACTATTATTGAATATAAACCAGATGCCTTAATAACAGAGGGGTTAAGAAAAATCTGGCGTAAAATTCAATTGAACATCTTGAAAAACTAAAAAATTATCAGGGGTTGATAAAAATGGCTAGACCGCCCAAAGTAAGGATGATCGAACAGAAACCAGCAGTAACTTATTTCAAACCGCCGGGGATACCGATGAAAGAACTGGAAGAGGTTGTTGTCCGGTATGAAGAGATGGAAGCTATTCGTTTAAATGACCATGAAGGTTTAAATCAAGAGGAGGGTGCGGAAAAGATGGAGGTTTCGCGGCCGACATTCCAGAGGATTCTTATTTCGGGCAGGCAGAAGATCGCAGAAGCATTAACCCTGGGTAAGGCCATCAGGATAGAAGGGGGGACTTATGAAATTGCTCCTCGAGGAAGAGGGAAAAAGAGGAAGAGAAGGCAGGGCAGATGATAATTTTCGTTTTTATTTTATTCAATTAACAAAAAACTCTCACATTCAAGCTGTATAATTTAAATTGCAAAGTAAAAATAGACTTAAAGTATTCGTTTGAATTTGGGAGGTGTAAAAATTATTAAGCAGAATAAGTTAATGACCTTAGTTTTAGCTCTGAGTTTGGTTTTTGTGTTTTCTGTATCAGCTTCTGCTTTTAATGCCGGTACGATCAATATGCAGATAGTATCACAGGAACATCCGGCTTCTTCTGATATACAGGAAGATTTACAGGAAGAGATGATGGCAATCCAGGAAGAATTTCAGGAGCAAGCGGCTGAATTAGATCAAGAAGAAGATGCAGAAGAGCTGCAGCAGCTGCAGCAGCAGATGCAGCAGCAGGCCAGCAGCTTACAGCAGGAGTTGAGTCAAAGGCTGAGGGATGAAATCGAACCGGACATAGATGCTTTTAGAGAAGATAGCGGTTATGATTTAATCCTGATTGAAGAGGCTGTTATCAGCGGTGCTGAAGATGTTACAGATGAGTTTCTTGAATATCTAGAGTAGAAATTAAGTAAGATGAAATAGATTACTTCCTCCTCCATGTTTTCCCTGCCCTGGTTCGGGCAGGGTTTTTGTTTTGTCTCAAAAAAAATTACGCTATTTTTAAATATTATCTGAACATTTTTACATAATTTCATCACAACTATGTTTTATACTAAATGTAACCTTGAAGTACAAACTAACAAAAAACAGGAGGTGCCAAAGATGACTAATTGGAAAAAGCTAGTAGCCCTTAGTCTTGTTTTGACTCTGGTAGTATTTGCGGCTGCAGCCTGTGGAGTTCCAGATGAAGAAGATTTTGAAACGGAAGATGATTTAGGATATTATTTAGAACTGGAAGAAGATTTTGCAGCTGTTGATTATGATGTTGCCTCAGTCTCTACTGCCAACATACTCCTTTAAAAATATTGTTAAAATAGTTTAAATTGAAAAAGCTCGCCCCGCATCTTGAAAATGGGGCGAGCATTATATTTTTATACTTTAATTTTTTCTAAGCCGCTCAGATATGGCCGTAGAACTTCAGGAATGGTGACAGATCCATCTTCATTTTGATAGTTTTCTAGAATTGCAGCTACAGTTCTTCCGATGGCCAGGCCCGAGCCGTTTAAGGTGTGAAGATACCTGGTTTGAGCTTCTGGATCCGGGCGATAACGGAGGCCAGCTCTGCGGGCTTGATAAGCTTCGAAGTTGCTGCAGGAAGAAATCTCTCGATAGGTTTCATAAGCCGGCATCCAGACTTCAAGGTCATAGGTCAGGGCGGCCGAGAAGCCCAGATCTCCGCTGCATAATCGAACCACCTGATAGGGCAGTTCAAGAGCCTGAAGGATATCTTCTGCATCCTGGGTGATCTTCTCTAACTCCTCGTAAGATGTTTCCGGGGTGACGAATTTGACCATCTCTACCTTATTAAATTGATGCTGTCTGATTATTCCCCGGGTGTCTCGACCATGGGCGCCTGCTTCTGCTCTAAAACAGGCACTGTAGGCAGAATGATAAATAGGGAGGTCATCCACGGTAAGGATCTCATCCCGATAAAGATTTGTAATGGGGACTTCAGCTGTTGGGATTAGGTACATATCTTCATCTTCCAGCTTAAACATATCTTCTGCGAACTTAGGCAGTTGGCCTGTGCCGGTCATGCTGGCGCCATTAGCTATGAATGGTGGGAAAATTTCTTCATAGCCATGTTCTTCTCGGTGGAAATCAAGCATAAAGCTGATTAAAGCTCGTTCCAGTCGGGCTCCTGCGCCTTTTAAAAAGGTGAAGCGGGAACCTGCTACTTTAGTGCCGCGTTCGAAGTCGAGTATGTTGAGGTCTTCTCCTAATTCCCAGTGAGGTTTGAATTCAAAATTAAATTCTCGAGGCTCTCCCCATTTTCTAAGAAAATCATTATCCTCTTCGTCTTCTCCTACAGTAACATCAGGATGGGGTATATTGGGTATCTCAAGTCTGATCTCTGCTACTTTTTCCTCCACTTCGGTCAATTCGGTTTCAAATTGCTTGATCCGATCAGAAACATCTTTCATCTCCGTTATCATGGGTTGAACATCTTCTCCAGCCCGCTTTAACTGGCCGATCTTTTCCGAGGCAACATTTCTGCGGTGGCGGAGCTGCTCAACTTCATACAGAATATCTCTTCTCCGTTCGTCATATTCCAAAAAGTCATCAACATAATCCGGGGTCATTCCTCTTTTCTGTAAGGCTTCTCTAACTAACTCGGGGTTTTCTCTGATAAACTTTAGTTCTAGCATTATCCTCCACTCCTTTGCCTAAATTTATATTTTTAATAGAAAAGGCTCCCGCCCTGGTAAAGGGGCGAGAGCCTGTAAGCTCACACGGTACCACCCTTCTGACAGTAAAAACTGCCAGCTTAATAGGATAAAAGATAACGGTTTATCAAGCCGGAAAGACCTACTCAAAGTTCAATCTTCCACTCTCAGGTGGATTCTATCCTAATTTACTGGCTGATTTGCAGCGGCCATCAGCTCTCTGGGGCAGAAATTAGGAGATACTATTCCTGATCAACGTATTGTAACTATTATTATTTTGTATTATAATATATCAAATTTAGAAAAGCAAGGGTTAATTTAATTAGGGGAGGTATAATGTTTTTTTTGGAGAATTAAGTAATATAAATAGGGATGCAAATTTGAGCTGAGGTGTCAGAGATGGCTGGGAATTTCGAGGTAAAAATTAAAAAAGACATGGATTATTCTATCAAAGATGGCTTGTTTACTAATGTAATGACCACTGTATTTGCCGGGGCTTACTTAACCGGGTTTGCTCTTGAGCTAGGACTGCAGGCGTATTTAATAGGTCTGTTGGCCGCTTTGCCGGCCCTGGCTAATCTTGCTCAAATTTTTGGACCAACATATATTAATAAGGTTGGGGGAGAAAAGAAAGCCTGTTTACTAAGTGCAGGGATGTATAGAATATTATGGCTGTTAATAGCGGCTATCCCCTTTTATTTAAATTTTGGTTTAAAGATAGAAAAGGCCATAATTATATTTTTGATTCTTTTGTTTTTGGCCAGTCTAACTGCTGCTTTTAGTAACGTATCATGGATGGGATGGATTTCCATGATAGTTCCACCTGAAACGAGAGGCGGATTTTTCGGGAAAAGAAATATGTATGCTGGATTTTCCGCTATGCTGGCCGGGTTTGGGGCGGGTATATGGATAGACACCTGGAAAACTCTGGGGTTAGGTGAACCTCTCTGGGGTTATTCAATTTTATTTTTGTTTGCTCTGGGGTCGGGGCTTATCTCCTGGATTCTGATGGCAAAAACAAGCTCCGGCAGGGAGGCTCAAAGTGAACCAGCTGAGAACAGCACGTTACTGGAAAACCTTAAAGTGCCTCTTCAGGATCATAATTTTAAATTGTTGGTTACTTTCAGTATGGCCTGGGCTTTTGCAGTAGGAGTCGCCAGCCCTTTCTTTTCAGTTTATATGATTAATACTCTAAACCTTAAATTCACGATGATTTCCGTTTTTGGCGTGGTTGCTGCTGTCACCAATATTATCGGCATGAAATATTGGGGACATTTTGTTGACAGGATAGGGAGTAAAAGTCTGCTTTATTTCTCTTCCTTAGGGGCTGGTCTGCTGCCGCTCGTTTGGACTTTTACATCTGCGACCAACTATAATTTGCTCTGGGTGATCAATATCTTAACAGGTGTATTTTGGTCTGGCATCGGCCTGGCAACTTCTCTACTTTTGATGCAGCTAGCCCGGGAAAAATATCGGATAGCTTATTATGGGCTTTTTGCGGCAGGAACAGGTTTAGCTGCTGCAGTAGCCCCTGTGGTAGGGGGAGTAATTGCCGGTTTAACTGTTGAATTAAGCTGGTCGGTTGGTTTTATCAAGATGGAGGGGTTCCATACTCTTTTTGGTTTAGCGGTTGTTTTGCGGATCCTTAGTTTAGGGTTGTTAAGGAGGGTGGAGGTAGATAGAGAAATTACTATCCAGCAAATTCTGCAGAGGAGTCGAGCTGTATTCCATCCTTTCCGCTCTGTACAGCATATGACGGTATTGGGTTATCAATCATTAGAAAATGTTAATATGTCAGTTTCCCGGGGGTTATTTCAATGGGAAGCACAGCTAGATATTATCATCCGCCGGGGGCGGTATGTTTGGTATAGGGTTGGTAAACGGGCAGGAAGAATGGATGAGAAAATAGAAAGAATGGTAGGGCGGGCTGAAGAAAATCAAGGTTACCTTGTCCTTAAAATTTTTCAAGTAATAGATTGGCTTAACCGGTTAGGAGAAGAGGAGGAATAATGATGTTTGAGGAATTATATCAGCAGTTAGGTAGTTATTGGTTTGCTTTTTTGAATTATCTCCCGACCTTATTTGCTGGACTGACTGTCTTTATCTTCGGTTGGATTTTAGCTTTATTTACTAGAAAGTTAATTAAAATCGGGGTCAGAGTTGCAGGAATAGATGTTGCTTTTAATAGGTTCTGGTGTGGCAAATCAAGAGACAAGGAGAACAGGATAGTTCAGCAGGGCTGGAAACCCTCCCGATTGATCGCGCAGGCGGTCTATTGGCTGATTATTATTACTACCTTAATGTTCACATTTAATATGTTGGGATTATCAGCGGCTTACCTTTTCTTAGCAGGTTTTCTGGCTTATTTACCTGAATTGTTAATCGGGATTGTAATTTTGGCTTTAGGTACTTATATCAGTAGGAGAGCGGCTCGTTTTAGTGAAGAATTTTCTTCGTCATTGGGGATCACTTATGCGCATGAAGTTGCTGTGCTGGTTAAAGTTACCGTTTTGAGTATTACGTTACTGGCAATCGGAGATTATCTGAATGTCTTACCGTTTATTTCTCTGGCCGGTTTTTTGGTGATCGGAGGAAGTATTTTAATTTCCCTTTTTGTAATCCTTCTGATATGCGGTCGCCCTCTAATTTCTGCTTATATGGCCAGGCACACTTTGAAATCATTTTTACGGCCAGGTATGCTGATCAAATTTCAGGATAAGTCCGGCCGCATCCGGATGCTAAAGAATTTTGTTACGGTGATTGAAAGTGAGAATGAAACCATTTACTACCCCAACCATAAATTAGCGGAATTGGCTATTACCCAATATAAATCTGAGGTGAAGGAAGTTGGAGCAGAAGGAGATCAAGATTAGAAGAATGACCGCCAGTGATAAAAAGAGAGTAGACGAGATAGTCCGTGGATCTTTTCCGCTGGCTGCTTCTCTTTTTTTTAAACCTAAACCCGTTACCCTGGTGGCGGTTATTGAGAATAGAGTTGTCGGAGGTGTCGTCTTAGGCCGGTTCAGTTATGGCCGGAATAAGCAGGCAGGCATCCTTTACTGGTTGTTTACTGCTCCTGAAGCTAGAAGAGAGGGAGCAGCTAGAGCGTTGGTAGAAGAAGCATCAAACCGTTTATTTGCTCAGGGATGCCAGGAAATATTTGCCTGCATAGAAGGGTATAATTCTGCTTCGGCGAGTATTTTTTTCTCCGCTTCTTTCAAGCGGCTTTCAGCCTGGCAGCAATTTATGAAATATGGATATTATGCCCTGAATATTTGGTGGAACAGCCATCATGTTTTTGATCTGGGTCATCAGCTTTGGGTCCTGGAACAGGAAGGTTTTAAAGAAAAGGTCCCTCGACAGCCTTACTTGAGCTGGTTGGTTAACCTCATTGTAAGCACTGTAATTTTTCTCACAGCTTTAGTTAGATCAGATATGATAGAATTAAGCCCAATCGCCGGGGTTTATGGACTTTTATCCCTTGCTTTAACTTATGGCTTAAGGGAAGGAGCAGGTCTTGCAGCTGCAAAAGGTTCAGATCTTGATCTGGAATATTATCCCTGGGAAAGCGGACAGACTATAGCATTGTTGATAGCCGGGGCTTTTGGCAGCTTTCTGCCGGTGCCCGGAGCTTTTTATCCAAGGGAGGCGGGCTGGCACTATCAGGAAAAGCTTCCTGAACTGGCTCGACAGGCGCTGGCTTCAACCGGGATAGTCCTTGTGGCTGCCTGGCTGTTAAAATTGGACTTTTTCTTAGCTAAGAACGAGAATATGTTTCTGCAAATTTGGCAGATCGCTCTGCTTAATCTGGCTGTATTTGATATAGCTCTACCTTTCTTTCCTTTTACCCCGTTTAATGGGAAACGAAT
>JBNJDR010000061.1:0-9819 GCA_051745085.1 Bacillota bacterium | reverse complement strand
ATCTGCGGGAAAACTAAAAATTAAACTATTGCCCTTTCTAACCGGCACCAAACTTTCTTTTGCCATAGCATGACATTTTATATCTTCATTTCTAATATGCTGTAGAATTTGTTTCCAGGTTTTCCTCGGGATTTCTCGAGGTTCATCTTGATTTTTTGAACCAGTTTTATCTGCCTGATCAAACTTATCTGCTTTGTTACCAGAAGAAGATTCGGCTTCGATGCTTTCAGCTGAAGACGGTTCTTCTTGAACCGACACTGGTTGCGGTTCATGATTTTCTACAGATTCAGTTGAAGTTTCCTGTAGAGATTCAACCTCTGAATCTAGTTCCTCTCCGCCACCCTGTAATAACCGATCTAATTTTGCTTCTAAATCTTTAACTCTACGAGCCAGGCCAGACCTGCTTTCATCAGCAACAGGATCAGTTATTTTAACCAGCATAAGTTCCAGCAGTATATCAGGACGTTCAGCATAACGAAGTTGATCATCTAATTCAGTTAATTTAGTTACAACATAGTTTATTTCTGAAGCAGTAAACAATTTACCGTCCTGCTGCAAAAGATTTTTTCTGTTTTCGGCGATTCCAGCCACGGCCAACTTGGGGCTATCATTAGCAATAAGCATTAACTGCCGACAATAATCCAGCAGATCTGCGACAATTCTACCTACCGTCCGGCCATCCTTTTGTAGTCGAGCTGTTAAATTCAAAGCCGGCGCTGTTTGTTTTTGCGCTAAATAATTAACAAGTTGCGAAAGAGTATCCACCCTAACTCGTCCCAGCATTTCTTCTACTTGATCCAGCGTTATCTCTTTACCTGAATATGATATCGCCTGATCTAATAGACTAATCGCATCTCTCATCCCCCCGTTTGAACTATATGCAATGAGATTTAAAGCTTCATCTTCATATTTCACACCCTCTGACCGGCAGATATGAGCAAGTCGCCCGGCTATTTCCTCCTGGGTTAATAGGGAAAAATCAAAACGCTGACAGCGAGATAAAATAGTCGGAATAACTTTATGAGGTTCAGTAGTTGCCAGGATAAAGATAACCCGTTCAGGTGGTTCTTCTAAAGTCTTTAATAATGCATTAAAAGCAGGAGTTGTTAACATATGAACTTCATCAATTATATATATTTTATACTGGCCTTCACTGGGGTAAAACTTAACTTTTTCCCTCAACTCCCGAATAGCCTCTATGCCGCGATTAGAAGCCGCATCAATTTCAATCAAATCAATCGACTGGCCTTCATCAATCCTATGACAGTTTTGGCAGTCGCCACAGGGCTCAATTCCTTCATCTGTCAAGCAGTTCAAAGCTCGAGCGTAAACCTTAGCTGTTGAAGTTTTTCCAGTACCTCGAGGGCCAGCAAACAGATAGGCATGGGAAATACGATCGTACTTTATTGTGTTCTTTAGTGTCTTTACGATCTGATCCTGTCCAATTAAATCAGCAAAATTTTCGGGCCGATATTTGCGATATAATGAGAGAAAAGCCATAATTATCCTCCTGAAATCATCTTTAATAAATAGCTTCTTCCAATTACTTAATTCGAGAAAGTTCCTGCTTTCTCCTGCTTAATATATGATTATAGCAAAAAATGGCCGCACACCGCCTTCGAACCTCTCCCCCGGAGCGTTACCCTGACAGTTAGCTCGAACCAGGCACTCTCACGGCACATGAAGGCATTTACTTACCGCTGCTTCCTCCCGGACCTGACGGGGTTCGTAAAGCTCCATTGCGTGAGACCCAATTGTCAACACCACTTATCAGGGGCAGACCCCCAAAGGAGAAGCCCTCAGCACGGCCTTCGATCCTGCTATAGCGGGTTGCAGGTTACAGGGCACCGCTACCGCCCCATCTAGTACGGCCAAACTTATTTAAAAATTTATAATGGCGGAGAGGGAGGGATTCGAACCCTCGGTAGACGTGAGCCTACACTCGCTTTCCAGGCGAGCCCCTTAAGCCAGACTCGGACACCTCTCCGGATTTAATGTATTAGGTATTAATTTCTAGATTATATGGCGGAAGGAGAGGGATTCGAACCCTCGAGGCACTGTTAAGTGCCTACTCGATTTCGAGTCGAGCGGTTTCAGCCAGACTCACCCATCCTTCCCCAATCTTAATTGGCGAAAAAAATCTTGTAAAAGTTGCCTGGATTCATCAGCCTTTAAGCCTGAAACCAATTCAACTTGATGGTTAAATCGTTCATCTGTTAAGAGATTATACAATGAGCCAGCTGCACCTGCTTTAGGATCGAAAGTTCCGAAAACCACCTGCTCTATTCTTGCCTGCAGGATAGCTCCAGCGCACATCGGACAGGGCTCCAGGGTAACATATAATTGAGAGCCTGATAAGCGCCAGCTGCCTAGATTTTTAGCTGCCTCTCTTATCGCAATCATTTCGGCGTGGGTAGTTGGATCTTGATTGGTTTCGCGAAGGTTGTGACCACGACCAATAATTTTATCATCCCGAACTATAACCGCACCTACCGGTACTTCTAATTTTCTCCCAGCAATTCTGGCCTCGTTTAAAGCCATTTCCATATATTCCTGTTTGATTTCACTCATTTTTAACTTCCTAACAAAAAATTAACAGGCCCAAATCCCGCCTGCTAGCAAGCGATATTACACTCTTACTTGAACGCTGCTTTAATATTATAACATCTACATTCCTAACCTGCAAGGATTATTTTTATAAAATATTCATTGAAAATTTTTTTATAATTTTTTACTTAATTTCCTTTAAATCCTAATTTAGATATGTTAGGATAATACCCGTGACATTGTTATTTTTGTTTCTGCTATAGTATCAGGATTGGGTATGCAGGTAGAACATCCTACTACAGGAGAAACGATCGAAGCATTTAATCTGCTCTCTGTAGAAGGCTTCCAGCGAATATTAACGGAAGCTGTAGATAACTTCACCGGTTTTGCACCTTTAGGTGTAGTTCTGGTAGCTATGCTCGGAGTGGGTGTAGCTGATAAAGGTGGCTTGATTTCTGCTCTTTTAAAGAAAACGGTAATGGGAGCTCCAGACAAATATATTACCTCTGCAGTAGTTTTTGCAGGTATTATGTCCAATGTAGCTTCTGATGCAGGTTACGTTGTACTGGTGCCTTTAGGGGCAATCATATTCTCTGCTAAAGGTCGACATCCCATGGTTGGTCTGGCAGCAGCTTTTGCCGGTGTCTCGGGTGGGTTTAGTGCTAATTTACTGCTATCCACTTTGGATCCGATGATGGCAGGTATATCTCAAGAAGCTGCTCATTTAATCGATCCTAATTGCTTTATTGACCCCTCAGTAAACTACTATTTTATGATCGCTTCGACGTTCTTAATTACAATAGTCGGTACCTGGGTAACTGAAAAAATAGTTGCCCCTCGTTTTGGCGAATATACTGGTAGTTATACTGAAAACTTAGAAGGACTAACTAATAAAGAGAAATCAGGACTGCGAGCTGCTGGAATAGCATTTTTGGTAACTTTAGCTGCTCTACTTATAATGACTGTTCCTGAATCTGGTATTTTAAGAAGTGCTGAAGGAGAGTTAATTGGCGGTGCTTCTCCATTCGTAGGCGGCATGGTTCCATTGATAGCTTTATTCTTTATCATCCCCGGCATTGCTTACGGAAGGAAAGCCGGAACCATTGAATCCAGCAGCGACATTGCTGGTTTTATGGAAGAATCAATGGCCGACATGGGAGCATACGTTGCTCTGGCTTTTGCTGCAGGTCAATTTGTAGCTTACTTTGGCTGGTCAAATATCGGAACCATCCTTTCGATAAGTGGAGCTGAATTTTTAGAGGCTATAGGATTTACTGGGCTGCCGTTTATTATCGTCTTTATATTAGTTTCAGGCTTTATCAACCTATTTGTTGGTAGTGCCTCCGCTAAATGGGCAATAATGGCTCCAGTCTTTGTCCCGCTCTTAATGCAGTTAGGCTACGCTCCTGAGTTTGCTCAGATGGCATACAGGATCGGTGATTCTACAACTAATATCATCACGCCTTTAATGCCTTATTTTGCTATCATCATCGCATTTGCGAAAAAATGGGATAAGGATATCGGCTTAGGTACTTTGATATCAGCTATGATACCTTATTCAATTGCGTTTATGATCGCCTGGACATTATTGTTAGTTATCTGGTTCTTCCTGGGATTACCGCTGGGACCAGCTGGATCAATTTTCTTATAAAAAATATCAAGCAACACTAAAAAATCCCCAACTGGCTAAGTTCAGAGGTATCATATCACAGCCTTAATGGGGATTTTTCTATATTTTATAATTTTGCTTGAATTATTTGTTTAGCCTCATTAAAATCAGCAAAAACATGATGATCATAATCGTTTTCTTCGCAGTATCTCTGCAAAAAAGAATCCAGTTTAGTTAAAATATAGTCCGCCCTTCCAACAGCATGTCGATCTGTTCTCCCATCACCGAGGTAAAACACCGGTGAACCCTGCCGTTGATACTCTTCGATTATCTTACCTTTAGGGGTTGGAGCTGGCCCAAATTCACTCACCGCCTCCCGAGGCGAATGCACAAATTCAGCTGTAATATAATCATTAATAGCTCCTTCATCGTCAGGAAATACCAGGCGATTAGCATGAATAGGAAAGTCTATCTCAATATCATGCCGATGCAATAAAACTTCGATATAGTCTTTAAAACCCCCACTTAGAACAGCAAATACAAAATCTTTGTCATGGATATAGCGTAAAAAATCTAAAAATGTAGGTTCCAAAGGGATATGTTCTTCTACAAACTTCTTCATTTCCTGCCGGGTGATATTAAGCTGCTTATATTGCTCAGCCAGCAGCCAGCGGATACCCAATTTCAGTTGGTTTTGGTTATAATGAGAAAATATTTTTTTTGAATCACCCTTATTAAAATAACTAAATAAAGTATTATTCGTATCTTTGATTGTTATCGTTCCATCAAAATCACTTAAAACTACCGGCCTGCTCAAAGCTGAATCCACCTCAATCACATAATTATTTGTCTAGAAATTAATTTCTATTAAAATATTAACAAAATATCTTCTATTATACAAGTTAGTTAAAGAATCTATTCGGATTTAATTTTTTATTATATATTTTTCCCACTTCGTTAATTCCTAAGGGGTGACTAAAAATATACCCCTGAACATAATCACATCCCATGTTTCTTAAATTTTTATACTGGTCTAATCTTTCTATACCTTCGGCTACAACCACTAAATCCATACTTTGGAACAGAGAAATTAAATTACCAAGAACTTTTAGATCATTTTTACTAAGTAATTCTTCTATCAAAAGTTTATCTACCTTCACTTTATCAGCTGGTATAAAAGATAGGTAATTTAAAGAACAGTAACCTGAACCAAAATCATCTAAAGCTATTTTCACCCCGATATTTTTCAAACTATTAATAAATCTTAAGGAAAGCTCCGTGTTCTTAAAAAGAACACTCTCTGTTATTTCTATCTCAACTAATTCTGGCTGTAATTTAAACTCTTCAATAGTTTTCGCTAAAAATTCAGCATAACCACTGTCCTGCAATTGTTCTACCGAGTAGTTTATCGAAATAGGTTTTGCTAGATACCCAGCTTCCCGCCAAGCAGCCAATTGTTCAATCGCCGCTCTAGTAACCCACCTTCCTATTTCCACAATTAATCCCGTCTCTTCCGACAGAGGAATAAACTTCTGTGGAAAGATATCATGATCTTTTAAACGGATTAGTGCTTCAAAGGAAGCAATATCTGAGGTCTTTAAGTCAACCTGGGGCTGGTATAGTAACTTAAAACCATCATTAACCAGCGCATCTTGTAGTTTGTTTTTTATTTCCCTTTTTGTTTCCAGTTCTGCTATCATCTGCTCATCAAAATAGAGATGTTCTCCTTTATTATCTTTTTTAGCTCGGTACATGGCAGTATCTGCATAAGTAATCAATTGATTTTTATCTTGACTATGCTCAGGGAAACGAGCAATGCCTATACTACAGCCAAGCGAAATATCTTTTTGCTTGTAGGTGAAATTTTCTTGAAAAACTTCTTTTATTTTTTTAATGCAGTCTTCAATATCCTGCTGCCCTTCAATAAATCTGATCATTATCAAAAACTCATCGCCCCCATAACGAGCAGGGTACATCTTTCCAGAAGGAATGTCAGCGATGCTGTGCGCAACTTTCTTTAAAATTTGGTCTCCTACCAGATGCCCGAGCGTATCATTTATTTCTTTGAAATTATCTAAGTCTAACAGCACAACCGCCCCCTGACTTTCTCGGGATAGTTCTTCTTCTAATTTACCAATAAACTTCCTCCTATTAGGTAAACCGGTTAAAGAATCATGCTCGGCTAAATCTTTTAATTGTTTATTAAGACTGGTTATCTCCTTATTATTAGTAACAAGCTTATTATATGTAGTTTCAATTTCTTGAACCATATTCATATAGCTTTCTTTGATATTATTTATTTCCTGTATACTAGTAGCGGGAAGTTTTTTGCTCTCGTCATCTTTAACCTTATAAGACAACATTTTCCAGGACATTACGTTAATCGGCTCAATTACACTAGCCTCGATATTTTTACTAAGTTTCCTTTTTAAAACAAGTAGTCCTAAAACAAAAACTATAAGTAGAATAGTTAAACCAGCCCCAAGGACAGCTAAATATGTATAGGTAATCCTAAAATGCAAATATTGCTGCTCTCCATCCGGTGTTGTCCAGATATAATAAAAACTCTGGTTTAACAGAGAAGACCATTCATATTGAACTTCATTTTCTTGCTCAGCCTGCCGAAACATATCAGCAGCATCATTTCCTCCGGATATTTCTTCTGCCTGGGCAATCTCTTCATTACCATTATATACCGTGATTGTATCCAGTTCTCCCACCGTTACTATCTCGATCATCTCAGCTAAATTTGAATCCGAAACTTCCACTTCAGATTGTTCAATAAAACCAATATACAAATCCAAATTTTTCACTAAATTATTCAGAGGTTGAAGATAAATATAATTATAAGAGAGCGGAATAAAAACCAATGCTATGAGTAGCAGCAGAGCAACTATGTATTTATAAAAGCTATTAAAGTTACTACTAACTTCTTCTTTTAATGACTTCATGGCCATATAAATATTTCCTCCCCAAACTTATCTCCGACTTAGTGAATAATTGGCTTCTAGAAAGCTGTTATTATCTAATTCTTGAAAAAATTTGAATAACCTGCATAAATTCACTGAAGTTATTAAATTAGTTACTTTAATTAACCACTTAAAGTGATACAATATTATTAAGTAGTATAAAGAGGAGGAGTGGTCATGCAGTTTAACTTGAAAAAATTTAAGCCTGCTAAATGCTTTCTGTTAGCTGTATTACTTATAATCTCGCTCATTTTAATAAATTCAGAAAGAATTATAGCTCAAGATATTAATAATAATGAAAATCCTAAGGGCTTAGTAGTCAAGGTTGAAGGAACAGTTACCACAGGGACAGCCAGGATGCTTAAAAAAAGTTTGGAAGAAGCAGAAAGAGAAAATTTCAACTTTCTTCTAGTTGAATTAGATACTCCCGGCGGTCTGTTAGATCCCACTTTGGAAATAATGTCCGCCTTTCTCGAAGCTCCAATTCCTATTATAACTTATGTGTCACCTGCCGGGGCTATTTCTGCTTCAGCAGGAAGTTTTATTCTCTTAGCTGGCCACAAAGCTGCTATGACTCCTGGTACCAGCACCGGAGCCGCGATGCCTGTGGAATTCAGCCCTACTGGAAGCCAGGGTTCTGCCGGGGAAAAGACGATAAACTTCATCGCCGGACACATCAGAAGTGTGGCCAGAGAAAGAGGCAGAAATGAAGAAGTAGCCAGTAAATTTGTCACTGAAAATCTCACTCTTACTGCTTCAGAAGCTCTAGAAGAGGGCATTGTGGATTCAATAAGCAGAAATCACACCCAGTTATTAAATGATTTAGACGGTCAGACTGTAATGATTAAGGGAAGAGAAACTACTCTTGATTCCGCCGGAGCAGAGCTGATCGAACGAGAAATGTCGATTTTAGAACGCATTGTAAACTTCATCGGCAATCCCCAGGTGACCTTCCTCCTACTCTTACTAGGAATTTACGGTATTATTATTGGCTTTTCTTCTCCTGGTACTTTCATACCTGAAGTAGGAGGTGCGATCGCGTTAATCCTGGCCCTATTTGGCCTGGGCATTATCGAAGTAGATTATATTGGCATCCTTCTCATAGGAGCGGGTATATTCTTTTTAATAGTTGAACTTTTCACTCCTACTTTTGGAATATTTACTACGATCGGTGTGGTATTATTGGTCTTAGGAGGATTTATTTTCCCGGGCGAACCTCTTATGCCGCCAGAATGGTTTGCCAACTTTAGAATGTTAGTCCTCGGTGTCGCAGTTATGTCCGTCCTATTTATCCTTGTCGCCCTCAAGAAAATATTAAACCTCACCGACCTAGAAATTAAATCTGGAGATAATCGATTCAAAGATAAAACTGGTATAGTCGTAGAAACGTTAAACCCTGAAGGTCAAATTAAAATAGAAGGAGAAATATGGAAGGCTAAAATTGAAGGCCAAGAAGTTAAGCCGGGAGAAAAGGTTAAAGTAATAAATAGAGAAGGAATGACTCTGTTGGTCAAACGACTAAAAGATAGTTAGTCTCTCTGAAAGAAAGGGGCGATAGTTATGTTCAACTTAGAAGGTATTCCGTTCTTTTATATTGGGTTCGGTGTATTACTAATATTAATTTTAAGTCAGGCAATTTATATCATCAAGGAATATCAGCGAGCTGTAGTTTTTAGATTGGGTCGCCTTATTTCTACCAAAGGACCTGGCCTAATTTTGGTCATACCTATCCTGGATAAGGTAGTCAGGGTTCCCCTGCGAACTGTGGTCTATGATGTACCAGAGCAGGAAGTTGTAACTAGAGATAACGTCACCTGCCGGGTCAACGCGGTCCTGTACTATCGAGTGGTAGATCCAGAAAAAGCTATTGTCAATGTAGAAGAATATCATCAAGCGACCATCCAACTGGCCCAGACCACCATGCGTAGTATTGCCGGCCAAGCTGACCTGGATGAACTATTATCTGAGAGAGAAAAATTAAATCAGGAACTGCAGCAGGTCATCGATGAGGCTACTGACCCCTGGGGCATCAAGGTGAGTGCCGTAGAATTAAAAGATGTAGTTATCCCTTCCAGTATGCAGCGAGCAATCGCTAAACAGGCTGAAGCTGAGCGAGAACGGAGAGCCGTTGTTATCCAGGCTAAAGGTGAAAAACAAGCTGCCCAAAAAATTGCTGAAGCTACCGCGATTTTAAATACCGAATATGGGGCCATGAACTTAAGAACCCTTAGAACCATCTCAGAGGTTTCTTCTTCAGAGGGAACTACAGTGGTCTTTCCAATGCCGATGGAATTACTGAGATATTTCAGTCGGGGCGAAGAAATCACCAGACCTGAAGATCAGTCCGACAAAAATATTGATGATCTAATTGATGAAGACGACGAGGAAATGATAGATGATGATATGGCAGCCAAAGATATCAAAGAAAGATTCGCAGACAAAGCTGATGAAACTCAAAGAACCGACAAGGAAGATGAAGAATGATCTAATACATGTCATAAATAGAAAGGACCGGACTGTAACATATAAGTCCGGTCCTTTCTTAGCAAAAATTTTATAAACTTTTTATATTACCGAGAATATTTGCCGCTGAGAATGGTTTTCTGCAGCATTTTATCTTCTATCTCTGCCAGCAATTCTTCCTTGCTCGCCCCGGGCTCTAAATCTAACATTTGATCCAGAGCGTAAACTTTG
>JBNJDR010000060.1:0-9931 GCA_051745085.1 Bacillota bacterium | reverse complement strand
ATGGGGCAACGATAACGGTAAGCTGTTTACGGGAGAACCGTACGTGCAGTTTGACGAGAGGTCCCAGCTGTGAAAGGCTGGTCCTACTCTATAAAAGTTAGTAATTAAATAATAACAGCAAAAATAATAGAGACCTGCTGTATAAAAATAGACCTATGAGAAAAAGGGTCAAATTTATTGCGATATTATGTTGCAAATATATTTTTATTATGTTTGTTTAAAAAATAAATAAAAATTTTATTAATAATTATAGTGCAATTTAACTAAAAGTTATTTTTTTAAATTTTTATGTACTTTTATGTCGATAATCATTGATTATATACAAAAGTTGTGGTAATATTATTATATAATTTAGTTTTTATTTGGTATATAATATTTAATCCTTCTTACTTCCTTCTCTATTTAGGGTTTTTCGTTGGTTTATTAGCGGGTCCAAATCCTACCTCTTAAAACGCTTCATTAAACAACTCTTCTTCACTTTATTGGTCTTACTCTCATCCTAATTGGAGTATTCCTCTCTCGCCTGGATATTAAAACAGTCACTCCTTGAAAATGAAAAATCTCTGTTTACTATGGTAGGTCTTGATATTTTCGGTTGAAAAAATTAATAAAAGGAGGTATCAAGTTATTACTTTTCGGGGCAGATTAATTTCGGCTAGATGAGTAAGATAAATACCTAAAAAAGGAGGTTTATTCTGATGGCTGAAGATGTGAAGAATAGTGAGAATATTCAAAATGAAGAAAAAGTTAAAAAAGGCTTATCCAGACGGTCTTTCATCAAAGGGATGGCAGCAACAGGCGTTGGGTTGGCGGCAATTTCTTCTGGCTTAAACAATTTAGCTCACGCTGATTCATGGAGCAGTTTTACAGCCCACGATTTAACCGAAGAGCAGTTGATCGAAATGTATGATCAGATGTTAAGGATCAGGTATTACGAAGAAACAGTTGCTTACAGGCAGAGTTCTGTTCCCGGTTATCGTGGTTATGGTCACTTCTCCTGCGGCCAGGAAGCAGTTGCAGTTGGGGCATCTACTGCTTTGAATCCTGATGACTGGATGCAGGGTAATCACCGGAGTCATCATCATGCTATAGCTAAGGGCGCTGATATTAAAGGAATAGCTGCTGAAATACAATTTAAGCAGGATGGTACCAATTCAGCTCATGGTGGTTCTATGCACCTTATGGATAGAAATGCTTTCATGTTAGGTGAGGACGGCATTGTTGGTCCCGGCGCCGTTTTAGGTGCAGGAGCTGCTTTAGGGCAAAAAGCTCTGGGGAATAATAAAGTTGTCCTGGCTTATGGTGGTGACGCTCACTTTTATACTCCATATGGTTATATCGCCATGCATAACTCTGTTAAGTATAACCTGCCTTTCGTTTATGTTATAGAACGAAATGGTTATGCGATTTCCAATCACTGGGATGATCAAACCCATGTAAAAAGTGCGACCCACGTGGCTAAAGCTGTAGGTATGCACACCGCTGTAGTTGATGGGCAATCAGCTATTAATATGTACAATGTAACAAAAGAAGCAGTAGATAAGGCTAGAGCGGGTAAAGGCCCAACCTTGATTGAGGCTGTCACTTATAGATATTTCGATCACTTTGGAGTGGGTGGAGCCCAAACAGGCGGACCTAATAAAGGTACTCCAGCAGCTTTTGGTCTCCCTTATCGTCCTGATAGAGAAGTTAAGCATTGGCTCCAGAAGGACCCGCTTGATATTCATAGAGGCACCCTTATTAAATGGGACATCTTGTCTGAAGAAGAAGCTGATGATCATGAAAGTAAAATATTAACAGAGATAGAAGAAGCATTTCAGTTTGCTGATGATAGTCCTGTCCCACCTGCAGAAGATGCGTTGGTTCATGTTTTTGTGGGAGAAAGAGTTCCTGCCAGGCAGTTGCCTGAAACCTCACCACTATAATAGAGAGGAGGACCAATAATGACCACGAAAAGCTGGCGTTATGCTCAATATGAGGGAATAGTTCAGGCAATGCGCGAGTTAGGTGAAACAACTCTGGTTTTTCAAGGGGGCCCGGCCTCGCAATCATTTCCTGACAATCCAACTATAGATTTGAGAGAAGAATTTCAGGGTAAAATAGGTATGGATAGTTATACTCATTTAGATGAGATTTGGTATTCTGGGGCAGCACTAGGAGCAGCTTTGTCAGGGGTAAGAGCCGTAAACTATCAAAATTTGTATATGGCTAATGCTTATATGTTCCATCTTATCGGTCAACATGCAGGCAAGCTTCCTCATATGACCGGAGGACAGGCTTTAGCTCCGGTGGTGTTTATGATCCACATTTCCGGGCAGAGTCCTGGGATGGCTGGACAACACTCGGATTACGAAGCAGATACCTGGTATATGTCTCTACCTGGTGTGAAGACTGTTATCCCCTCAAATGTCTACGATGCTAAAGGTTTAATGATATCAGCTGTTAAAACTGATGATCCAGTAGTATATCTTGATTACGGGCGTTTTCCTGGTTTGACAGCAGATATACCTGATGAATATTATGAAGTTCCAATAGGAAAAGCAGAAGTAAGAAGGGAAGGGTCTGATTTAACCATTGCAACTTCTGGAGGAGGTATGCCACCAACTCTGGAAGCAGCAGAAAGGTTAGCGGAAGAAGGAATAGATGCTGAAATAATTGATATTAGAACTTTAAATCCCATGGACGGGAAAACTATTGCAGATTCTGTTGAGAAAACAGGGAAACTATTGACTGTTGATCAGAGCACTTATTGTCTCTGCCCAGGTTCAGAGGTTATTGCTCGGGTTGCCCAGGCGGTGCCTGGAGCTAGATTCAAAAAATTAGCCAGACCAGATGCACCTCCATCTGGAGCACCTGAACAGTTCAATTGGCAGATAATAGATGCTGATAATGTTTATGACAATGCTAAATATATAATGTCGTAGTTAATTAAGACCAAATGGAGGGGGGTTCTCCCCCCCTCCTAATGATATTTTTAAAAGGGGGATACTTATGGAAGAATTGAATCAAGCCTGTCCGATATGTGGGGGGGATACGCATCCAGATGTGGTGAAAATGTCATTATGGAGATTTGACAGATTAGTAATAATCGAAGACGTACCGGCTTTTATATGCGAACGTTGTGGAGAGCAATATTACAATGAAGAAACTGAAACTAAGATCAGTGAATTAAGCGTACGGCGGTTTCCTTCTGATATGCAGATTAGAGTTGAAAAAGTTCCAGTTTTTACTTTAAAAAATGTAGAAATTTTAGAAAGGGCAGAAGAAAAATCGTAAGAAAGAGAGGGGTATAATGATGAGAAAAAAGACTATAATATCATTATTTATTTTATTCCTGGTGATTGTAGTAACTGTGAATATCATAACCTCGGCCGACGATTTTGAATTTGTTCCCGATGGTGGTGATACAATTTTCCAAGAAGTTGTTGAAGAATATGATTTATCTGATAGTCTTGTTGAAATATTAAGCTGGGAAAAAGATTATGAAGGTTGGAGAGAATATTTTGAAAATCAATCTGTTGATGGAACAAATATTTTAGAAGCTTTAGAAGAAGACGTAGAGGAACTAGAATACCTGGGCAAAGATAGAAGGGCTGAAACTCTTTTGAGATATTTGCAGGTAAATTTCCCTATTCCTGAAGAAGATAGAGATGAAGATATTTCTGAAGTTAATTTACCCCCCAGTGGTAGAGAATATGTATTAGACGAATGTGGAGTCTGTCATGGAATGGGTATAACTTTTACCAGAGATTATGACTTTAATCGCTGGAGAGTACTGCTTAATAGTCGGGATCATCAGAAACTTGTTTCAGATAATGAGCAGAAAGAATATGAGATGGCATATTATCTTAGTATTAATGAACCAATTCCTGATCTCGTTCCTGAGAGCTGGTTGGAAAGCTTACCTGGTTATTAGAATTGACTTTTTGTGGATAGAGGGGTGAGGTGTATGAAAAATGCTATTTAACTCGATCCCTTTTCTAGGTTTCTTAATCGTGGTGGTGACGTTATATTACCTTTTTCCTCATCGTTACCGCTGGACATTACTCCTTGGGGCCAGTATCTATTTTTATACCAGCTGGGATATGAGACTTGAGCCGCTGCTTTTACTGGTACTGGCCACAATAGGAACCTATGCTTGCGGTCTTGCCATTAAAAGAGCAGATGGAAGCATGAATAAAAGCATGCTAATTTTAGGTCTTTTTATCAATATGGGTATGCTAGCTCTCTATAAATTAGGAGATTTTGTAATTCAGCAGGTGAATAGTGTAGCTGGGTTATCGATAATTCAGCCGGAGTTTTTACTTCCAGTCGGTTTATCATTTTATACTTTTTCTGCTGTTACGTATTTAGTAGATATTTATAGAGGTAAAGTGGAGCCTGAGCGCCATTTAGGAAGGGTAGCCCTTTATATTGCCTTTTTCCCTAAAATATTTGCCGGGCCGATAGAGAGGGCTAGAAACTTTTTACCCAATATAAAAAAGAAAATTTCTTTATCGCCAGAAAATATTACGGTTGGTTCGAGGTTGATCTTATGGGGGCTCTTTAAAAAAGTTGTTATTGCAGACAGGCTGGCGCCTATGGTGAAAGAAGCTTTTACTGATCCTCAATATACTCCCCCTTTAGTCTTACTGCTTGGTGTATATTATTTCGCTTTTCAAATATACCTGGATTTTTCTGCATATTCTGATATAGCTCGGGGTGCTACGAGATTACTTGGTTTTAATTTGATGGGAAATTTTAAGCAGCCATATTTATCGACCCGGGTTTCAGAATTTTGGAATTCCCGCTGGCATATTTCTCTGGGTACCTGGTTCAAAGAATATTTATATATTCCTATGGGCGGAAATCGGGTCAATATCGTTAGATACTATTTTAATTTGATGTTTGTGTTCATAGTCAGTGGGATATGGCATGCTGGTATAGGTTTCGGGGTAAATTATACTTTTCCCATATGGGGGGCGATTAATGGCCTGTATATCTGGGGTGAAGTTAGTTTGAATCCCGTCTGGGAAAGATTTAAAAATGCAGTTCCTGGATTTGCTAATAGTCTTTTCATGAAAATTGTTTCAGTCTTATTTACATTTCATTTGATTCTAATTACCTGGGTTTTTTTCCGGGCTAATAGTGTTGGTGATGCTCTTACCATTTTCAATAGACTATATTCTAATATAGAAAATTTGCCCAGGATGGTTAGAATTTTTTCTTTTCAAACTGATCATTACCTTTCATTTATTTTAATTGCTTTTGTGATGATAATAGAGATTTTTCAACAAAAGGTTTCTTTCTGGGACTGGCTGAATGAAAGAGCCATTTTCTGGCGCTGGGGATTTTATTATGCTTTGATAGTAGCACTTCTTTTGCTTGGCCAATGGGGGTTCGGAGAGTTTATCTATATGCAATTTTAATGGGGCTCGTTAGGGGTTGAGATAATTATGGAGAGTTTTTTAAAAAGAGCAGGTATATTTATATTGATAGGTCTATTAATATATCTCGGCCTGTATTATTGGTCGGAAAAACTAATAATGAATAATACAGAATTTAATCGGATTTATAAGATTCAAACTTTAGAAAATTCTACTATTGATTTTTTAATTCTCGGTTCTTCTCGAGCAAATCCTTTAACTTACGGGGATATGAAAGAAAAAATGGAAGATATGACTGATTCAGAGGTTATAAATCTTTCTTTTCCAGGTGGCGGTATCGTTCCTAATTTATTTTTGTACGAATATTTTAGCCGTGATCACGAGGCTAATAATCTTATTTACGTTTTTTCTCCTTTTGCTTTTCACGCTAAAGCATGGAATGAATCAAGAATTGGAGACCTGGATTTCTACCGAAGAGCTTGTTTTTGTCCTGACTTGACCCAACAATATTTCTCCTATTATTCTCACGGTTTATTAACCAGTATCGGTCCAGCTATAGATTACCTGGCAGGATTTTCAAAGATCAATAATCAGCAGAGATTTCAGAGTGACCGACCAGAGGGTGAAATAAATTTCGATGAAACCTTTTTTCATACTGAAAAAAAAGATATAGAGAGGGTTAATTATCTATACTCAGAGGGATTGAATCCGGAACTATTTTCGAGATATTTTGATTTACTTGCTGAGCTTGCTTTAGAAGTTAAAACAGAGGGGAAAGATTTTATTATAATAAGACCACCTCAAAGAGAAATATTTACAGAGAGATTGTATGAAACTATTCCTGATCTAGCTGAATATGATAGGAAATTGGAAGTATTTATTCAGGAGAATAATATTCCATTTTATGATCTAAGAGATTTATCAAATCAGGAGGATTATTTTATAGATCCAGATCATTTAAATCGCTCCGGGGTTGAGGCTTTGATTGAGGATTATCTCACCGAGATAATCCTCGAATATAAATAGTTTATTATCATGATAGGAGGTGAGGATGATGTTTGGACTTGGCCCAACAGAATTGGTTATAATTTTAGTAATAGTTTTGATCGTTTTAGGCCCTAAAAGAATTCCAGAGGCTGGTAAAGCAATTGGGGAAGGCATTAAAGAGTTTAGATCCGCAGCAAAAGAAATATCTGAAAGTGATGATGAAAATACTAAAGAAGGCTCCCAAAAAGATTAAGTGGATTTAAATTAGATGAAGAGGGAATACCTTTATAGTATTCCCTCTTTTAAGTTATTTGACAGGAGGGATGTATAGATGACAGAAGAAACTGCTATGACATTGATCGATCATTTAACTGAATTACGTAAAAGGATAATCATTTCTTTTGTCAGTATAATTATTTTTTCGATTATAGCTTATTTTTTTTCTGAGCATTTGATCGGTTATTTGTCTCAGCCTGTGGGAGATCTGGTTTTTCTAAGTCCGGCAGAAGCATTTTTAACCTATATTAAAGTATCTATTCTTGGTGGTGTAATTGCTGCTCTGCCGATTATCTTATTTCAATTTTGGAAGTTCATATTACCTGCCCTTTATCAAAATGAAAAAAAGTTTTTTTATATTATTCTTCCCAGTTCAATTATTATGTTTTATTTGGGGGTTATATTTGGTTTTATTATTGTTATGCCTTTAGGAATGAAATTTTTATTAGGTTTTGGAAATGTTGACTTAGAACCTCTAATTTCTTTAGGGTTTTATTTTTCTTTTTTACTTGCCTTTTTATTACCGTTTGGTTTGATTTTTGAGCTGCCTTTAGTATTAAATCTATTGATAAAAATTGGGATTACCTCAGTAGATAGTTTGTCAAGTATGCGCCGTTATATTATTATAATAATATTTGTTATTGGAGCAATATTAACTCCTCCTGATGTTATAACACAATTGATGCTAGCTCTTCCTTTAATTATTTTATTTGAAGGGAGTTTATTAATAGCTAAGCTTATTAACTAAGGAGAGATGCCCTATGTTTACCAGAATTTTTTCCTTATCATTACCTTTTACTGCTGGTCTCATGGCAGCTTTTAATCCCTGCGGGGTAATATTATTACCTGCTTATGTAGTTTACATTATTGGCAAGGGTAAAAGAAGGAAGAATGATAAAATTATTGATCTTTTCCTCTCTGGTTTGAAAGCAGGCATTTCTATGACGGCAGGTTTTATTTCAGTTTTCACTCTTTTAGGTATACTAATATCTGTATTAGGAAGATCTATGTTAAGATATGCCCCCTGGATGGCAGTTTTGATAGGAGTTCTGTTTTTCATTTACGGGTTAGGACTTCTTCTATATCCTGAGAAACTTGAAGTGGGTTTAAATTTTAATATCCAACTTGAAAATAAAAAAAGAGGGGTATTTACATCTCTTTATATTTACGGTATTTCATATGCTTTAGCCTCTATCGGTTGTATTTTACCGATTTTTTTAACTGTTATCTTAACGACTTTTACATCTGATAGTTTTTTTGAAGGTTTAATAAATTTTATAGCTTTTTCATTAGGAATGGGTTTAATGGTTACTATAATATCTATCCTGGCGTTTTTAATGAGAGATTTAATTTTACGCTGGTTAAAAAAGATTGTACCTTATATGCATACGATAGTTGCTCTTTTTTTAATCATCACGGGCATATATCTGCTATATTATTGGTTTAGGGGATCTGGACTACTCCAGTTATAGATAGGGGTGGGATTATGAGTAAAAAAAGTATTTTATTGATTACGTTATTGGTAATCGGAATAATTATTTTTGGTTTATATTTTGTTCAACAGCAAAGAGGTAAAGAAAGTACTGATATCGATATAAATGAGTTAGTATTTGAGCTGGATAGTATATTAACTGATCAGGAAGTAGTAGGAGGACTTGAATATTCTGATTTTAGCTTTACCAATCCAGTGAGGGGAGAGTTTAAACTATCTGAATATCAATCTGGTGATGAAATGGTGGTGATATTCTGGAGCTGTTCCTGTCCTCCTTCTATTGGCACTATGCCGATTCTTATGAAAGTTAAAGAAAAATATGATAACTTAAAGATTATAACTATTAATCTTCAGGATGAAGAAGAGGTGCTATTTAATTTGATGGAAGGTGAACTTGATGCTCATCCGGGGATAGTTTCTTTTCCTTCTCGTTATGAAGAAAGGTTTGAGTCAGATTGGCGGCTAACTTTAGATGTTATTTATGATCGGGAGGGTAGATTAGAAGATTTCTATAGAATAAAGGGAACCCCAACTAGTCTATTTATAGATCCAGAAGGGAAAGTAAGGATTTTTTATCTTGGAGGTATGACGGAAGAGGCGTTTGCTGGAGCGATAAAAGAGATGCGTTATATTCAAAAACAACAATTATATTCCAGTAAAGAGATTGTTGGTGGGGTCTTCTGAATTCGTCCTGAATAAAACTACAGGTTTGTAGTTAAAAGCGGGGGTAATTCTAATGAGAAAAAAATTGATATTAGTTGGCACCATAAGTTTGATTATTGTTTTGATAGCGTATATAGTGATATCAAATTATTTAGCTGATTCTGAAGTAGAAAGATATCACCTGTTATGGCAGGTCGAGTCTGTGGAAACTGACCGAGAAACTATGGCTGAAGGTTCTTTATGCCCTAATATTATTTTCGCGGATGAGAATGAACAGCTTAAGGAGTTAAGGAGTTATCAGGGAGAAAAGGCGGTAATTTTAAATTTTTGGGCAACATGGTGTGGCCCATGTAGGCAAGAAAAACCAGTTATGCAGGAAGTTTATAAACAGAATCAAGAAGATATTATAGTTATTGCGGTTAATTTACAGGATGATAAGGAAGCTGTTAATGAATATTTAGCAGGAGAAGATTTTTCTTTTCCTGTTCTATTAGATACTGAAGGGGTTGCAGCTAATAGTTTAGGTGTGATTAATTTGCCGACCACTGTATTTGTTGATATCAAAGGCATAATTATAAAAATATATCGAAGAGAGATTAATGAAGATAATATAGAAAATTTTATTGATTCATTAACTTGAAAATATATCGGGAGGTGTCAGACACCTCCCGGTTTTTGTCGGTGTGCCTTGTAAAATTAAAGTTTAATAGGTGAAAGTCCTATCCATGCTGTTCTTGCCGGTGCGGTATGTGAAGCCAACAGAGGCAGGGTGTTCACTGCGAAGTGGAATCTAAAGAGCCTGAGGCGAAAGGTTAGTCCGAAACAATATGTGAACCAGAGGTGGCATCTGTCTATGATGACTCACCCGACAAATGAGGAAATCCAATGTTAGCAGCAGGCCCTATTGCTGGGAGATGGGTAGCGCCAGTTAATACGTGTAACCGGAAGAGTTGCTGTTAAATGGACAGGTGTGTTTAGGGTCGGAATGACTTGAATAACTTTAAATCAACCAGGGGAGGTCTATGTTAGTTTTCAGCTAAACAGTTGAAATAAGCCGAGATATAACCCTAAAGGGAAAGTTAAGGTAAAGCTAATGTAGAAATCAGATGATATCATAGTAGTGATGACAGCTATCCTGATGATCGTC
>JBNJDR010000059.1:0-10009 GCA_051745085.1 Bacillota bacterium | reverse complement strand
ATCATATTATCTCTACCTCAATCGAACACCCTTCCCTATATAATCAATTTCAACGCCTGGAAAATGAAGGATTTTCTCTAACGAAAATCGCTCCAGAAGCAGATGGAATAGTTTCTCCTGATCAAGTGATTGCCGCTATTAGACCAGAGACAATTTTAATCTCGATTATGCACGTTAATAACATAACCGGAGCGGTTCAACCGATCAAAGAAATAGCCGAACAGGCTAAAAAAATAAATCCTGAAATTTTGATTCACAGTGATGCCATCCAGGCTCTGGGAAAAATAAAAAGCTTTCCAGAAAAATTAAACCTGGATTTGGCCAGTTACAGCGGCCATAAGGTGCACGGCCCGAAGGGTATCGGATTTCTATATTTACGCAGATCTTCTTACGCTTCCCCTCTATTGTTAGGCGGTGGTCAGGAAGACGGTCTCAGGAATGGCACAGAAAATGTGCCGGGAATAGCTGGCCTGGGCCAGGCGGTATCCCAACTACCTGACCTTAAGAACCAGGCTGCTCAGTTAAAGACCACCGGGCTCAAAAATTATTTACTGGAAAAACTGCAGAAGGATTTTCCTGAAATCAAGATTAATACACCCAGAGAATCGGCACCTCATATAATCAATATATCCCGCCCGGGACTGCCTGGCGAGGTCATAGTAAATGCACTCAACCAAAGAGACATCTACATCTCCAGCGGATCAGCCTGCAGTTCCAGCCGGGGCAAAGCAGATCGGGTTCTGCTGGAAATGGGTTTGAGCCAGACCCGGGCGGAAGGTTCGATCCGGATTAGCCTGAGTGAGGATAATACTAAAGCAGATCTAGATGAATTTTTATCAGCACTCCAGGAAGAATTGGATTTTCTCAGTTAAAGACTTTAAGGGGGCAATAATTAATGTTTAAAGTAATAATTATTAGATATGGCGAGATGGGCTTGAAGGGAAATAATTTTCCTGATTTCGCCGAAGCTTTAGAAAACGATATCGAAAGGAGATTGGGCGGCAAACTTGACTTCACTCTGGATCGGACCTTCGGCCGTTTTTTTCTTTATCTGGAAGAAGAACAGGAAAATTTGGGGGATGAAGTGATTAAAACTATGCAATTGCTGCCGGGAATCGTTTCATTTAGCCCAGCCGTGAAGTTAGAACCTGGAGCAGAATTAGACGATATTAAAGAAGCAGCTTATGCCCTCTATCAAGAAAAAGCCGGAAAACTCCCGTTTAGCTTTCGGATAGAAACCAACCGGGCAGATAAAACTTTCCCGATGAAGAGTCCGGACATCAGCACCGAGGTGGGTTCATATATTTATACCAGGGTAAATACAGGCGACACCGAGCTGCTTTCGGTCGATCTAGAAGATCCAGATTTGAAAATCGAGCTTGATATCAGAAAAAGCGGTGTCTATCTTTTCGCTGAAAGATATTCAGGAACAGGCGGACTCCCGGTGGGAAGCGGCGAAGGTGCATTACTGCTGCTTTCCGGAGGAATCGATAGTCCTGTGGCCGGATGGGAATTGATCAGGCGCGGGATCAAGTTGAGCATCCTGCATTTTCATACCCCTCCTTACACCAGTGAGCGCAGCTTAAATAAGGTAAAAGATTTGGCCCGTAAGCTGGCGCTTTATAATGGACCTACTGATTTGTATACTGCTAATATCACGGACATCCAGCGCCAGATCAACAGCAAGTGCCACGATGATTATACTATCACCATCCTGAGAAGGATGATGCTGCGAATAGCCTCTAGATTAGGCGAAGAGATCGGTGAACAGGCTTTAATTACAGGTGACAGTGTCGGCCAGGTAGCAAGCCAGACTTTAGCTAGCCTCAGAACCATCGGCGATGTATCTACCCTGCCTGTTCTCCGTCCCCTTTTATCATTTGATAAAACAACCATCGTAAAAATAGCAAAAGAGATCGAGACATTCAGCATCTCCAATCGCCCTTATGAAGACTGCTGCAGCCTCTTTTTGCCTGAATCTCCTATTACCCGGCCGCGGATCAACCAAACTGAGTTGATCGAAAGCGATCTGAAAATAGAGGATTTAATGGAGACAGCTTATGAATCTATAGAAAAAGAAGTTATAACCGGGAATGATATGTAAATGAAAGCCAAGAAGTCATTATTAGAAGAACTTACAGCAGAAAATATCGCTTACTTCCAGGAAGAAACCATGGCCGAATATACGACCTTTAAAGTCGGCGGTCCGGCCGAATTATTCCTCAAGCCGGATAGCGAAGAGAAATTGATAACGGCCATAAAAAAATTACATGCCCATCACGTTGATTACTTCGTCTTAGGCGGCGGTAGCAATATCATCGTTTCTGATCAGGGTATGCGGGGGGCAGTCATCGCTTTAGAGAGGTTAAACGATATTAAGCTTGAAGAGACCACAGTCAACGCCCAGGCCGGTGTCTCCCTGGAAGACCTCTGCCTAAAAACCGCTGCAGCAGGTCTGGCCGGACTAGAGTTCGCCAGCGGTATTCCTGGCAGTCTAGGTGGGGCTGTTTACATGAATGCCGGGGCTTACGGCGGTGAGATTAAGGACGTTATCACTTCTGCCAAACTATATCAGCCTGGCAGAGACCTGAAAAATTATGATAAAAAATCCCTGCAGCTGGGCTACCGGAGCAGCGTTCTCCAGAAAGAAAACCTGATTGCTCTTTCAGCTACTTTTACCCTGAAACAGGACGATCCGCAGGCGATAAACCAGCAGATCGAAGAACTAAATGAACGGAGATGGGCCAAGCAGCCCATGGAATACCCCAGCGCTGGTAGTGCTTTCAAACGTCCTAAAAATAATTATGCCGGCTCTCTCATCGAAAAAGCCGGCTTAAAGGGAAAAACTATGGGCGGAGCTAAAGTTTCGGAGAAACATGCTGGTTTCATCATCAATTACGCGGATGCCACCGCTCACGATATCGTAAAACTTATGCAGGTTATTCAAAACAAAGTTTACCAGCAGTTTAAAGTTAAACTATATCCTGAACCACGGTTTGTCGGTCAGTTTAATGAACTACCCGAATTGGATAATCGGTCTACTTAAAAGAATTTATTAGCTCTAATTTATCTGCTCGAGTCAACTGCTTTATTTGATACTCTCGCTGCATTGCTTCTTTTTTATTCTCGTATTCTTCCAGGTATACCAGTTTAACCGGGGCTCGACCCCGGGTATATTTGGCTCCCTCTCCTGAATTGTGTTCAGCTAATCTCCTCTCAGGATCAGTGGTATATCCCGTATAATAGGTGTTATCCTGACATTCAACTATATACACGAAAGCCATCTCTTCTCCTATCTTACAATTTGGCATTCAGCTTAACCAAATCGAGCAGATGCTGCTTTTCTTCTTTGATCAATGTTTTAATTATATCCCTTGCTTCTCCACTGTGATTGTCAAGCATCTCAGTATAAAGTAAAATAGAATCTTTTTCAGCCTGAATTGCCAGTTCAAAAACTTCCTCCATCGAGCCATACTGCCTGGACGCCTCAGCATCAGTAGGAAATACCACAAATTCAACCAGTGCATTCAAATAAGCACTCACATCTTCATTATAGATGTAATCTTTAACTTCATTGGTGGTGTCTATAGTCTTGCCTATCTCTTCAAACCGCTGATAATGATCTTTTTCATCGCCAGCCAGGCGGATGAACAACTGCTTTATCTCATCATTATCCGTATTTTCAGCTTGAGCCCGATAAAATGTCAATCCCCGCTGTTCGATGTCTTTTGCCATCTCTATTACTTCCAATTCATTGAATTTTTCGCTTAACATATTCTCATCAACCTCCTCTAATATTATTGATCCATATCTGTCTACTTATTATCTTACCTCAAATAAGATTAGATATCAATACAATCACATCTTCAGCCTTACTCCCCCTATATATTGTGGTTATCAAGATTTTTTCACCTATATATAGAAAAAACTGTTTATTTCAGTTGTATAATCTGGTACAATATAATTGAAATATATAAATATAAGTGAGGAATGATATTATGCCTGATAAAACTAGTAATCCCCAAAAACCAGAAGATCTTTTAACTCCCAATTTATCGGCCAATAGTGAGAAAATCTTACAGGCCAGATACTTACAAAAAGACGAGGAAGGTAATATAATCGAAACTCCAGCAGAAATGTTCTGGCGTGTGGCCTGGAATATTGCCCAGGCCGATAAAAATTACGCTGAAGAAGTCGAACCGGCCGCCCGCCAGTTTTATGAGATGATGGCCCAACTGGAATTTTTACCTAACTCACCTACTTTAATGAATGCCGGCAATGATCTCCAGCAATTAAGCGCCTGTTTTGTCCTGCCTGTTGAAGATAGCATGGAGGGTATTTTCGACGCCATTAAATATTCTGCTCTGATCCATAAAAGTGGAGGCGGGACCGGATTTAGTTTTTCAAGAATTAGGCCAAAAAATGATAGGGTAAAAACCACCGGCGGTGTTGCCAGCGGTCCCATATCTTTCATGAAAATATTTGATGAAGCCACCAATACAGTCAAACAGGGAGGCAAACGTCGCGGTGCCAATATGGGGGTTTTGCGGGTTGACCATCCGGACATCCGCGATTTTATAACCTGTAAAGAGAATGAACAGGAACTGAATAATTTTAATATCTCTGTAGCTATAACTTCAGAATTTATGGATGCATATTTTTCTGAAGCTGAGTATGATTTGATCAATCCCAGGACAGGTAAGGCATCGGGAAAAGAAAACGCCCGAGAAATATTCTCGCTTATCGTTGAAATGGCCCATAAGAATGGTGAACCTGGCTTGATCTTCCTGGATAAGATCAATGCAGAGAACCCCACCCCAGCAGTAGGTGAAATAGAAAGTACCAACCCCTGCGGGGAGCAGCCTCTTCTGCCGTATGAAGCCTGCAATCTTGGGTCCATTAATCTAGCTGAGATGACAAGAGGGGAAATTGGGGAAGCTGAAATAGATTTCTCTAAACTTGAAGAAACTGTTAAAAAAGCCGTGCATTTTCTCGACAACGTTATCGATATGAGTGAATTTCCTCTCACCCAAATTACAGAAATGGTTAAAAATAATCGCAAGATCGGTCTGGGAGTCATGGGTTACAGCGACATGCTGATCAAACTGGGACTGGCTTATGACAGTCAAGATGCCCTGGAAGCAGCCAGAGAGGTGATGTCATTTATAGATGAAAAATCTAAAGAGGCCTCCCATCAATTAGCTCAGGAACGAGGTCCTTTCCCTAATTATGAAAAAAGTATATATGATACCCCATACAGAAATGCAACCACGACCACTATTGCCCCTACGGGCTCTATCAGCATTATCGCCAATACCAGCAGCGGCATCGAACCTCTCTTCGCTCTGGCCTACGAAAGACATGTCATCGATGAAACTCTGGTTGAACTACATCCTCTCTTCGCCCGGATGGCTGAGGCAAAAGACATCATGACCGATTATCTCAAAGAAAAACTGGCCGACCAGAGTTCGATCCAAGCACTTACAGAAATCCCGGGTGACATGCGCGATCTTTTTGTAACATCCCATGATATTTCACCGGAATGGCACGTTAAAACTCAAGCCGCCTTTCAAAAAAGTGTCGATAATGCCGTGAGCAAAACGATCAACTTTAGAAATGAAGCAACTTTAGATGATGTCCGAGAAGCATATGAACTGGCTTATGAATCCAGTTGTAAAGGCATCACCATTTATCGAGATGGCAGCAGATCGGAACAGGTGCTCACCACTAAATCCAGCCACGGCGAAACTGCCGGTGGTAAAGAGACTAATAGGGGTAAGCGCAGTCGACCTAAAGTAACCGTTGGTACCACCGAAAAAACCCTGATCGGCTGCGGCAAATTATATATTACGATCAATTCTGATGAAGAAGGCATCTGCGAACTCTTTACCACCACAGGCAAAGGGGGAGGCTGCCATGCTCAATCAGAAGCGATCAGCCGCCTTACTTCATTAGCTCTAAGAAGCGGGATGCCCGTGGAAGAGATAGTCGACCAATTAAAAGGAATCCGATGCGAGGCCGCCATGATTAGAAGTGAAGTCAAAAATCTCTCCTGTCCCGATGCGATCGGGCGAGCCCTGGCCGCTTCTCTAGAAAACGATCATATCTGTCCAGAAGGACAGGCGAACTTCAATTCAGAAGCAGTCAAAGAAAAAGCTGCTCAAGCAACCCGGGGGATGCCGAATGAAAAATCTACAGAAACTAATCCAGGCGGCACCGAAACTGAAGTTAACCGCACCTGTCCGGAATGCGGAAGTAAACTAGCAAACGACGGCGGTTGTGTAGTCTGTAAAAGCTGCGGCTGGTCCCGCTGTGGTTAAAAAATGATCGACGAATATCAGAGAGAGGCAGCCCTGGCTGCCTCTCTGTTTTACTCTAATATTATGTTTTTGTTGTTATTTACTCAACCCAACCTCTAGCTCTCATGGCTTCAGTTAACCTTTCGATCGAAACCATATAAGCTGCAACTCTAAGAGGCACTCCACTTTCTTCATGTTTCTTATATACCCGATCAAAGGCACTGACCATGATCTTCTCAAGCTTTTCATCTACTTCTTCTCTGGACCAGTAGTAATTATACATATTCTGAACCCATTCAAAGTAAGATACGGTGACACCACCGGCATTGGCTAAAATATCCGGTATAACTACTACACCTTTTTCGAAGAGAACTTTATCAGCTTCAGGGGTAGTTGGCCCATTAGCCGCTTCTGCGACCATCTTTGCCTTTATATTATCGACGTTATTTTCATTAATCTGGTTTTCTAAAGCAGCTGGAACCAGAATATCACAATCAAGGGCCAGGAGATCCTGGTTGCTTATCTCTTCTGCTCCGGGGAAGCCGATCAAACTGCCATTTTCTTCTTTATATCGGGTCAGTTCTTCCGCATCCATACCATTAGGATCATATACTCCACCGCTGGAATCGTTAACAGCGATAACTTTACAGCCTAACTCCTGTAAGAACTTAGCACTAAAGCTCCCGGCATTTCCGTAACCCTGAACCGCTACCGTTGCTTTACTCAAATCGAGATCGATTCGCTTAGCTGCTTCTCTAACAGTGTACATCAATCCGCGGGCAGTTGCTGAGTCGCGCCCGTAAGAACCGCCAATGACCAGAGGTTTACCTGTAACCAAGCCTGGGGTATTTACGCCCTTTATCTTAGAAAATTCATCCATGAACCAGGACATGACCTGAGCATCTGTATATACATCAGGTGCCGGGATGTCTTTATCAGGACCGATGATCGGGGCGATGGCCTGGATGAAACCCCGAGACAATCTTTCTAGTTCACCTTTGCTCATTTCTTTAGGATTACACAATACTCCACCTTTTGCTCCGCCATAAGGGATGCCGACAAGGGAACACTTGAAAGTCATCCAGGCTGCTAGAGCCTGAACTTCCTGCTGATCTACCTGAGGGTGAAATCTGATACCACCTTTGGTGGGACCTAAAGCATCATTATGCTGGCAGCGGAACCCTTTAAAAACTCTAACGCCACCGTCATCCATCCTAACTGGAATGGCTACGCTCAAAGTCCTAATGGGTTCTTTCAATAATTCTTTAACCTGTGGATCTAAATTCAACTCAGTTGCTGCGTCATCCAGTTGTTTCAATACTACTTCGTATATTTTATATTCTTTACTCATTCTTTTTGCCCCCCTGATATTGTTTGGCAGAGTTCTGCTAAAACACCGTGAGAACTCTTAGGGTGAATAAAAATTATCTTTTTATTTCCTGCCCCTGTAGTCGGTTCATCTTTTATAAATCTGACATCCTGCTCCTGCATTTCCTGAACTTTAGCTTCAATATCATCTACCAGCATAGCTATATGATGGATGCCCTCACCTCTTTTTTCCAGGTGACGAGCAATGGCACCTTCATCAGAAAGCGGTTCCAGAAGCTCAATTTTGCTTTCGCCTATTTTTAAAAAGGCAACTCTTACCCCTTCTGCTTCCACCTCTTCCTGGCCTCTGTACTCCAGGCCCAGGGCGTCACGGTAAAACTTTAAAGCAGTTTCTACATCATGTACAGCTATCCCAATATGATCTATTTTCATTCTGTAATGTAACCTCCTCCAATGGATTCCAACCAACGGGAAACCACAGTATATGGATCTTTTTGTTTGTGCATAACTTCATTTAAAGAATTAGCAAAGGTCTGATCTGCTAGAAGTGGATCAATGAACCTATGACGCAGACCTTCTTCTAATAAGTGGACCAAGTGATTCTTTAATACTTGCTTCTGCCCCTCTTTGCTACCAACCACCTCCTTAAGATAGTTGTGGTGAGCCTGTATTTTTTGAATCAATTCAGTAATCCCTTTATTCTCTGTGGCTACAGTCTTAACCAGAGGAATCTCCCAACTCTCATCTTTTTGACTGGATAAGGCTATCATCTGTTTTAAAATCAACTCCATCTTATGAGCAGCAGCATGATCTGATTTATTTAAAACAAAGATATCTCCTGCCTCCATCAAGCCTGCTTTAAAAGTCTGGATCTCATCACCTGCTTCTGGTACAGTTACTACCAGAGTTGTATCAGCCAGACTGACGATATCTATCTCATTCTGGCCCACACCCACAGTTTCAATTACGATTTTTTTGTATCCGGCAGCAGATAGAACCAGGACAGTATCGAATATTGCCGGATTTAATCCACCTAAGTATCCTCTAGTAGCCATACTCCGGATAAACACATTAGGATCCAGAGCTATCCTTCCCATTCGAATCCTGTCCCCAAGTAGAGCGCCCCCGCTAAATTCACTGCTGGGATCTATAGCTATTACGCCCACCTTTTCTCCCGCCTCTAACCAATCCGAAACTATTTTATCCACCAGGGTACTTTTACCTGCACCGGGAGGTCCGGTTACACCCAGGAGATAAGCCAGATCAGTCTTAAGATACAATTCCTTCAAAAGGGGAAAGGCCTCGCTCCGAGAGTTTTCCACCAAAGTTATTGCTCTTGCTACAGCGGTTTCCTGCCCGTTTAAGATGTCTTCAACCTTAACTTCCATTGGTCTACTCCAGTTCTTTCTTGATAAAGTCCACTATCTCGCCGATCGGTGTCCCCGGCTTGAAAATACCTTCAATCCCGATCTCTTTTAGCTCGGAATGATCCTCATCGGGGATTATCCCACCAGCGATGACCAGAATATCATCCTTATCATTTTCTTTGAGTCTATCAATTATTTCAGGAAAAAGATGACTGTGAGCACCTGAGAGAATACTTAAGCCAACTACATCTACATCCTCCTGAACTGCTGCTCTAACAATTTGATCCGGTGTCTGCCGTAGTCCGGTATAGACAACTTCCATTCCGGCTTCTTTTAACCCTCTGGCTATGACTTTCGCGCCTCGATCATGGCCGTCAAGCCCTGGTTTTGCAATCAATACTTTTATCTTATTTTCGCCCATTCTCAATCCCTCCTGCATACCTTAGCTTCCGATTTTTACTCTTAAAACAATTTGGCTTCATATTCACCGAACTCATCTCTTAAAACATCGCAAATTTCTCCCAAACTGACGTAATCTCTTACTGCATCGAGAATAGGATACATTAAGTTATCGCCATTCTGGGCTGCTGCACGCACATCATCCAGGTGAGCCTGGGTTTTATCCCTATCTCTATCAGTTTTAATTTGATTTAGTTCTTCACACTGGGCAGTCTCTAAGGCGGGATCAACTTTCAATAGTTTACCGATCTTTTCTTCCTCTTCCTTATGCTTATTTACCCCAATAACTACCCTTTCTTGATCCTCTATCTCTTTCTGAACTTTATAAGCTGATTCCTGGATCTCCCGTTGAACATAACCTGCCTTAACTGCCTCTGCCATGCCTCCCAGCTCATCAATTTCAGCTAAATACTCTCTAGCTTCTTCTATTAATTTATCGGTTAACTCTTCAATGTAATAGGAACCACCTAAGGGGTCTATGGTGTCGGCAACTCCACTTTCTTCTGCTATCAATTGCTGAGTTCGCAGGGCTATCTTAACGGCATCTTCAGTGGG
>JBNJDR010000058.1:0-10228 GCA_051745085.1 Bacillota bacterium | reverse complement strand
ATATATGATGGCAAGAAAAAGGCAGTAACCGACTTAAACATGGAAATAAAGCAGGGAGAGATATTTGGTTTTCTGGGGCCGAACGGGGCGGGTAAGACTACCACCCTGCGGATGATTACAGGTATTTTAGCCCCGACAGAGGGTGAAATATTCGTCAATGGATATAATATTCGCAACGAACCCCTCAAAGCTAAACGAAGTTTCACCTATGTTCCTGATCATCCGGATATTTTTAATTCGATTACAGGGATAGATTACTTAAATTTCATAGCTGATATTTACGACGTTTCTGTTCCAGAAAGGCAGGAAAAGATTGAAAAATTAACCGGTGAATTTGAGATCTATGATGATTTAGGTAAGATGATCAATTCTTACTCTCATGGGATGAAACAAAAATTATTGATCTCTGGTGCTCTTCTACCGGGGCCGGAAATTTTCATCCTCGATGAACCTCTGGGAGGACTGGACCCCCGTTCGGCTAGAATCTTAAAAGACTTGATGCGGGAGCACTGCGATACAGGAGGAACTATTTTGTTTTCCTCTCATTTGTTAGAGATCGTAGAGAACATCTGTGATCGAGTAGGAATCATAAAAGATGGTCATTTAATCGCCTGTGATACCCTGGAGAAAATTAAGGCTAAGTCAGACAGCAGCCTTGAAGATATCTTTATGGAGTTGACTAAAAATGAGTAAATTAGCTGCCTTAACAAAAGTTCAGGTGAAAGATTTTCTAGGCAAGTATACCAGCAGCCTGGGCATAAAAAATAAAATGTTAGGGAGAGTGCTCCTGCTGGTTTTAGCTGGAGTAATGGCCGTCCCGGCCGGCTCTCTATCGATAATGGTTTATGATTCTCTGGCAGTGATCAACCAGGCAGAAATTTTGATCACCAGCATGTACATCAATGCGGTTATTTTTATGTTTATTTTCGGGATTCCTTTTATCGTTTCAGTTTTCTTCTTTTCTAGAGATGCTCGATTTTTATCGGCTTTACCTCTCCGGGAGGACGATCTGATTTTATCCAAGCTGGCCACCGTTTATATCTATCTTCTGGTAATAAGCACTTTGATCTTAGGACCAGCTCTGGGGGTTTACTTGTTTAAAGGAGGGATCAGTCTCTTTTTGCTTGCTGCAGCTTTAATCGCACTTTTTTTGGCTCCGGTTCTGCCTTTGTTGATATCTTCTCTGGTTATCCTTCCCTTTGGGAATATCTTTAGTAGGAGCAGCCGGAGGAAAACGCTGATCCTGATCTTCAATGTGCTTTTACTGGTAGCGATCATAGGATTTCAGCTGTATTTCGGTAGATATATGGAAGATCCAGCTCTGGTTCAGGAGTTTTTAATCGAGGGTAACTTTATCGAACTGGCGGGATTGAGTTTTCCTCCAAGCATCTGGCTGACCCGGATGATGACGGGATCGTATGTAAATGGTGGTTTGTTCATAGGTTTGAATTTAGTCCTGTTCTTTCTGCTCAAGTATACTGCTCGGTTATTTTTTCGCAAATCCATTCTGGCTTTTGCTGAAGAAGGAAGCGTCACCCAGGGTGAAATTTATTACAGGCAAAGAAGTAGAGCCTGGCAGCTGGTGAAGCGGAATATCTGGATCATCTTAAAAGAGCCTATGTTTCTGATGAACAATGGACTTACATTGATTGCGCCGTTATTCATTTTTGCGATCATGTTCTTTCAAGGTAATTTTACTATGGCCTCAATGACTTCAGGCCAGTTTGAGCCGTATTTACCCTTTCTTCTCAGTGGTGCCTTAGTTTCTCCGACCATTATGGGTAATATTTCAGCTACCGCCATCACGCGGGAAGGCCAGTCATTCTGGGAAACCAGGGTACTGCCAATTTCTGCAGATGAGAATATCAAATACCGGGTAATGACAACTGAAATCTTAAGCCTTTCTGCTTCGTTATTAATCCTGGTTGTTTCTCTTTTTATCTTACCGTTTTCGGCCCAATTATTTGGTTTAGCAGTATTTTTCTGTTTAACCACTACTCTGTTTTTGTCAGAAGCAGACATGATAATAAATATTCACCGGCCTTTGTTGAACTGGACCAATCCTACCGCAGCGGTGAAAAATAATTTGAATGTAATATTTTCGCTGTTAATCAGAGCGGTTATTGGAGGCGTGTTCTTTTTGATTTATTGGTTATTTCCAGGTGTTCTGCATAGGCCGAATTTAGTTATTCTAGTTACCAGTATAGTGTTTGCCGGTTTATATCTTCTGGTTCGCTCTTATCTTTACACTAAAGGGGCAGAAAAATTTGACCAAATTTCGTTGTAATAATTAGTTTCGGCAAAAAGGTTTCTGGAGGTTGAAATAATATGAAGAACCGGGAGGTGTCAGACACCTCCCGGTTTTCCTTATAATATGTCGATAAAATATTAGGGCAGGTATACATAGATAAGTTTTAATTTATGCTTAACTGCAGGTGGTCAGTTAATTATCAAGAAATAAAGATTAAGTAGATATTTAGAGGAATAATAATAGGAGGAGGTTAAAACGGCATGATATTATCAGGGAGAGAGATTAAAAAGAAGATGGGGCAGGAGATTTTAATAGACCCCTTTTCGATTAACCAGCTTAACCCGAATAGCTACAATTTGAGATTACATAATGAATTAGTTGTTTACGAGGATGAGGTTTTGGATATAAAACAAGAAAATGAGACGTCGGATTTGATTATCCCCCCGGACGGTCTGGTGCTTGAACCGAATAAATTATACCTGGGAAGAACGGTGGAATATACACGAACGGATAAATATGTGCCCATGCTGGAGGGCAGGTCGTCTCTTGGGCGATTAGGTTTATTCGTACATGTCACCGCCGGGTTCGGTGATATCGGTTTTAGCGGTTACTGGACCCTGGAAATATTCTGTATCCAGCCGGTTAAGATTTATCCGGATGTAGAGATATGCCAGATCTATTATCATAAGATTGAGGGCGATTACGATAAATATTCCAGCGGTAAATACCAGAACAATCAAGGTATCCAGAAGAGCAAATCTTACCAGGACTTCATCAAATAATCGGGAGGTGTCAGACACCTCCCGGAATCGGTCGGATGATGTCGATAAAATCATAGGGGGAGTTAGGGATGAACGTAATTATTTTGTATTATGATGGTTTCTGTGAATTTGAACTGGTCTTTACGGCGGGGTTATTTAAAGAGTATTTTACTTCTGTAGGGGTGAAAGATAAGGTATATGTCAGTGAAGAGGGGCAGATATTTTTGCCGGAATATACGTTGGAAAATATTGAACCAGCTCAGGTTGATCTGCTTTTCATCCCGGGAGGCAGGCCTGATTATCTTTTTGCGAACAAGGATCTTTATAAATTTTTGCGGGCAGTTAATGAACATAACGGGTATATTGCAGCCATATGCGGAGGGACAAAACTCCTGGCTAATGCAGGTTTGCTAGCAGGTAAAAGATGTACAGGAGACTCGTTGGGTTTAAGTAAAACCACCCAAAATATTGAGCTCTTTTCCGAGGCTAAAATCGTTCAGGAAGATGTAGTTCAGGACGGCAATATTATAACTGCTACCGGCCGGGCGTACCTGCAATTAGCGATAAAATTGGCCGAAGAATTTGGTCTGTCGGAGCAAGACGATCACGCCGGGGGATACTATCGGTGGTTAAAGATGTTAAGTGATTAGAGAAACAAGCCATCTCCCCATCATTTTACAATTGCAGTTAAGGCATGTTATCCTTAGATAAAACTGACCGGTCGGTCGATTACTGGAGGGGGTGTAAGCATGAGCAGGCTCAAAGAAACTAGAGTTAATATTTTAAGATCAGCCTCAAAACTTTTCGCAGAAAAAGGCTACCATGAAACCAGCATGGATAGTATCGTTGAAGAATCAGGGACCAGTAAGGGTACCCTGTATTATCACTTTGATAGCAAGGAGCAATTATTTAAAGAGATGTTCAAGAGGGCTGTTTCAGAAGTTTTCGCTGAGATAAGTCAGGTGGTTAGAGATGATGACCTGGATGTGCAAACGAAGCTTTATAAAATAACTTTGGCCAATACCCGTTTCTGCCTGGAAAGTGCTGATATTGCTCAGAGCATTTTTCTGCAGGGAGGTACCTCTGACTCGGAATTTCACCGGGAAATCTGGCAGTGGAAACAGGCTTTTCATCAGGAGATCAAAAAGGTGATGAAAGCAGGAGTAGAGTCAGGTTATTTAGTAGATAGGGACCAGGATTTGTTGGCTCATGTTTTTCTAGGAATTTTACAGTCTTATGGCCAGGGTGCTCTACAAGTTGATCAAGATCCGGCTCAATTAGCAGATTTTACTCTGGAATTATTTCTCCAGGGAGCCAAAAAATAGATCACTTGACATAGATCACTTGACTTCGTGCTTTGATTTTCTGGAGGTGCATAAGGTGAAGAAAAAAATAATCATACCTATTGTGATCGTTCTGCTTATAGTTACAGCAGGAGGAGTGTATTGGTTTATAAATACTGGAGGAGAAGATAATTTTCAGCTTCAGCCTGAAAGAATTACTACTGTAGCAACAAGAGATCTGCAGCAGACAGTTACTTCTTCAGGCGAACTCATTCCCCAGGCTGAGAAAACCCACCGGCCCAATCAGAGCGGGGAAATTGCAGAGATCCCTGTAGAAGCAGGGGAGCAAGTTGAAACGGGAGAGCTCTTATTTGCCCTCGATGATACAGAGCAGCAGCTTAACTATATCCAGGCCGAGAAGGCCTACGAACAAACTTTGATCGAAGGGACAGAAAGAGATGTTCAGGAACAGGAAAGAAGACTGGAACTGGCTGAAGAGCAGCTGGAAGATACGGAAATTAGGTCAAGTTTAAAGGGAACGGTGGGCAATTTTGATCTGGAGGTAGGAGATTCTATTGATCCGAGCGTCCCGGGGATAACCGTCCGCGATGAATCTACTTACCTGGCGGCCCTGGATCTATCCGAGATCGATGCACCTCAGGTGGAAGAAGGCCAGGAGGCCTGGGTTGAAGTGGATGCTCTGCCGGGAGAAAGATTCGCCGGCGAAGTTACCTGGATCCATACGAATACCGAAACTGACAACGGTTCTGTGGTGGTACCGGTGGAAATCCGCCTGGATAAGAGCGATGAGCGTTTCCGGTCTGGATATTCGGTGGAAGGTGAGATAATCATCGCGACCAGGGGAGATGTGCCTGCTGTCCCCTTAACCTCGATTTATGAAGAGGAGGGCCAGGAGTACGTCGTCCAGATAATTGAGAATGAACCTGAAGCTGCAGCGGTTGAGACTGGCCTGAGCGATGGCACTTACGTTGAAATCACCTCAGGCATAAATCCTGACCAGGAAATTTTACTGAACGCAGCCCAGTATATAGATTTCGGCGAGATCGAAGAGATAACCGGTCCACCTCCAGGCACCCCTGCTGGACCTGATCAACCTGGCGGAGATCCTTCCGGAGGTGATGGCGGTGATTAAGGTCGAGGATTTGAAAAAGGTTTATGACAGCGGCAAGATCAGCGTCGAAGCTTTAAAAGGCGTCAGTTTTGCGGTTGAAACGGGTGAGTTCGTCTCGATTATGGGTCCGTCCGGGTCCGGCAAATCCACGATGATGCATATTCTTGGCTGTCTCCACCAGGCTACTGCCGGCCGCTATTTTCTGGAAGATGTCGAGATCGGAAAGCTAAGTGAAAAAGAGCTAGCCAGGATCAGGAACAAGAAGATAGGGTTCGTCTTTCAGCAGTTTAATCTTTTGGCCCGGCGGTCAGCCAGACGCAATGTTGAGATGCCCCTTATTTATAGCGGCTTCGGGAGAAAAGAACGGCTGGAAAAAGCCAGCCAGGTCCTCGCTCAAGTAGGCTTAGGAGACCGGTTAGAGCACTGGCCCAATGAGCTTTCAGGGGGAGAAAAACAGCGGGTGGCTATAGCCCGGGCTCTGGTCAATCAACCCTCGTTGCTGCTGGCTGACGAGCCAACCGGAAATCTTGATACTGATACGGGCCAGGAGATAATGAACCTGGTTTTAGATCTCCAGGACCAGGGCCATACGGTCGTCCTGGTAACCCATGAACCCCATATCGCTCGCTATGCTGATCGGATCATTCATCTCCGCGATGGCGTGATCGAGAATGATGAGGTGGTCACATGATAGTAGAAATCTTAAGAATGGCCCTTTCCAGTTTGAAAGTTAATAAACTGAGGTCATTTCTGTCTATGCTGGGGATAATAATCGGAGTTGCTGCAGTGATAGCGATCGTGTCGATTGCTACCTCCGCTCAGCAGGAAGTGATTTCGGAGATTCAAACCCTGGGCGGGAATCTGCTCTGGGTCGGGACTGGCCTGGATAGGGATATTCAGGAGGCAGAGAATAAGTTTACTTTAGAACTCACTGCTGATATTAAAGCTTTTGTCCCCGGTGTGACAACGGTGGTTCCAGAGAAAACTGGCAGAGTTACCCTGAGTAAAGGTGGAGAAAGTATAGATGCTGCCCTGGTAGGAACAGAACCGGATTATGCTAAAATCAATCAATATAATGCCCGCCTGGGCCGTTTTATCAATGATAACGATCTCGAGACTGTCAGTAATTCGATAGTATTAGGTTCTGAAATTGCCGGGGAGATCTTAGAGACCACGAACCCGGTGGGTGAAGAGATAACCTTAAATTTTCAAAGAAGAAACTATAGTTTTGAAGTGGTAGGAGTAATGGAAGAGATGGGCCGAGTTTTTGTGGGGAACCTGGATTCTAAGGTGTATATACCTGTGACCTCCTATATTCAGAGGTTAGCCCAAACCAGAAACATTGATACCTATTACGTGCAGACAGGGGCAGAGGCTCCGGCAGAACGGGCTCATCGGGATTTAGATTATTATTTCTACCGCCATTTAGGCAACCAGGATGACTATACGATTTTCAGTCAGGATCAGGTACTGGGTGTTATCGATGAAGTAACGACGACCCTGAACCTTATGTTAGGCGGGGTAGCCGGTATATCTTTACTGGTTGGTGGGATCGGTATCATGAATATCATGCTGGTTTCGGTCAACGAACGCACCCAGGAGATCGGGGTGCGCAAAGCCCTGGGGGCAGAAAAAAAGCATATTTTAACTCAATTCCTCTTTGAGGCTCTAAGCTTAACCAGCCTGGGCGGTCTGATCGGTATCGGTTTAGGCTGGGGGGCTACCTATTTCGTCACCAATATCGGAGGTTGGCCGATCAATATATCGCCGGCAGCAGTGGGCGCAGGCTTTTTCTTTGCCTTGATCATCGGGGTTTTCTTCGGCCTTTATCCTGCCTATAAAGCGGCCAGCCTAGATCCGGTAGATGCGCTGAGTTACGAATGATTTAGAGGTCCCGCATGGCTTCGTACGGTTCAACCTGGGCTGCTCTTCGGGCGGGGATAACGCAGGCCAGGGTAGAAACTATGACGCCAACGAGAAAGGCAACCAGAAGGTTCTCTAAAGAGAAAGTCGGATAAACTACAGTATTTATCAAAGAATCCCCCATGGCCTCCATCACTTCGCCAAAGTCGATGCCTACCTGGGAGGTATAGGCAGTTAAAGTACCTCCAATTATGGAACCGATCAAACTACCGAGTATCCCCATGAAGGCCCCTTCGGCCGTGAAGAGCAGGATTATCTCTCGGCCACTTAAGCCCAAAGCAGCCATGGTCCCGATTTCCCTGGTTCTTTCTTTGATGACCATAATCAAAGTGTTTATGATTACCAGGGAGGCTAAAAAGACGATCCCGGCCATAACAAATAAGATAATTCGTTGATAGGCCAGCAGCCACTGGATGATACCGCCCGCATCCCTCCAGCTGGAAAGCTGATATTTTTCAGCTCCCCCTCTAGCCTTTAAAATTGAGTTGACCTGGCCGATAAGCTCCCTGTCATCTTCTCTATCCTGGGTGAAAAGTAATAGTTCTGTCGCCTGTTCAGGCATGTCCAATATTTCTTGAGCCTGGTTAAGCGGGATCAGGAAAATGTTGTTGTCAAAATGTGATACGTTGGTTTTTATCTCTCCGGTGATGGTGAAGGTCGATCCCTGGAGGGAGTTGAAGGAAGTCGTATAGATAAAGGTTATCCTATCGCCTACTTCATAGTCCAGTTCGGCCAGCAAACCGCTGCCTATGGCTATTTCTCGATTATCGGATGTGGGCATCCGCCCCTGGTTCAGTTGGTTATGAAAGTCAGTAAATTCACTTTCTTTATTGGTATCGATACCCAAACCCAGCATATGCGTCATTTCCTCTTCTCGGGGGTAAGATGCCCCAAATTTTATGCGGGGAAGAGCACCGGCGATTTGATCTTCTTTTTCCAGGGTACCGATCATTTCTGACACTCCCTCTCCGGTGAAACCATCAACGGGGTGGAAAAGTGAGAGGACCCTTTCCCGCCGGGCATATTCCTGGTCAACGAGACGGACGTGGCCGGTTTGCATGTGAATATAATTATTTATGGTTGATTCAGTATAGCCAAGCAGTATGCTGCGGTAAAATATGCCGATGACCACAGCAATGATGATGGCAGATATAGAAAGTAAGGTGCGTAATTTATGGCGGCGCAGATTTCGTAAGGCTATGGATAATATATATTTCACTTCATCATTCCTCCCGGGCTGACTTATTTTTCTTGTAAGATATCTACCGGATCTTTGCGGGCTCCCCAATAAGCCGGGAATAGTCCTGCCAGAAAAGAGATGATTACGCTATAGAAGAAGACAAAGACAAAGGCTCCGGGATTCCAACCACCATAGATCACGGCCATCGAGATGGGGAGATCGAATTCTCCTTCCATACCGGCATAAATATTGATCCCGAAAGTGCTGAGCAGGTAGACCGCACTGGCCCCTAAGATACAGCCGATTATTCCTCCAATAACCCCGATAGCCCCTGCTTCTAATGCGATAACGAAAGTGATCTCCCTGACTTTCATGCCCATTGCCTTCATCATTCCGATTTCTTTTAAACGCTCTAGAATTGAAAGAATAACCGTATTAACGATTCCAGCTAAAGCGAGGAGAAGGATCACACCCAGGATCAATATAAGCATGGTATCGGAATAGTTCTGCATCATGATCAGATCTTCTGCACCGCTTTCCCAGGAATACGCTTGATAGTCTAAACCTGACTCCGCAAGTTGAGCAGAAATTTGTTGAGCAGTCGATTCAGCTCTCTCTTGATCTGTCAGCTTTAGAGCCAGATGACTGTAACTATCCTCAACCTGAAGTGCCTCCTGGGCAAACTCCAGAGGAACATAAACGAAATTTTCGTTAACGTAGGGATTCGTAGTTTCCACTAACCCGGAAATGGTTAGATCCATTACGTTAAAAGCTTCCTGTCTGGTTCTAACGATCAACATAAACATATCGCCCACTTCAAGCAGCATATCTTCTGCTAATTGTTGGCCCAGGACTGCTTGAGGTTGACCTGGCTCAATAAAATCACCTGCCACCAGAGTTTCCTCGATGATAAACGTTTCGCTTTCTAAGTCAGGCTCAATCCCCCGTCCGATCACAGGCAGTTCTGCCTGACCGTCGCTGATCTGGGCCTGAAAATCTAAGCGTGGAGATGCTCCTACTACTTCGGAGCGCTCTAAGATTTCAGATTGAATTTCTTCTTCTAAATATATGAGATTATCCAGAGGGAAATCTTCTCGATCCTGCCAGTATTCCGGATGGGTTATTTGGATATGGCCGATTTCGAACTCAGTGATATTCTCATAAGATGATTCCATCATTCCTAAAACTAAGGCATCAGCAAAGACGTAAAAGCTGATGGCTACGGAAATAATGATGGCAGTATATATCGTTCTTCTTTTGTGGCGGGCCAGGTTTCGTACGGCCATTTTAATCAAGAACATACTCAGAACTCCCCTCTGGTTAAAGTTTTCTTTAATAGACAAATCGTCAGTTTATAATTTAAATTAATTTTACCTTAAGCTATCAAATAAGTCAAACTATTTAAATGTTTGGATTTAAGGTTTGAAAATGGTTTTACTTTAATATATAATTTAGTTCAGTAATGATTAGCCAGGGAGAGGGGATAAATTGATGGGAAAGCAGATAATCATAGACAGTGCCTGTGATTTGCCAGTTGAGTATTTACATAATATAGATTATAAAATACTTCCCTACCGGATTAATTTTAATGGGAAGGAATATAAAGCCGGAAGCGAAATAATTTTAGCTGAGGTTTATTCCAGAATGAGAGACGGAGATTATCCCAAAACTTCTCAGGTAAGCCCCCAGGATTTCAAA
>JBNJDR010000057.1:0-10546 GCA_051745085.1 Bacillota bacterium | reverse complement strand
CGCCCTTTTTGAACACCCAGTCACACATTGGCCACATTTTTGACATTTTGTTGGATTAATAAATTTCGGCATAAGGTCCATCTCATATCCTAACTCTCTGGCTGAGTCCATGATCTTAATGGACCCCTCGGATAATAAACTTTCACTTACAATAGGAGCATCCATTTCATTTTCTACTTCTGCAAATTCATCATCTAGAGTAATCCCAAAATCATCTAATTCTTCCTCTAGACAACGTGTAGAGTTCCCACAAGATACGATGGTAGAACCACCGGCCATAATTGTTCGCCACAAAATAACGCCTTCTTTTGAATGCCGAGGAGTTTTATACTTGGTAGTATCAAAAAACTGCAAAGCATCTTTAAATGTACCCATCTTATTTTCTCGCCGACCTTGCTCTACTACAATTACTTTTTTACCTTTCCTGCTTAATTCCTTTGCTAAAGTAGCCCCGCCTGCACCAGACCCAACAATTAGAAAATCAAATTGTTTATCATACATAATGTTCTCTCCTCACCCTAATTTTAGGATAAATTTTGGGTTTCATCGGTTAGTGCAATTAATGCTCTTTAAGTTTATTCTATCATATATATACTAAAAAATCCTATAAATATAACTTATAATCAGTTCGTCTCATCATATCCCTATTAATCTTCTAAAAGTACAGCAATATTTCTAGCCCAGTGTAATAGCTGTTCATCTGCTTCATACCGCGCAGACATCTGCAATCCTAAAGGTAAACCTTCAACAGTTTTGCCTGCTGGTACTGTAATTGTTGGTAAACCAGCGTTCGTCCAGGGTAAATTCATAACTGGATTACCTGTAGAATCGATCCCTGCAGGTGCTGGCCCGGGTGCTGAAGGAGAAATGAAAATATCTATGCCTTTTTCTTTCATTGTTTCTTGTAATCTATTTCTTAATTTTAGCCGATCATTTTTTGCCTTTAGATAATCTTCTTCTTTTATTTTCAGGCCTTCTTCAATCAGGTTTGCTGTTTCTCTTCCATAATCTTCTCCATACTCTTTGTACCAACCTTCGTGTACTCTAGTAAATTCATAAGCAATAAGAGTCCTATGAGAATTATTAATCTCTTCTATTTTTCCCAGGATAGATGTCTTCTTTATTTCATAACCTGCTTTTTGTAAATTTAATTTGTTGGCCTCAAAATTTATTAACCCCACATTATCTGCCTGCTTAAGATATGTCTCGTCCGGTTCACCTAAAACAGGTCGAGGAAGATATTTAGCTTTTTTGAACTGTCCAGCAGGAGATAAACTGGTAAATGCTATCTCCATTCCCTTAACTGTTCGAGTAAAAAACCCTATATGATCTACAGACTCAGAAAATTTAATCAAGCCCTCCAGGGGTATTATTCCATAGCTAGGTTTAAAACCCACAATACCACAAAAAGCTGCTGGTCTGATCACCGAGCCTATAGTTTGAGTTCCCAGGGCTAATGGACAGTAGCCAGCTGCCACCGCAGCTGCCGAACCACTACTTGATCCTCCCGGTGTATGATCAGGGTTATGGGGATTTCGGGTAGGCCCTGGCACAAAATAAGCAAATTCTGTGGTCACTGTCTTACCTAGAATTAAAGCCCCCTGAGATCGAAGGGCTTTAATAATATAACCTTCTTTTCCAGTAAGTAGGTCAGGGTCTAGCCGGGATCCAGCCTGCGTTCTAAACCCATTGACATGAAATATGTCTTTCACCGCTACTGGAACCCCGTATAGATTAGGTTTTAACCTATCAAAGCAATCCTTGTTTTTTTCTAGCTCTTCGATCCTTTGCTCCAATCGTATCTTCCGGTTCTCTTCCGGTAATAAAGCTGATATTAAGTTTTCCTTCTCTCCTATTATTGCAAAAGAATTTTCAACTACCTCTTCAACTTCCCAATTACACTTGTTTAAATTGTTCGTTATCTCAGGAATAGTAAAATTTGATATATTCATTTCTACCTCCTTAACTTCGATGATTTTAATATAACCCACTACCTAAACTTGAAAAAAAAAAGCCCTTTACCAGAATTCTGGTAAGAGCTATAGTCGTTAATATATAGATATATAACAAGAGAAAAATGGCGCGCCCGGGAGAACTCGAATCCCCAGCCTTCTGATCCGTAGTCAGACGCTCTATCCAATTGAGCTACGGGCGCATGTATTCAACGATATCTATAATAACATATAGCAGGTAGAAAAGCAAGGGGGGCAGCTATTTTTTATTATCCTTTAATCTCTTTAACTCGCCCTACTATCCCGCTTTCTAAACGAACTTTTATTCCATGCGGATGAGTTGCTGAATTTGTCAAGATATCCTTAACTCTTCCTTCAGTTAACTTCCCGGATTTTTGATCTTTTTTCTGGACAACTAAAACTTTTTGACCAGGTTCTATATCCGCTCTTTGAGTTCCGCCCATGATATTACCTCCGGTTGTGATATTTTATTTATTCTGTTAAATCAACTGTTTTTATAATGAGAAATATCACCGTGAAATACAATCTCAGTTTCTCCTTCCTCCACTTTAATTAAATTCAAACAAATTTGATGAATATACGGAGGATCCCACAATTTCTGCAGAGAACGTTCAGCAAAACAAGCCATTAAGGTTTTAATGATAACAGTGTGGGTAACTAACAATACATTATCATTATACCGGGAAATGATCTCTTTTAACAGGGAAACCGATCTTTTTTTAACTTGAATAAAGGTTTCGCCTCTATTAGACTCAAAAAGATGAGGCTGATACCAAAACTTATGATAGTTATCCCAATCATATTCCTTTATCTCAGCCGAGGTTTTCCCTTCCCAGCTGCCAAAGCCCATCTCTTTCCTAAATCTGTCAGTTGAGTCTCCTGCCATCCCTGCATTTTGTTCTGTAAGTTCCATTCTGTCTTCCCGTGTCGGGTTATATAAATATTGGGCAATAAATACTCACCTCATTCTAATATTTTTGTTTTGTTTAATATTTCTTTATTAATTATGTTACTCCTTTACAATTTTTGATATAATTTTATTAATCCATCTATTAGTGATAAAGTAGAAGATAGAAACTAGAAATAATAAGGATGTGAAACCATGAAAAAAATTGGACTTATCGTAAATCCCATCGCCGGTATAGGTGGCAAAGTCGGTCTCAAGGGAAGTGATGGCAGGGAAACCCAGGAAAAAGCTAAAGAATTGGGAGCAGAACCCGTCTCTCCTCACAGAACCGTACAGGCTCTTACTACCTTAAAAAACTCAAATAAAGAAATCGAGCTTATAACTTACCCTAAGGAAATGGGTGAAAATGAAGCCAGAGAAGCAGGTTTTAAACCTACAGTCATTGGTGAGATAGAAAGTGGCAGTACTACCCCAGCAGACACCCAGCAGGCCGCTAAAGATTTGAAAGATGAAGGAGTTGAATTATTACTTTTTAGTGGAGGCGACGGCACGGCCAGAGATATCTATACTGCCATCGAAACATCACTACCTGTACTGGGCATCCCAGCTGGAGTAAAAATTCATTCGGCAGTATTTGCTACTAATCCTAGAGCAGCTGGAGATCTGGCTCGTAAATACCTTCAGGGCGAAGTATCTGGAACAGAGAAAAAAGAAGTCATGGACATCGATGAAGAAGCTTTCCGCTACGGTCAGGTAGATGCCCAACTTTACGGCTACCTTACCGTTCCTAGCGATCAATCATTAACCCAGGATCAAAAGTCCGGCAGCGCACGCAGCGATGAAATAAGCCGCTATGCCATCGCCGAGCATTTTCTCGAAAACAGGATGAAAGATAACTGCCTTTATATCCTCGGACCAGGAACCACCACCGCATCAGTTTTGGAACTACTGGAGTTAGAACATTCATTATTAGGAGTAGACGCCATTTTTAACAGAAAATTAGTAGGGAAAGATCTGGCTGAACAGAATATCCTGGCTCTCCTGGAAGAGTACAAAGAACATCCCGCAGAAATCGTGATAACCGTTATCGGCGGTCAGGGTTTTATTTTTGGCCGAGGTAATCAACAAATTAGCCCTCAGGTCATCCGAAAAGTAGGACTTAATAATATAACTATTCTCGCAACTTCAGCTAAATTACACGCCTTATCGGGCAAAATGTTAATAGATACGGGAGATCCAGAATTAGATGAAAATCTGACTGGCTATTACCACGTCATCTCTGATTACAAACACGAAACTGTGATGAAAGCAGAATGAAATATCAACCACAGTAAAATCCAAACGAGGTGAACCTATATGTCTAAACCACTTATTGGCGTAACTATATTCCGCAAAGAAGATGCAGAAAACAAATCTTTTTACGGCAGCATCGATTGTAATTATATTCAAGCTATAGACCGAGCGGGCGGACTACCCCTGCCTATTCCGATTTTAAGCACTCTCGAAGATATAAATAACTACGTTAATTTACTTGACGGTCTCGTTTTAAGCGGCGGCCAGGATATATCGCCTGAACTTTACAGAGAAAAACCCATTAAGGAGTTAACTCAGGTTGATTTAGAAAGAGATAAGTGGGAAATCGGCTTATTTACAGCCGCCTATGAAGCAAATCTGCCTATCCTGGGTATATGTAGAGGCATGCAGTTAATCAATGTAGCTCTAGGCGGCAGCCTCTATCAAGATTTAAATACGCAGCAGGATAACAACTTATTTCATACTTCGCAAAAAAGCAGTGCTTGTGCCTACCATAAAGTTTATATCGATTCAAGCAGTAAATTATCTGAAATACTCTGCTCTTTAGATGATCTATATGTTAATTCGTACCACCACCAAGCCGTAAAAGAACCAGGGAATAATCTGAGTATCACCTCTAAATCCAGCGAAGGTATTATAGAATCTATCGAGGCAAAAGATCAAGACTTCGTCCTCGGCGTTCAATGGCATCCCGAAGACCTGGTACAGAGTGAAGTTTGCTTTCAAGAGTTATTTAAAGCTCTTGTGACTCAAGCAAGTACTTCTTAAAATACCAAAAGAGAATAAAATCATAACCAGCATGGGTAACTGCAGCCGCGATAAGTCCGGCATAGTTATAAACCGATCCCAACCAGACTCCCGCCAGCAGGTAAAACAGCCCGAATATTATCCGGTCTATATTGTTTTCCTGTTTATACCAAAAACCAGCATGCACAAGCATGAATAATAAAGCTGCCGGCCAGATTCCTGTCAACTCCTGCAAAAATGCTCTAAATAATATTTCTTCACTCACTCCAGCCATTAGACTAATTATTCCTAGTTTATAGAGGGCCAGGCGACAGATGGGCAGTATTTCTTCCAGGCCTGTCTCTATCATCTCCGGTTTATAACCAGCCATTATGAGGGCAGGGATGATCAAACCCAGCATACCGACTAAACCGATACCTACCTGCCCCGGAAAAGCAGACCAGGAGATAAGCTGATCGGGTGCTTCTTTTAAAATTAACCAGATTAAGATAATACCCAAAAGCGACATCCCCAGCATGAGCTGGACCATTTTTTGATATAATTTTTCTATATTCATCAATAGATTCTCCTTAATGAAGAAATGCCCTGGATGGTTTCCATCCAGGGCATTTTTATATTACCAAACTTATCCTACAAATATTTACTCATCCTCATCTTCTGGAGCGTAGGCCTGCTCCAATCTTTTGTAGGTTTTATATTTTTCTACGGCCTGCTCTTCAGCATATTCGAAGAGCTCTTCAGCAATGTCAGGGAACGTCTTCTTAAGTGAAGAAAATCTAACCTCGCTGAGCATATAATCTTTCATCGATCCGGTAGGCTCTTTAGAGTCCATCACAAATGGATTCTTACCTTCTTCCTCTAGTTCAGGATTAAACCGGAAGAGATGCCAGTAACCGGCCTCAACAGCTTTGCCTTCCTGCTCAACACTGCAGTTCATGCCAGCCTTGATGCCGTGGGCAATACATGGAGTATAAGCAATTACCAGAGATGGACCGTCATATTCTTCAGCCTCTTTGAGCGCTTTGACGGTCTGGTTCATGTTAGCTCCAATAGCTACCTGGGCCACATAAACGTTACCATAAGTCATCACCATCTGAGCTAGATCTTTCTTTTTAGTCTTCTTACCGGACGCAGCAAATTTCGCTACTGCTGCTATCGGAGTAGCCTTAGAAGATTGACCACCAGTATTGGAGTAAACTTCAGTATCAAAGACCAGCACGTTAACATCCTCGCCAGATGCCAGCACATGATCTAAGCCTCCATACCCAATATCATAAGCCCATCCATCTCCACCAAAGATCCATTGAGATTTTTTGGTGAGGAACTTCTTCATCTTTTCGATTTCAGCAACCGCTTTATTATCATTTTCTTCTTCCAGCAGAGGTTTAATCTGTTCTGAAACATCCTTGGAAGCCTGACCTTCGTCTTTTACTTCCTGCCATTTCTGGAACAATTCTTCTAATTCGCTAGAAACGCCGGCCTCAATCGCTTCATCCATAAGATTTCCAAGACGCGCTCTTATCTGCTCATTACCAAGATGCATACCATAACCATATTCGGCATTATCTTCAAAGAGCGAATTAGCCCAGGCTGGACCATAACCCTCTTCGTTGGTGGTGTATACGGAAGATGGTGCTGTACCGCCCCAAATTGAGGAACATCCAGTGGCGTTGGCGATCAACATTCTATCGCCGTACATCTGAGTTACCAGTTTAGCATAGGCAGTTTCTCCACAACCAGCACATGCACCGTGAAATTCAAGTAATGGCTTTTTAAACTGACTTCCTTTAATAGAAGCTGGGTTCATCAAATCGCCTTTATAGGATACATTTTCACTTACGTAATCCCAATTATCTTTTTCCTGTTCTACCATTTCTGCGAACTCTTCAAATTCTAGAGCTTTTGTAGGTGCAGGACAGGTTTCTACACAGACTCCACAACCGGTACAATCAAGAGGGCTAACCTGAATTCTATACTGCAGGCCGTCCAATTGTTTACCCCGGGCGTCTAGAGTTGCCATATCCTCGGGAGCATTTTCCATCTCTTCATCATCCAAGAGGAATGGACGGATAACTGCATGTGGACAAACAAAAGCACACTGGTTACACTGAATACAGTTCTCTTCTAACCAGTTAGGCACATGAACGGCTATACCTCTTTTCTCGTATTGAGAAACTCCAGGTGGGAAGGAACCGTCTTCTCTACCGACAAAAGTACTTACAGGTAAATCGTCGCCTTCCTGGCGATTAACCGGATCAAGAACCTCTCTAATAAATTCTGGCCTATTTTCATCAATCTCTTCTTCTACCGATTCTGCTGAACCCCATTCAGAAGGTACATCAACGGAAACAAGTGCATCAAGTGCCTTATCTACCGCTCTATTATTCATTTCAACAATTTTATCTCCTTTATGGCCGTAAGTATCTTTAATAGCCTCTTTCAGATATTTAATCGCATCATCGATCGGAATTATATCTGCAAGTTTAAAGAAGACAGTCTGCATAACCATGTTAATCCTGCCGCCCAGACCTACTTCCTGAGCTATATCAACAGCATTTATTATATAGAAGTCAATATCATTCTCAGCTAAGTAAGATTTCACTTCAGCTGGTAAATTTTCTTCTAATTCTTCTTCTGTCCAGGTGCAGTTTAGAACAAAGGTCCCACCTGGCTTGAGATCGCTTAACATATCGAACTTACCGATATAAGCTTCATTATGACAGGCCACAAAGTCAGCTTTATCTATTAAGTAAGTCGACTTAATCGGCTCATCACTAAATCTTAAGTGGGATACTGTAACCCCTCCGGATTTCTTGGAGTCGTAAGAGAAATAACCCTGCGCATATTTATCAGTGTTATTACCAATGATTTTAATCGCGTTTTTATTAGCACCCACAGTACCATCTGAGCCGAAGCCCCAGAACTTACAGGCAGTGGTGCTTTCTGGAGTAGTATCGATCTTCTCTTCTACTGGAAGAGAAGTATAGGTAACATCATCGACAATCCCGATAGTAAAGCCATTTTTCGATTCGGACTGCTTAAGGTTCTCATAAACTGCTTTAATATGAGAAGGATTGGTTTCTTTGGAGCTTAAACCGTACCTACCACCGACAACAACGGGTCTCTCATCCCGATCATAGAAAAGGGACCGGATATCTTCAAAAAGTGGTTCCCCGATAGCGCCTGGCTCCTTGGTTCTATCCAAAACTGCAATTTTCTTAACGGTGTCTGGAAGAACATCGAAGAAATATTTTGCCGAGAAAGGTCTGTAAAGATGAACTTTGATCAAACCAACTTTTTCCCCTTTTTCAACTAAGTAATCTACTGTTTCTTCAATTGTTTCTGTAACTGAACCCATTGCTATAATTATATGTTCAGCATCTTCAGCCCCATGATAAACAAATGGCTTGTATTCTCTCCCGGTCAGCTCACTGATTTTTTCCATATAACCGGCTACAATATCAGGTGTGTTTTCGTAGAACCTGTTACATGCTTCTCTGGCCTGGAAGAAAATATCTGGATTCTGAGCAGTACCCTTTGTCACAGGAGTTTCTGGGTTTAAAGCACTGTTCCTAAATTTCATCAACTTATCCTGATCAACAAATTGAGCCAGGTCATCATAATCTAAAACTTCTATCTTTTGAATCTCATGAGATGTTCTAAAACCATCAAAAAAATGAATAAAAGGTAAACTTGAATCAATAGCCGCTAAATGTGCTACTCCGGCCATATCCATGACTTCCTGAACACTACCTGAAGCTAACATAGCAGCTCCAGACTGACGACACGCCATTACATCGGAATGGTCACCAAAAATTGATAAAGCTTGAGTCGCTACCGAACGTGCACTCACATGAAAAACTCCGGGCAGTAATTCGCCTGCAATTTTATAAATGTTTGGCAGCATAAGCAATAAGCCCTGCGAGGCGGTAAAAGTAGTAGTTAAAGCACCTGTAGATAATGATCCATGCACAGCACCAGCAGCACCACCCTCAGACTGTAGCTCTGACAATTTAACCTGCTGACCAAAAATGTTTTCTCGTCCATGGGCACTCCATTCATCCACCATTTCGGCCATCGGTGAAGATGGGGTAATCGGATATATTGCTGCAACATCTGTAAAAGCATAGGCCACATGAGCTGCTGCAGTATTTCCATCCATAGACTTCATCTTTTTAGTCATTCATAAACCCCCCTAAAATTTTATATTTCACATATTCAAATTTAGTATAACTAAATAAGATGCACCTGTCAAATTACTTAAAATTCAGATAGCTGTATCCTTGATTTTTAATAGTAAAGCAGAGTATAATAAAGATGTGTATATATAACTTTAAATCAACTGAGGTGGTGGCATTAATATGTCCAAAAAAGCAGAACCTTTTAAGATTAAAATGGTAGAGAAAATTAACCAAATACCCAAAGAAGAAAGAGAAAAAGCCCTGGAAAGTGCTGGATATAATCTATTCGCTCTTAGTTCCGATGAAGTCTACATCGACCTTTTAACTGACAGTGGAACAGGAGCGATGAGCGATGAACAGTGGGCCGGCTTACTCTTAGGCGACGAATCTTATGCCGGGAGTAGAAACTTCTTTAATCTAGAAGAGACTGCCCAGGATATCTTCAATTACGAATACATCTTACCCTCCCATCAAGGTCGAGGAGCCGAACAAGTGCTCTTTCCTCTCCTGATCGATAAGGGCCAATACGTGCTTAACAATATGCACTTTGATACTACAAAGGCCCATGTTGAGCTTGCCGGCGGACGAGCAGTTAACCAGGTGATCCCCGCAGCTTATGAGACTGCCAAAGAACATCCCTTCAAAGGCAATTATGACCTGGAAAAGCTGGAAGCATTTTTAGCAAATACCCCAACTGAAGAAATCGCCTTCATCATGATTACTATAACATGTAACAGTGCTGGCGGCCAACCTGTTTCCATGAAAAATATTAAAGCAGTTAGTGAATTAGCCCAGGAGTATGATCTACCAGTTATTTTTGACGCTGCTCGCTATGCAGAAAATGCCTATTTTATAAAAAAAAGAGAAGAAGGCTACGCGAATAAAAGCATTAGAGAAATAGTTAGAGAAATGTTCAGATATGGAGACGGTTTTACTTTAAGTGCTAAAAAAGATGCCATCGTTAATATGGGAGGCCTCATCGGGATCAAAGAAGATGAAGAATTATATAATAAACTCCGCTCTCGCCTCGTGCCCTATGAAGGTTTTCCTACCTATGGTGGTCTTTCTGGCCGGGATATGGAAGCCTTAGCTCGAGGCTTAAAGGAAGGAATTGAATACAGTTATTTAGAATATAGAATAAATCACGTCGCATATCTGGGAGATAAATTATTAGAAAACAATATTCCCATTCAACAGCCTACCGGGGGACATGCCGTTTTTGTCGATGCGGCCAAATTCTTACCCCATATTCCATATGATCAGTTTCCTGCCCAGGCCCTTGCCAACGCTCTTTACCTGGAGTCAGGTGTACGTGGAGTAGAAATCGGCTCGTTCCTGTTAGGTAGAGATCCAGAAACTGGCGAACAACTGGAATCCCCTTTAGAGTTACTGAGACTGACCATCCCCCGCCGGGTATATACCCA
>JBNJDR010000056.1:0-10602 GCA_051745085.1 Bacillota bacterium | reverse complement strand
TTTGGCTTATAAAGAAATTGAAGGCATTGTTAAATGAGAACTATTTACATTTGGGCTCCATATGTTATAATACCTGATGTGGGATTAAACCGCGGCAAAAATAGTAACAGGAGGATTAAAATTGGCTAATAAACGAGGCCCTCGCTTCAAAGAAGCACGAAGATTAGGGTTAGATGTCTACGGACATCCTAAAACAATGGAAAGAGCAGATGGAACATTTAATAGAGAAAACAAACGACTTTCTAATTATGGTATGCAGCTTTTAGAAAAACAGAGATTGAAAGCATATTATGGTTTATTGGAGAAAAAGTTCAACCGATATGTAGAAAAAGCCATGCAGGAACAAGGAATTACAGCAAACAACTTATATAGAATGCTGGAACTAAGATTGGACAACCTTGTTTACAGAATAGGATTTGCCCGCTCGATCAGACAGGCCCGCCAAATGGTAAGTCACGGCCATATCCTGGTTAATAAAAAGATAATTGATATTCCCTCTTACGAGGTTAATATTGGTGATGAGATATCTCTCAAGAAAAAGCAGCAAAAAAATGATCTCTTTCAGGTAAACTTCCGAGAAAGACATCTCTCCGAGATCGAATACTTGAGTAGAGATGAAGAAAACTTCTCCGCTACTTTAGTTAGACTGCCAGAAAGAGAAGAAATACCAGTTCAGATAGACGATCAATTAGTAATCGAATATTACGCTAAATAGTATAAGGCAAAATAATATAACTCAACCTAAAAACCCGGGGGATTAAAATCCCCGGGGCTTTTTTATATCATGCTTCATCGATTACATTTTCATCTATTATTAATACCATACCTGATGTTCTCAAAATTAAGATCATCTCTCAAATATTTTCTTTTAAGCATACCGGGAAATATGATAAACTTATTAAAGTGAGGTGAAAAATAATGACAACTGAAAAAGAAAAAATGTTAGCCGGTCAGCTTTATCATGCCGATGATCCAGAACTGGTCCAGGATAGGTTGCAGGCTCGTCGGTTAACCAGGCTATATAATCAGACCAGAGAGGATGAATTAGAAAAAAGAAAAGAAATTATCCAGGAGCTACTGGGTAAAGCCGGTAAAAACTATTTCATCGAACCCACTTTTCGCTGTGATTACGGATATAACATTCAAATTGGAGATAACTTTTATATGAATTTTGATTGTATCATGCTCGATGTTTGTGAAATAAAGATAGGTGCTAACTGCCAGATCGGCCCTGGAGTTCATATTTACACCGCCACCCATCCCCTGGATGCTAAAGAGAGAAACTCAGGTGCTGAACTGGGGAAACCTGTAACCATAGGTGATAATGTCTGGATCGGAGGAGGAAGCATAATCAATCCAGGAGTAAAGATCGGTGACAATGTGGTTATCGCCTCTGGCTCTATTATTACTAAAAATATCAAAACCAACCTGGTCGTAGGCGGAAATCCCGCCCAAACAATAAAAAAGCTTTAACTACAACCTTTATTAACAAGGGATATTAAAGCAAACCCAGAAGTAAATATAGGCGCTTAAATTATTAAGATCAACAATTACTTTAGCTGATTAGGAAGGAGCAGTAGTAAACTTATGGGATTTTTAAATGTTTTAGTATTAGGCTTTATACAGGGTTTAACTGAATTCATACCGGTAAGTAGCTCAGGTCATCTAGTTATATTTCAAAATTTTATGCAGGTTGATGGGGGCATAACTTTAAATGTATTTTTGCATTTTGGAAGTTTACTAGCGGTGGTAGTGGCATTTAGAGAAGATATTTGGGGCATGATAACTTTACGTGAAGATTATCGGAAACTTACATATTACGTTATTTTAGGCTCTGTTCCGGCAGGTGTTATTGGCTTACTCTTTGAAGATTTTTTCGAGGAAATGTTTACCACTTTAACTGTGGTAGGCTTTGCTCTTTTGATTACAGGGGCTTTACTCTGGATATCCGACAGAATAAAAAGCCAGGAAAGAAATGCTGCAGAGATGAAGGTTAGCGACTCTATTATAGTCGGTTTTGCTCAAGCTCTGGCCATCTTCCCGGGGATTTCTCGTTCAGGTGCTACCATAGTGGGTGGGCTGTTCAAAGGTTTGAACCGAACCCTGGCCGCTAAATTTTCTTTTCTACTTTCTATCCCAGTTATTGGAGGCGCCACATTACTGCAAACAAGACATATTGCAACTGCCGGGCTGGCTGGAATTACCCTACCTGAATTAATCGTTGGTACAGTCACCTCGGCAATCGCAAGTTATTTTGCAATTAAAATTTTATTATTTTTGATCAACAAAGAACGACTGAGCATATTCGCTTATTACTGCTGGATCCTGGGTTTATTAATAATATTTGTCTTATAAGCTATTCATCTTTCTTATCATTTTTGATACTCTTTTTAATAGCTTCAGTTATCTTATTTTTAAAATCTTCATCATCCATATCCTCTTTTTTAACCATAACCCGGGCGATTGGAGAATATTTAAAGAACTTATGAAAAATTTGATTTAACAAAGAAAATCCGATGAGGATGCCAGTAAATAAAACCATATCATTGTTCGCATAAGCGCTAAAAGCTATAGCCCCAGCTGTCACGCCGATGGCATACTGAAATATATGCTTAATATCAAGTTTATTATTTATAACATGCCTAAAAATAATGAGTTTTTTAATCATCTCTTTTTTCATTTTTATTTACTCCCCCCTCAATATTGTATTATTTAATACTTAAAAAATAAAAAACCCATTTTCCTAAACTTTAACTGGTTAAAAAACCATAAAAGTGCAGAAATAAAGGGCGATAATCATTACTTATTAATTCTGATGTAGTAATTATAGCAAATATACTTACTATAATCAAATCTAAATGAAAAAATACCTCCAGGGAGATAGCCTGCTTTTATTTAGCAGGCTATCTACTTTGGAAGTATCATATCACAGCCAGGATTTTATTAATACTGTTGGACTTTAATTCTCTTACTTTCGATTAGGATCCATCCCTTTAATTAACCAGCCGAGTACTCCAAAATAAAACCCATAAAATATGATTACCCAGATTATAGTTTGATAATCCATATTAACCCTCCTCGCTCTGTTGAAGCTTACTCATCTTACCCGGGCGTAAATTATCGGCCATATAGTTATTAGCTAAAAATGTCACTAATGCTAACAAGAGCCACTGGACAACCATTGTTCCAGTACTGAAGACGATAAATGGGTTCCACCAATCATCAGGATACCATTGTATAGACTGCATAATCCACCAGCCGAAAATAAAAATGAACATAACTGGAAATAGCCTGATACAATAACTCCACCATTTCCCGATATGGATGTCGCTAAGGTCGTTAACTTCCTGGCGAGCTTTCTCTACACCATACTTCATTAAGGCCAGGGCAACTAATAATCCACTGATTAACAGACCAACCCCCCATACCCAATCCTGATTATCCAGAAAATCTATCCAGATAGCCGAGGGTACACCAAGAATAAAGATACCAATTCCAGCCACTACAGCAGCTTTTTTTCGATTAAAACCAGTATCGATTAAATTGGTTGTAGCTAGTTCTATCATAGCTGTTAAGGAAGATATTGCTGCCGCTGATAAAGCCAAAAAGAATAATGGGGATAAAATAAATCCTCCGGGCATCTCCACTAATAATTCCACAATATAGATAAAGGTTAGCCCCACGTTACCAGCTGCTAAAATGCCTTCGGCTTCAGTCAAAGAAGGAGCCATAGAAAATACAGTAATAAGGATAGCGGTACCGGCTAAAAAACCAGCCAAAACATCAGCAAATGCTATAATACTACTATTTCTACCAATATCATCATTCTCCCTGGAATAAACAGCATATACCATCAGTAATCCCCAGCCTGCTCCAGTAGACCAGGCTGCCTGAGTAAAGGCCTCCAACCAAATCCTCCCGCTCAATAATGCTCCCCATTCAGGAACAAATAAATAACTTAAACCTACCAGGGCATCCGGTAAGAAAAGGGCTCTTACAGCTAAAATTCCTAAAATAATAAATAAGGAAGGTAATAAAATCTTAAGTACTTTTTCTACTCCGCCCTTAATTCCCCGGTAAATAATTGCTACGGTTAATCCAGTTGCTATAAAGTGAAAAAATATTGTCTGGGCTGGATTAGAAATAAATGTATCCCACAGGGCAGCGCCTTCAACCCCCGGGCTTATTGCTCCGGAAATACTAAAAACAAAATACCTTAGGGACCAACCAGCCACTACAGAATAATAAAAAGTAATTCCTAAAGCACAAAATGCCAACCATGCACCCATCCAGGTATATTTTTTACCCATGAAATCTCTAAATGCGGCTATATTACCAACTCGAGTCTTATAGCCGATCAAAAATTCACCGATCAATAAGGGAATAGCCCAGACGATTACCGCCACAGTCAGGGCAAAAAGAAAAGTTCCTCCTCCCCACATACCAGCAATTCTGGGAAACCTCCAAATATTACCTGTACCTACTGCCATACCAATAGAAGCTGCTACAATTGCAAACCTACTTGAAAATTGATCGCCATTGTTCTTCTCCATACTAATTCCTCCTCATAATAACGGCTTTTATAATTTAACCTATTAAATTATTTCTTGATAAACCTAAATATTCCTTTAAATTATGTAGAATTATTAGGGGAAACAAATAATTATTAATATCACAAAAGAAAAATAAAAAAGTATTTTTGTAAATCTCAGTGAAATGTGACTGATATCTCAGTGATTTATGACCAATAATGTCTCTAAACATGATATACTGCTGTTAAATGATAACAAATATCAATTAGCAAGCAAATCAGTCACAGAAGTATAGGTGAATAGAATGCTAACTAAAGTTTCAGATCTTAAAAACAAATTAATAAATTATAAATGGGTAAGACGCTTAATATTTCTCTTCGGATTTAGAATTGAAAGTAAGGTTCCTAATTCTTATCAACCAGAAGTGACCGTGCTAATCCCGGCGTATAACGAAGAAGATTTAATCGGTTCTACTCTTCGCAGCGTACTAGCCCAAAGTTATCCGATCAAAGAGATAATAGTTGTTGATGACTCTTCGACAGACAGAACCGGGGAAATAGCTAAAAAGTTCTCTAAGGTTAAAGTCGTTAAAACTCCTCAGCAAAGTGGAATGAAAGCAAAGGCTCAGAAGTTTGGCCTGCAGTTTGTTACAACTGAACTATTGGTAATGCTGGATGCAGATACGATGCTCAAAAAAGATGCTATTGAAAAGATAGTTCCCGCAATGTACGATGACGATACCTTCTCAGCCTGCGGATTTGTTATCCCACAAAATATCAACTCACTATGGGAGTCCGTTAGATTGGTGCAGTACTTATTCGGGATAGGCTTCTTTAAGTCCACCCAAAATTTTTGGGGTACTCTCTTCGTAGTTTCAGGATGCTTTTCAATTTATAAAACAGAACTTCTCCGAGAAATTGACCTTCCCGAACAATCTATCGCAGAAGATCTGGCCCTGACCTTTGCTGCTCAATTAGCTGGCTATCGAGTAAAAATGGTCAGCAGCGCAGTTAGTTATCCTAAAGATCCCGATAACTGGATAACCTATAAAAACCAGGTCAGGCGCTGGTATCGCGGCTTTTTCCAGTGCATGAAAATGTACAAGCATGAATTTCTAAAGAAGAACAAAAAATTGCTGGCAGTTATAGCGCTCCACCTTTTATCTAATTTTCTTTGGATCGGTTTAGTTATTACTTTAATTACAATGACAGCCAGCGGCAATACAAAATTCTTTTTCTATAGTGCAATTTATTACTTCCTTATATTCGACTTCCTATTTACTTTGATCGTTGTAATGATTGGAGCAATAAGATATAAGAGCATCACTCACACTTTAAAAGGAATACCATTTTACTGGTTTTCACTTTTAATAGATAATTATATTTTCCTCGAATCGGGATATAATGAAATAATTAAAAATAAAACATTGATAATGTGGCATAAAGGTCATTAATTAAGAAGGGGGTTAAATTTATGTATTTACCATCAGGACTATCAAGCTTATATTTAGTAGGCAGGTTTGGAGTAGTAATCCTCGCTGTTGGTCTCGCTTTAACTTTAGGGGGCGCAGAGGGTGTTGATACTCCTGAGGCGATGATTTCGTTTGCCTTTAATAATGGAGATTCTTCTGTTATCGAATCAGCCCGGCCCATTTTAAATCAACATGATTTCAAAGGTGACGTTTATGTAGCAACAGATCAAATCGGTCAACCTGGCAAACTTAGTGAGGATGATCTACTAGCTCTTTATGAGGACGGCTGGGGGATCGGCTCTAACGGCGTCACTTATCAGGATTTAACTAAATTGAACGAAACCGACTTGAGATACGAATTAACCGAATCTAAAAGCAGACTTACACAAATAATACCTGAAGTTTATGGTTTTTCGGTACCTTTTGGCAGATATACTCGTGAAACATTAACCAGCATAAGCGAAGTATACCCAGCCACCGTCACCAGTTTCTGGTCTCCACACAATGACCTTCCAATGAGTAATGGTGATCAGAATAATATAATGGCTCTGGATATCAATGACCTATCTTTAGCCAATGTTAAAGCTATTATAAACCTAATGGAAGAAAACCAGTGGATCGTATTCTCCCTCGATGGGCTGGACGGAAACCATAATTGGACTGGAGAAGACTTTGCAAAACTGGCAGATCATATCGCAAGCAGAGAATTTGTGGGTATCAACACTACTAATAGACAAAGCGTAGCTAAAAAATAAGCCTATAGAATCTAAAAAACCGGGGTCAAATTTATTGATCCTGGTTTTTTTATGCTTGACAAATTTAATAAATTAGGATATATTATTAACAAGACACTTTAATAGACTAACATCCTTGAAAAAGGCACTCCTGTCGTGAGGCAGGGTCGCAAAGCTCGAAGCCCGTACACAAACGGGTAGTTCGGCTACCGGAGGGATACTAATGAAAAAAACTATTTTTATTACGACTATTTTATTGTTCGCCCTATTTATTACAGGCTGCAGCAGTGCCAGTAGTCTAGAAGATGTAAAAGAAACCAGGTTAAAAGATGAGTATGGGCAGGACGAAATTATAACTGTTAATTTTTCCGCAGAAGACAAACAACTTATAGACTGGACCCAATTCGTATCTTCAGACCATGAACTAGGTAGAGACAGCGTTACTCCAGAAAATGTAGAGGAGGACGAGCAGGGCCTGATGCTTCTCTCCCCGGAGAATTGTTTCAGCGGCTCTCAAAAAAGAAGTCTGGACAGAATGGGTTACGGAACTTATATTGCAAATATTAAAACCGATCATGCCGCCGGATCTTATACTGCTTTCTTCATGTACGAAGGTGTGGCAGAAAAGAACGATGAAATAGACATCGAGATTTATAACGACGGCAGCCGCAAAATAGATTTTGTTATCTGGAAAGACGGAGAAAGAACCAACTATGAACAAAAACTATTAAATTTTGATCCAACCTCAGATTTTTACGAATACAGATTTGATTACTATCCCGAATATATCGCTTTTTTCGTCGACGGTGAACTGATGGCTTACTTCACCGAAAATATTCCTCAGAGCGATATGTATTTGCTGGCCAACCACTGGTGGCCTACCTGGATGGAAGCGGATTCAATTCATAATGAAAGTAGAAACTACATCCAGAAGATAGAAAAGGTCGCTTTATAACAGTAAATTAAATCTAACTAATATAAAATGTAATGCCCCTGAAAATTTTTCAGGGGCATTTTTATTTCAGCTGGTTTAATTAATTTAGAACCGATAGCCTAAACCAATCAAGCCATGAACAGCGATATTTGGAACTCGGGCTGTCAATTCCTTCTCAACACCATCTGCTTCGGTAAAGGTAAATTTGGCATAAGAAGCGGTAACTTTACCTTCCAATCCTAGAAAAAATCTTTCTGTAAGGTCAAAGCGTCTCCCCACCGCTGCTTGAGCAGTAGGACCGGCTATATGAAAGCCTAAATCAAAAAATCCCAAATCTTCAGGATATCTTTCACCACCGATGGTAAAATGAGGATGGCCCAGAACTATTCCAGCACCCAGACGATAAATGATCTCATCTTTCTTCCAGCCTCTATTCACCGTAATCTGATTGTAACCGTGAGAGATACCGAACCTGTCTATCGCCTCATATCTATCTTTCTGCCGCTGGATCAAATAAATCTTGTGGTGAACCAGCTCCAGTTCCCATGACTTTCCCTGGGTCCACTTTGATACCCGCCAAGCATAATATGGCGATTCCTGAAGGGGCCGGGTTTCATACCTGGCTCTGCTTATATGTATCGGATCTTCTTCAGCCTGATTAATGCGTAGTGGTGTTGGTAGATTCAGAGCAGTACCCCCAAAAAGCTCGAAATTCCAACCGGTTTCAGCGTCCACAGGCCTAACCATACCTATAAAAACCAAAACTGTCAAAACAATTAAGATGAAACATTTTTTGTACATTCAACTTCCTCCCTTTTATTTAGTTTTTTATTTTGCAGATAATCTTGTTAGCAATATTCTTAGATTCTTCTGCTAAGTTAACTACTCTATCTTTACCGGCCTGCCCCGCCGATTTCGATGCATTTTTACTGGCGTTATATACGCTCCTGGTCACAACCTTAACCGATTTACTTAAGACCCGACCCAGCATCAGACATGCTTCACTACTGGCTGACTTTCTGATCTTTGCTTTCGGCTTATCCTGCTGCAGTGGTTTAGAATATTTTTTACTTATAACTCCTACCCTCAAAGTTAAAAAGGTGTTAGCCGAACCCTGCACGATAGAATTAACCATAACTACAGAAGCAGTATTCAACCAGGGAACAACGCCCCCTAAAGAACTACCTAAAACCGATGCTATCACAGGTTCCAACTGATCTTCTAGCAGTTCGAAATCCTCTATACCCCGCACGATAAATACCGTAGCGGCAACGTTAATATAAAGTTTAGTGATTTCTTTTAAAGACGGCCTTTGATTATAAAGGTGGGCTATCTGCCAGACCATCCTAAGTTGAGCGATCAATACGATCACAGCATCAAAAACCCCATTTTGTGAAACGGCGGTGGATACAAATACGAAACCAGAAATGTCTTCAATAATATCATTAGCCTGTTTATTCAAACTAGAAACAGATTCTTTGATAAATTCCCGATCTCCCAATTTTTGTTTCTCGGGGACAGCATTCTCTTCCTGAAGCACAGGATTTGCCTCCAGGCGCTGCCGAACTTTCTTTAAATAATCCTGATAAGCCGGAGAATCTTCATCTTCTGGGGGATGAAGTCGCCCAGGCAACCGAACTATATAAACTCCGGGTAAAACAACTATCCCCACCGCAAATATACCCAGACCGTAAAGTACCACTTGCCCAAAAACAGGATTAAATCCACTGGCCAAATTATATACCGCGTTGATTTGATTTATAACAAAAACTCCAAGCAGCAGAAAAATAAAAACAGCAACCGCTATGCCGAAATATTTAAGTTCTTTCTTCATCTGTCTTCCCCTTCGCTTAAATTATTTACTCTCCTAGATATATTTCTAGATAAACTTAAATTCCCCTTCAATTAATATCCATTTCACCTGTACAATTTAAATCTAATCCCAATAGACAACTATCAGGCAAGCAGGTAATAACCATTTGACCCGGGTCTAACCCGGGGCTGATCCGGAGGTGAAACGGAAGTGGTAAGGAGAGGGTAAGGATTTGATTAGGGGAAAAATACCAGGTAAAAAGAAAAAGACCGGAAATTTTCCTCCGGTCTGGTGAGATTCAAGAATTTTAATCTGTGCTGACTGGTTCGCTCAAGCGACTTTCGTTTTCAAATTCAGTGTTATAGGCAGAGATCCTGTAAATATAATCTGTTTCTGTTAATTCATCAAAATACGAAATTATTTTCTTGCCAGTATTTTCAACTTCTTTCACATCGTAATGATCACCTGGGTTTTCCGGATCAAACTGGCCCTCATCGGTATAACGATAGATTCTATACTCCTGCACATATTCATCATTATCTACTTTCGTATTAGTACTACTGCGCAGCCATGAAATTTCAATTTCTCCGTCCCTCTTTTCTAGTACAACGTTCTGAGGAACATCGGGGATTGGTTCTTCGACCAGAAATACTTGTTGAACATCACCTTCAATCTCTCTGTTACGTACATCGAAAATATGATCATCACTCTTTTCAGCAACCTGAAGCGTGTATTTTTCCCCAAAGTCTAAATTTTCTTGTTCACTAATATCCTCATATATTTCTCCAAAACTTAGGTGGATATAATTATCCTCTATCTCAATATCATTAGGTTCAATAACTTCGCCATCTTCGTCCGCTGCTTTAATTTCAGCTGCAACTTCATTAGCCTCATTAACTTCATTATTAAACTCCAGAGTTAGTTCATCTAGATTATAAGGAACGTCGATTACATCACCGTCCTCATAATCAGCTTCTAATACATCATCAAATTGAAGGGAAAGCAGCTTGAACTCAAGTAGTTCAACCTCTATCTCTAGCTGGCTATCCCCGCTCATCTCCAGACTGTAGGAGCCATCAGTACCAGATATTCTATCTACATCTTCACCTGACCACCCT
>JBNJDR010000055.1:0-10971 GCA_051745085.1 Bacillota bacterium | reverse complement strand
ATATCTTCCTATTCCGGGGGTAATCCCCTCCTATTCAAATGGTATTGAGCCGACAATAAATCTCCAATATCGACAAGCATAAATATACAAAAAATATGCAACCGACTCTGCTTGAGCGCGGCAGGAAAGTTTTGGATTCAGGATTATCCTTATTTTAATTTTTATAAAATTTAAAATACAGGCAGGAATTTTCTTTTTCTTGTAGAATAACTATAATAAGTTATTATACAAGTTGAACAACTTGTTCAAATAAAAAAGGAGCTGGTAGTGTGGAAACAGCACAGAAAACCGATCAACTCAAAAAAGTTGTGAATGATAAAAACGAAGATAAAGCTTTATACGTTCTAGTTTATGAACAGCTATATGACTTGATCAAAAAAGGTTATTTTACCAAAGGTGAAAAATTACCTGGTGAAAACACTTTGGCTCGGAAAATGGGCGTGAGTCGAGGTTCTCTGCGGCAGGCCCTCTTGATTTTGCAGGAAGATGGGATCATCACCAACGCCCAGGGCAAGGGCAATTATATCACCAAAAATAACTTTCTCTTTGGGGAAGGATTAGAAAAAATAGGTAACGTAATCGCAAAGGGCTGCAAGTACGATTACGAAATTTCCGATATCACGGTGGACTTTGAGGCTCCCAATAAGATGCTGGGGGAAAAACTGCAGCTATCAGCCCATGATTTAATCGTAACTAATCACCTGATCTACTCCTGTGAAGAAGAAGCGGTTGCCCTGGGGATCTACTTTATTCCTTTCGATGTTTTAAGAACTTATAATATTAATTCAAATGTCCCGGATGAGGTTAAATCTTTCATCGGAAGTGAGTTGTATGAGCATGCCAATAAAAGCAAACTGAATATCAGCATAACCAGGGCTGGGGAATTCATCTCGAAGAAACTCCATTTATTCAACGAGAAAACCCTACTGCTTATCACTGAAGAATTGTATGACCAGGATGAACATCCCCTGGCTTTCAACAAGATTTACTGTAAACCTGGTTACTTTGATATAAATTTTATCCGCAGTTCCTAGCAAATATTCGAAGGGAGGGATAACCCAATTAACTAAAGCCGAGAAGATGAGTTCTGGATTAGAAAGTAGTTTTAGTTTAAACAGAAAATCAAAAGGGGTGTAATAATGAGAAAAATTATTTCATTTTTATTAGTATTGTCATTTATAATGTTATTTACTCTTGGTGCTCAAGCTCAGGATGCTGGCAACTATGGCTTGATTCTGGCTACTGGCGGCCTTGGCGATCAGTCTTTTAACGACTTAACCTATGAAGGTATGCAGCAGGCCGAAGAAGAGTTGGATATTACCTTTGATTACATCGAACCTTCCGAAATTGCTGATTACGAAATTTTCCAGCGGGATATGGCTTCATCAGGCGAATATGACTTGATCGTTACAGTTGGTTTCGATCAACAGGATGCTTTAAGTTATGTAGCTGAAGAATATCCTGACCAGAAATTTGCTATCATCGACTCTGTTGTGGATCTTCCAAATGTAGCCTCTTATGTTTCAGAGGAGCAGGAAGGTTCCTTCCTGGTAGGAGCCCTGGCAGGTTTGCTCAAACAGGACTTTGAACACGAGCTGCTCGGTGAAGAGAACGTTACCGGCGTAGTTGGCGGGATGGATATCCCCCTTATCCGGAAGTTTGTAGCCGGGTATATGGCCGGTGTGCAGTACGTAAATCCTGACATGGAAGTTTTATACGACTATGTCGGCGGCTGGAGTGATCCCACCTCTGCTCGGGAAATTGCTAACACTATGAATAATAGGGGAGCAGACATTGTCTATCACGCCGCTGGCGGTTCTGGTCTGGGAGTTTTCCAGGCAGCAGAAGAGCATGACTTTATGGCCATTGGCGTTAACTCCAATCAGAATCATATCAAACCAGATTATATCGTAGCCAGTATGCTGAAGAGGGTTGACACAGCTACGTTTGAAGCAGTGAAAAGCGTAGAAGAAGGTGACTTTGCATCTGGAGTTCATGCCTTAGGTGTAAAAGATGAAGGTGTGGGCTATACTCTCGAAGGCAGTAATATTGATGTACCTGATGAAATAATAACTCAGGTGGAAGAATTGAAAGCACAGATAATTTCAGGCGAGTTAGTTATCCCTACTGATATTGATGAAGTCGAAAGTTTCTTAGACGAGAATTAAATTATATCCTGCTCTGCCCCATCCCGTACGGACAGGGCAGAGTTTACATAACAGTTTCACTCCAGGAGGTATATTAATATGCCAGCAGCCATAGAAATGAAAAATATAAACAAAAATTTTTCTGGTGTTCAGGCCAATCAAAATATAGATTTCACCCTGGCCCATAACGAAGTTCACTGTCTTTTGGGCGAGAACGGGGCAGGCAAGAGTACTTTGATGAATATACTTTTTGGAATGTATAAGGCCGACTCCGGAGAAATATATCTCAACGGCGAGAAGGCCAGCTGGACCAATCCTATGGAAGCTATTAAATACGGTCTGGGTATGGTTCATCAGCACTTTATGCTGGTCAACCGGCTGACGGTATTAGAAAATATCGTCTTAGGCTCGGAGAAGCTTGGTTTATTCTGGGATAAAAAAGCTCGCGAAGAAGAGGTTGCTGCTCTGGCCAACCACTATAACTTTAATATCGATCTTAAGGCAAAAATAGAAGATCTGTCGGTGGGCATGAAGCAGCGGGTGGAGATCTTAAAGACTTTATACCGGGGAGCAGATATCATCATCTTAGATGAGCCTACTGCTGTTTTGACTTCGGTTGAGGTAGAAGAGCTATTCAATATCATCGACGATTTGATCGCTGACGGTAAGTCCATAGTCTTTATCACCCATAAGCTGAACGAAACCATGAAGATTTCGGATAGGGTTACGGTATTAAGAAGCGGGCAGAAAGTTAAGACCTTAAAGACTGCCGGGACGGACCCGGGCCAACTGGCTGAATTGATGGTGGGACGGGAGATCAGGTTTACCATAGATAAAGAAGCTACTGTTTTTGAGGATAAGATCATCGAAGTTGAAAACTTGTGTCTGCGGAAGAATCAGACTAATCCGCTTGACTTTACCATTCAAGCCGGGGAAATCCTGGGGATCGCCGGGGTGCAGGGTAACGGTCAGATGGAGCTGGAAGAAATTTTGATGGGCATGAAACCAGCTTCGCAGGGACGTATCCTCTTCACCGGCCGGGATTTAACCCGGGCCAGCACCCATAAACGCCGGGAGTTGGGCATGGGCTTCATCCCTTCCGATCGGCAGAAACGGGGAATTTTACCTGACTTTAGCATCGAAGAAAACATGATTTTAGGCTACCACAGGGGATTACCTTATTCCGGCAGGTTTTTCTTGAAAAAAAATAAGATAACTGAAATTACCAACCAGTTAATTAAAGACTATGATATCCGGACTCCTAACAGCAAAAAGAAGATCGGGCAGTTATCCGGAGGGAACCAGCAGAAGGTGATGGTGAGCAAGGAGATCAGCCGGGACCCAGAATTCATTCTGGCTGCTCAGCCCACCGCCGGGCTTGATGTTGGTTCTATCGAGTATATCCACGATCTGCTTATCGAGATGCGGGAAGCCGGCAAAGCTATCCTCCTTATCTCTTCCGAACTGGATGAGATCTTGAAGCTGGCCGACCGGGTGGCAGTGATATACGAGGGTGAGTTTAAAGCGATCCGACCGACAGCTGAATTCGATCGGCAGGAAATAGGTCTGCTTATGTCCGGGAGGGAGGCGAAATAATGGAATTTAAACAGATAATCAAAGGAATATCTCGAGTTGAATCTATCCGCGATGTCCTAATTTCGCTGATCTCCATCTTGATCGCTCTGGTCATCGGTGGCGTAATAGTATTTTTGATCGGGGAATCGCCCCTGCTGGCCCTGCAGGGTTTGGTTCAGGGCAGCCTGGGTTCGGTTAGGGCCTTTGCTAATACTTTAAGTAAAACGGCACCGCTTATTTTTACCGGTTTGGCTGTGGCTTTTGCCTTCCGCTGCGGACTCTTTAACATTGGGGCTGAAGGTCAGCTCTATTTTGGCGGATTCTTCGCCGCTCTCACCGCAATTTATCTTGGCGATGTTCCGGTCCTGCTGGCGATGACAGTAGCTTTAGGTGTCGGCATCCTGGCCGGCATGTTCTGGGGCGGAATACCCGGTCTGCTTAAAGCTCAGTTCGGCTCCCATGAAGTTATCGTTACGGTTATGCTCAATTACGTGGCAATATTTTTCACTTCGTATATGGTCAATTATCCCTTTAAAGCAGAGGGATGGGTGGCTCAAACCGAGCGTATCCCTCCCCATCTGCTCCTGGATCGGCTGGTCCAGGGAGCTCAGCTGACCACTTCGATCTTTCTGGCTCTGACCGCTGCCCTGTTTGTCTACATCTTTCTCTGGAAGACAAATATCGGCTATGAGATTAGAGCTGTGGGCGAGAATAAAGAGGCAGCTTCTGCTGGCGGGATAAGCATCAAAAATCGGATCATCCTGGCCATGGCAGTAAGTGGCGGGTTGGCGGCTCTGGCCGGAGCGACGGAGGTAATGGGAGTTCACCGCCGCTTCATCGAGGGCTTCTCGCCGGATCTAGGTTTTACCGGGATCGCCGTAGCGGTTTTAGGCCGCAACCATCCGGTGGGAGTGGTTTTAACCGCTTTCTTATTCGGCATCCTCTCCACCGGGGGGATCTACCTGGAGCGGGCCACCGATGTTTCGTCTAATATCGTAGTAATAATTCAGGGGCTGGTAATTCTCTTTGTCGCCGCTCCGGAAATAGTTAAACAGTTTATGCCCAAACAAGGGGGTATAAGTTAATGGATATATTTGCGATTTTTAATTTAGATTTTTTACGCTTGATGTTACGTCTATCAGCCCCGATCACCCTGGCTGCCATCGGCGGTACCATTTCCGAAAGAAGCGGAGTTATAAATATAGGTCTGGAAGGCCTGATGTTGTTCGGAGCCTTCGGGGCTGTGGCCGGAAGTTATTATTCCGGTAATCCCTGGATAGGCCTGGTATCGGCTGGTTTCCTGGGTGGAATCGGTGGAGGGATCATGGCGATCCTCTGCGTCAAGTACCGGGCTAATCAGGTGGTTTCCGGGGTAGGTATTAATATTATGGCTGCCGGTTTCACCACCGTTATGGTCAACACTATCTGGGGCCGGCAGGGCATGTCCGATTCGGTTATCCCCCTGCCCCGCTGGTACATTCCTGGTTTCGGCACCATCTCCCCCCTTTTAGTTTTAACTCTAGTGATAGTGCTGGTAACCTGGATCATCTTTTATAAAACCAGGATCGGGCTCAACCTGCGTTCGATCGGTGACCATCCTCAGGCGGCTAAAGCCTCGGGGATAAAGGTAAACCGCTATCGCTACATCAGTGTCACCCTGAGTGGGGTGCTGGCAGGACTGGGTGGGGCGTTTCTCTCCCTGGTTCAGAATAATCTTTTCGTATCCGGCATGAGTGCCGGGAGGGGCTTTATGGCTCTGGCTGCCAACATCTTCGGCGGCTGGAATCCCCTGGGTTCGTTTTTGGCCAGTCTGGTCTTTTCCTTCGCCCAGGCCTTACGCTTTAACCTGGTCGGACTGGATATCCCGGATCAGCTTGTCCAGAGTATCCCCTATATAGTAACTCTGCTGGTGCTGGTATTTGCCCAGCAGAAGAGCAGGGCCCCTGAAGCCCTGGGTGAAGTCTATGAGTAATCTTAAAACTTTAACCAATGCGGTTATTTTGACCCTGGATGGAGAGGACACACATTTTGAACAGGGCTCAATAATCATTGCAGACAATTTGATCAAGCAAATCGGACCGGCCGCCGAGATCGAGCCAGAAGGAGAAATTTACGATTTTGCCGGCAAACTGCTTCTGCCTGGTTTGATCAATACCCATACCCATTCTGCTTCCCCTTTATTCAGATCGATGGCCGACGATCTGGCCTTGATGGATTGGTTAAAACAGGCGATCTGGCCGGCCGAACAAAAAATGACCGGGACCATGGCCTATTACGGCGCAGTCCTAAGCTGTCTGGAATTCCTCTCTGCCGGGGTTACCACCTTCGTCGATCAGTACTTCTTTGCCGAGAGAGTTTTCCAGGCGGTCCAGGAGAGCGGGCTGAGGGCGGTAATCACCCCGACGGTCTTCTCCTGGCCTTCGCCGGAATCGGAGAACGTCATCCTGCGGGTGGAGAAATTTTTGGATAAGTATGGGCCCCAGCCAACCAGTAGAATAAGTACTGGGATTGGGCCCCACGCGCCTTATTCAGTAGAGGCTGAAGACTGGGAGAAGGTGATGGCGCTGGCGGAGCAGTATGACCTCCTCATCCATACTCATATTTCTGAGACCAGGGATGAGAATAGGGAGATAGCAGATAAATACGGTTTATCGCCCACAGAGTGGTTGGACCAGCTGGGCGTATTTAACTACCCCGTTTTGGCCGCCCATTCCATCCATTTGAGTTCGGCTGATCTAGATATTTATCAGGCCAACGATGTGGCTGTAACCTATAACCCGGTCAGCAACTTGAAACTGGTTTCCGGTTTGATGCCGCTGCAGGAGATGCTGGCGCGAAATATCACGGTAAGTATCGGTACTGATGGGGCCCAGAGCAACAACAGCCTGGACCTGCTTCGCGATTTAAAGACCGGGTTTTTAATTCAAAAGAATTTAAATCATGATGCCGAGTTTCTGCCCGCAGGCCAGGCCCTGCGGATGGCCACCACTGAAGGGGCAAAGGCCATCGGGATGGCCGATAAGATCGGCAGCCTGGAAACAGGCAAAGAGGCCGATATTATTGCCCTGGACTTGAGCTGTCCCAATTTGATCCCCGCCCACACCGGCCGGGTAGACAATTTATACTCGCTCGTAGTATATTCCGCTTCAGGCAGCAATGTATCTGACGTGCTGGTAGGCGGCGAGTTTTTGTATACAGATTACGAACCCGAATATATCGAGGCAAATGCAGTTAAGCAGGAAGTTAATAAAATAGCCAAGTTTTTAATGGCTGATTAAAATAAATAAATTGGAGGAATTGACCATGATAGATAAAAAGGCCAAAACTGAAGGGAAAAAACAGTATCATATAGATCTAAAGCCCGGGGATATCGGCAAGTACGTGCTTTTACCCGGTGATCCAGCCCGGAGCGACCGGGTGGCTAAATACCTGGATGACGCTGAGCTGGTAGCCAACAAGCGGGAACACCGCACCTTTACCGGATATTATAAAGGGGTAAAGATCTCGGTTACTTCCACCGGGATGGGCTGTCCCTCTGCGGCCATCGCTGCAGAAGAGCTGATCAACATCGGGGCAGAAGTCCTTATCAGGATAGGTAGTACCGCTGCTCTACAGGAAGGATTGAAGATAGGGGATTTGATCATCTCGACCGGGTCCATGAAGAACGAAGGTACTTCTAAGTTTTTCGTCCCTAATGAGTTTCCGGCCATACCTGATTTTGATCTAACGCGGACCATCGTTGATACCACTGCCGATATGGCCGATGAGCTTGGCTATGACTACACCTACGGAATTAACGCCACTGACGATGCTTTTTACGGGGAAGATGAAGCCTGGATCAAAAAATTATCTGACCTGGGCTGTTTGAACGTGGAGATGGAAAGTTCAGCAATTTATACAGTCTGCCATAAACGAGGTAAAAGAGGCGCTATGATTTCGGCAGTTTCCGGCAACTTAATCACTAATGACGTTATCTATGAAACTGAAAATACCGGACTCGTTCAGGGCTGGGAGAACGAGATCAAAGTAATTCTGGAGGCCATCTACAGGTTTGACCAGAAGCAGAAGTAAGTTTTATAAATATGATATAAGCAGTCTTGACTCGATTTTAGCGGGTTGAGGCTGTTTTTTTAGTTGAAAGGATGAATTTTTTAACTTTTAATCACGGTTATGATGAAATTAAGCAGGAACTTACAAAACTTTATTGAAATATTTTTACATATATGTTGAATAAAATGTAATTCCTGGAGGTTGGGCTAAAATGCGAGTTATGAGCTGCAACTTGAGGTACGATAATCCCGGAGACGAGGAGTATGCCTGGGAAAATAGATTGCCTGCGATGAAAAAGATATGGGAGCAGATTGACGCTGACTTTATCGGGGTTCAGGAAGGGCTTCCCCACCAAATAGATGATTTAATGAAGTCTTTTCCCGAATATAATTACGTAGGGAAAGGCAGAGAAGAACACGGCCAGGGAGAACAGGTGGGAATTTATTATAAAAAAAATGTTCTTTCTCTGGTTGAGCAGGGCCATTTTTGGATTTCGGACAGCCCCGAGATACCCGGCAGCAGAAGTTACGGCACCGACGTACCGCGGATGGTCACCTGGGTTTTATTGGGTTTTGATAATAAGAATATCGTTTTCCTTAACACCCATCTTGATCACAAAAGCCAGGAAGCCAGGCGAAAAGGGGCCGAAATCATCTGTGATTTCCTGGACAAATATATAGATGCCAGTGGCATAATTTTAACTGGAGATCTGAACGCCCCGCCTGATGCAGATGCAGTTAAAACCCTGCTGGAATGTGGTTATTTAAAAGATGTTTTTAAGGCTAAAAACAAATCAACCCCTACTTACCACGGGTTTACGGAAGATGCTAAAATCGTTGTGGATTATATCCTTGCCAGTCAACATTTAAAAATAGGAACATGTGAAGTGGTGAAGGATAAACCAGATGGCGTTTATCCCTCAGACCATTATCCTATATATAGCGATATTGAGATCGAAATTTAAGATTCGACAGGGAAAATGAGGTGGCTTTAATGCGGACGAAGTTAATCTTGATAGAAGGACTGCCTGGTTCAGGTAAGACCACCACAGCCAGGATCACCCAGGAAATATTGCGGGAGAAGGGTGTCGCCAGCAAACTTTATCTAGAAGGCAACCTGGATCATCCCGCTGATTACGACGGCGTGGCCTATTTTTCTGAGCCCGAGTTCCAACAGCTGGTGGATAAGTTCAGGGAAGATGAAAGTATACTCAAAGAATATACTGTCAAGAAACCAGAGGGATATTTTTTATTTTACGCTAAAGCGAAGAGAAAATATAGAGATGAATTCACTCCTGAATTACGTGCTGAAATTTTTAAAAATGATATTTACGAACTACCCCTTGCTTTAAATAAAGAGTTGATCACGAAAAAGTGGGAAAGGTTTGTAGAGATGGCCTGGTCTGAGGAATACACTTATATTTTCGATTGTTGTTTTGTGCAAAATCCCATCACGGTTAGCGTGATCAGAAGTAACAGTTCTGCAGAAACAGCCTTTACCTATATAAATAAGCTGGTTCACCTGGTTCAGGATTTAAATCCCCTACTGATCTACCTGAAACAGAAAGATGTAGAAGCCAGTTTAGAAAAAGTTCTCGCAGAGAGGTCGCCGAAATGGCGGGAATCCGTAATTTCATATTATACCGGGCAGGGATATGGCCGGGCTAAAGGCTTAAAAGGCAAGTCCGGGATGATAGAAGTGATGAAAGCTAGAAAAGCGATGGAAGTAGATATAATTGAGCGCCTGGATCTGGAATCGTATCAGGTGGATAACTCGGATTACGACATCGAGTCGCTTAAAGCAAAAATAGGAAGGATAATTGAGAGATAATAAAACCCCTGAGAGCCGATAAAAGGCTTCAGGGGTTTCAGATTTTTTATTTGATTTCAGGCTAGCTTATTCAACAGCAGCTAATCTTATACTTTGAGAATATATTTGACCTAACTCAGGATGAGGCTGAGGCTCACCTTCTGGTTGATCAAACCAGGGTCTCCAGCCTGCTTCAGCCGGAAAGGCTAGCTCGAAACCCCGCACTACTTCTTCGTTATCCACTAAGATTCCTAAACCAGCCCCTGTTGGTCCGTAAAGTCTGCCTCGGCCGGGAACGTATTCAGAAAGGTACATATACTGATCCAGAGCCGGGTTTATCTGCTTCAGCTGACTTAGCGTGAGAAGTTCAGTGGGTATATCCGCCAGTAGTGCAGGTTTTTGCCCTAAATTTATACTGGTTCGGTCTGCTAGATAAATATGCTGAGTATAAGCCACACCTATGGGAAGGGTGGTAGGCTCACCCTCAGGCTGGTCGAACCAGGGCAGCCAGCCCTGCTCTTCTGGAACTATCAATTCAACTCCAACAACCGTACCTTCGCCAGCAACAACCACCGTCAGGTGAGGGCCGGGCACGATCATGTGCATGCCCATTTGGGGGGTGAAATGTTCATTGAGTTCATAATGGGCCAAAGCCGGGTTCAATTCCAATAAATATTCCAGAGGAAAAGCTGAAATATTTGTAGCGAAGACCAATACCAAAAGGAGTCCCATACCGATACTGAGAAGATGTTTTTTCATTTTTACCACTCCTAAATTGGTTTATTATTCTTTAAAAATAAATCAAAATTAAGATCTGCGCTGTCAACCAGACTACATTTATAAAAAAATTAAAATAATTCAACAAAAAATTAAATAATTTAAAATATATCTTGACAAAATTAATATTTAAGCTTATAATATTAATAAATTAGATTAATTTATTCAATGGAGGGGTTAAATTGGAGGAACAAACAAGGTCCATCTGGAAAAACAAAAACTTTTTCTTGTTGTTTGCGGGCGGTCTGGTTTCACGGATAGGTAATGGGATTCATCATATAGCCCTGGTATGGTTCATCCTGGAGTTGACCGGAAGTGGGACAGCCACGGGAACCATTCTCCTGCTTTCTACCCTGCCGGGTGTTTTGGTAAGTCCTTTCGGCGGCTTGATCGCCGATCGATTCGATCGGAAAGCTTTGATCGTAGGTAATGATTTCTTGCGCGGCCTGATCGTACTGGGTTTAGGTTTGATGATATATAACGGTAACACCAGTTTTTGGCTGCTGGGTTCAGCTACGGTCTTGATGTCGATCAGTGGAGCTTTCTTCAACCCGGCCATCGGGGCTGTGCTTCCTAACATCGTTGATCCCAAAAATCTGGAGCAGGCCAACTC
>JBNJDR010000054.1:0-11088 GCA_051745085.1 Bacillota bacterium | reverse complement strand
GTTACTTTTGAAATGATAGATGATGAGGTTATAGATAAAGAACTGCAGGAAGGATTTCCTGATAAAAAGATGTTCTGGGAATTTACCAATAAACTGGCCGGAGCAGGGTATCACTTTTTGAAATCTGATGAGATCGATGGGGTCATCTATATTACCGCTTTTGGCTGTGGACCTGATTCGATCTTAGGGCCTTTTCTTGATATTGATGCAGATGAATATAATAAACCGTTTATGACTTTAAGGATAGATGAGCAGACGGGAGAAAGTCACCTCGTAACCAGGGTTGAAGCGTTCATTGATTTGCTCAGGCTGCAGAAAGATAAAGAAAATGGGGGAGTGACCTTATAATGAAAGTTAGCTATCCACATATGGACTCGCCGGTTCTTTATTATAAGCTGCTTACTTTGTTGGGCCACGAAGTGGTGGTTCCGCCCAGGCCTACCCAAAAAACGATAAGTTTAGGGGTTAAATACGCACCTGAATTTGCCTGCTTTCCGTTGAAAATGCTGCTGGGTACTTATTTAGAAGCAGAGGAGTTAGGAGCAGATACGATAGTTACCAGTGGTGGTCATGGCCCCTGTAGAGCCGGACTATATGGTCAGTTACATCAAAAGATAATTGACAGCATGGGTTTAGATCTGGATATAATTGTGTTCGATGCGCCGACCTATAATTGGCGTGATTTTTTAAAGAAGGTTAATAAGATTAAATTGGATAATTCCTGGTTCAAGCTTGCTAATATCATTAATATTACTTATAGATTGGCTCATTCTATGGATAGGATCGAGAAACAGGTTCATTCCCAGCGAGCTTACGCAGTTAATCCCCAGGAGGTTACAAATTTGTGGGATGAGATCCAGGATAAATACATGGAAATTGAAACAAGAAGAGATATTAAGAAAACAGAAAGTTGGGCTAAAGCTGAACTGGCTAAATTAGACTATAAGCCCGTTTCTTCTGAGGATAAATATAAGATCGGTGTAATTGGAGAAATTTACGTGGTTATGGAAGGTTCAACTAATAATGACATAGAAGAGATGTTAAATAGATTGGGATGCGAGGTAGAACGCTCTCACTATATTTCTGAATATATCGATAGCCATCTGGTGCCCTGGAAGAAGAAGGAATTTCAACCGATTCTGGATAAAGCCGATGAATATTTAGAAATTCAGATCGGAGGGCATGCTAAGATGTCGGTTGGACATATTGTAGATTACAAAGAAAGAGGTTTTGACGGGGTCATTCATCTAAAACCCTTTGGCTGTCTGCCTGAGTTGATCTCTCAGAGTATGTTAGATAAGATTTCAGACGATCTGAATATACCGATACTTTCTTTATCTATAGATGAACAGATGGCTAAAGCCAATACACTAACCAGGGTTGAGGCTTTCCTGGATTTAGTTAAGCAGAAAAAGCAGCAGTCCAAGGAGGGAATAGTATGAAAAAGCTATACATTGGGGTGGATATAGGATCGGTTAGCATTAACATAGTTGGGCTGGATGAGAATAAAGATATGCAGTTTAAGTTGTATAAACGCAACCCAGGACAGCCTGTAGAAGTCGTCAAAGAAGGGCTTAAATTATTAAATAAGCAGCTTAAAGATGAATATAAAATTGCTGGCGTAGGAGTTACTGGCTCGGGCCGGCAGTTAATCGGATATATTTTAGGCGCAGATATTGTTAAAAATGAGATAACGGCCCATGCAACTGCGACGATAGAACAGGTTCCAGATGTAGGTACCATTTTTGAAATAGGTGGTCAGGATTCTAAATTGATTATCGTTAATAACGGCATTGTGACCGACTTCGCTATGAATACCGTTTGTGCTGCGGGGACAGGTTCTTTTCTGGATCATCAAGCTGAAAGGCTGGGTGTAAAAATTGAGGAATTTGGGGACCTTGCTCTAGAATCCCAAAAAGATGTTCGTATAGCTGGGAGATGTACTGTTTTTGCTGAATCAGATATGATATCCAAGCAGCAGTACGGCTTTACTAAACCAGAAATTATAGATGGTTTATGTAAGGCTTTAGTGAGGAACTACATGAATAATTTAGTTAGAGGAAAAGATTTAAAACCTTGTTATGTTTTCCAGGGTGGAGTAGCTGCTAACGTTGGAATTAAAGCGGCCATTGAAGAGGAAATTAACAGTGAAGTCATAGTGCCCGAAAACCACGACGTCATGGGAGCTATCGGGATTGCTGTTTTGGCGAAAAATAAGATGGAACAAAGTGATAATAAAACTGGATTTAAAGGATTTTCCATTACTCACGATAATTTTGAAACTACTAGCTTTATCTGTGGAGATTGTGCTAATGAATGTGAGGTTATTAGGATTCAATCTAATGGCAAAACGATTGCAATGACCGGAGATAGATGTGGAAAATGGTCCAATGACCCCAGTTTGATCGATGATCAAAATGAAAATTTAGCTTAGCGTTAAAAGTATGAGATGATAAAGAACAAAAGTTCCCGCCGGGGTTTAAAGTTCGGCGGGAACTTTGTATTTTTTGTTATTTTTTTTGTCCTCCCAGTGAAGCCATGTATAAGACGGCTTTATCTTCTCCATCCAGGCCCATAAAGTTATTAATCTTATTATCATCATAAGCAGCTATAGCACATACACCTAAATTTAGAGCCTCTGCTGCAAGATAGAGATTCTGGCAGATATGGCCTCCATCGAGATTGATATACCTATAAGCCCGCTCACTATAGCGCCAGCTGGTTCGATAATAATCGCCTACCCAGAGGAATAAAGCAGAGGCATCGCCAATAAATTTCTGGTCCATTGTCGCCGTTATGAGCTTGTCCGTTAAATCTTCTTTAATAACTAAATCCAGTCTATGTTCTTCAGGGTTATAGTAATAAAGCCCTTGGGGCAGAGTCTGAACCTGATTTAGATATATATAAGTATCATAAGGATGGCGGGCCCCAGCTGAAGGGACAAGCCTGAAACTTCTTCCTTGAGACAGTTCTTTTTTTATGCCCTGCGTGTAATATAATAAAATTGAAAGTTCATTTAAGTTCAAGTCGTGAGAAGCATAAGCCCTTCTGCTGCGTCTGTTTTTCATGATTTCAAAAAGATCAGTATCAGGCAGGTCAAATTCTTCCGGGGATAAAAGTTCAAAACTGTCGATAATGTTATCAGGCAGATTAAGCCTTGGGGGCGGAGGTATTTCTTGACTGTGAGCAGATGGAGATGAATTCTCAGGATATGTGGATTTAATAAAATCTTGAACTACTTTTTCCATAAATAATTCCTCCTTTGTATGATTACCGTACTACTAGCATTTTACCTAACTAAACTAATAAAATCAATTATTTAATTGTTTATTTTTGCAGGAATTTACCCCGAAGTACAGAATAATTAATGTATGAAAGAGAAAGAAATTTGCATACTCAAAATAGGTAGAGGGGGCGTGGATGAATAAATGCCAAAAGTCTACGATGAAAAGAGAGAGGAAATCATAAATGATCTAAGTGATATGAGTGAAATTGCTGAGGAGATGCTGCATAATTCTATAAAAGCCTTAGATGAAAAAGACGGCGATTTAGCTTTTAAAGTAGTGGAAAGAGATGATATCCTGGATAATTATCATTTTAACATAGAGGATAAATTGGCTAGATTATTAGCTTTAGAGAAACCTTACGTTGGAGATGCGAGGTTTGCTCTGGCTACATCTAAAATTGCTGCTAATCTTGAGAGAATAGGAGATCATGCCACTAATATCGCAGAGGTTGTGATGGAAATTCGCAATCAAAAATATTTGGAGCCGCTGGTGATGATTCCTGAATTAGCAGAGGTCGTGCAGGATATGCTTGATGCAGTTCTGGAAGCATTTATTACCCGCAATGTTGATTTAGCCGAAGCAGCCTGCCGCAATGATGAAAAGGCTGATAATATTTACGACCAACTTTATGAAAAAAACCTGAAACTCATAAGTGACCGGGGCGAAAAGCAGGATGTAAATCAAGTGATTAGATTTATGAATGTAGCTAAATCGCTGGAACGGATCGGTGATCACGCTACTAACATCGGCGAAGAAACAATATATATTGTTACTGGAAACAGGGTTAAATATTAAAAAGATTGGCCGGCCGTGGGGTCGGCTTTTATTGATATAAGACAACGATGCAGCAGGAGGTAGAATAATTAATGGATAAATTAGTGATTCGCGGGGGAGAATTGGTGCTGGAAACAGAACTTGTCAAAAAAGACCTGGTTATTGAAGGTGAAAAAATCACCAAACTGATCGAACCTGATACAGAGATAGAAGACGATTATACAGAGATAGAAGCGGATGGTAAGATTGTTATGCCTGGCGTAATAGATGCTCATACTCATTATTTGCTTCATTCACGAGGAACGACTACCGCTGATAATTTTAGAACTGGTTCTATTTCAGCTGCATTTGGCGGGGTCACAACTTTTATTGATTATTCAGATTTTCAAGCCGAAAAAACTTTACTGCAGTCTGCTCAAGAAAGGATTGCCGAAGCAGAAGGAGAAGCGGTGATAGATTTTCATCTGCACCAGATGGTTGAAGATTTTAACGAGAAAATTGCTGAAGAATTAGCAGAAATTCGTGATTTTGGGATCAGTAGTTTAAAAATATTTACAACGTACAAAAAGGAAGGATACATGATCGCTGAAGAGAGGCTGCCTGCTTTATTTGCGAGAGCAGCTGATTTAGGCTTATTGATTACTGCCCACTCGGAAGATGAGGAAATTATTCAGGAAAAACTGGAGGATTATCAGGCGGTGAAAGAAAACCTGACATTTGCCGATCATCCTGATCTAAGACCAGGAATTTCTGAAGGGGAAGCGGTCAGAAAGTTAGCAGAAATTGCGAAGGACACAGGCCATTCTCTGTATATTGTTCATATATCTTCTAAAGAGGGTATTCAAGCATTAAGAGCAGCACAGGAAAATGGTGTAAAAATTTATGGTGAAACCACTCCGCACTATCTAGGGTTAGATAGAAGTTATTTAGAAGGAGAAAATGCGGCCAGGTATTTCATGGTCCCGCCACTTCGGGAAGTAGAAGATCACCAGGAGATCTGGGATGCGGTAATTAAAGGCGATATTCAAGTTGTCGCTACAGACCACTGTGCCTTTAGTTTAGAGCAGAAGAACTTATCGGATTCTCCTTTATCCGCCCTGCCCGGAATCCCTGGTTCAGAAACGTTATTGCCTGTTTTGCATCATCTGGGTGTTAATCGGGGTCTGCTTAACTATATAGAGCTGGCAAACTTATTGGCTGTAGGTCCTGCTAAAGCTTTCGGCCTATATCCCGATAGAGGTACAATTAAAGAAGGTAGTATTGCTGATTTAGTTATTTTTGATCCAGATAAAGAAATGGCGTTAACTGGGGATAATCTTCATTCGGAAGCAGGTTATTCCCCTTTTGCTGATTTTACAGTGCTCGGTTATCCAGTGCAGACTATCTCTCGGGGAGAGATAATTATAGATGCTGACAAATATCAGGGTGAATCCGGGAGAGGTCAATTTATCAAAGCTGGAAAATCTGATTTTGTATAATAAATGGAGGAGGGGTCAAATATGATTAGAACAGGATTTTTATTCAGTCAGGTTTTTTGGGGGATTATATTAATATTGTTTGGACTCTCAGCAATTTTACGTTCTTTTAATATCAACATCCCTTTTTTCAGAATTTTAATAGCCTTTATTTTCATTTATTTAGGTGTTACCCTATTAATGGGTGGTTCAGTTTTCAATGTTGGAGATGAGTCCACAGCTGTTTTTAGGAATGTGAATATAAGGGGAGAACAGTTCGTTAATGATGAATACAGCATCATATTTGGCAGTGGGGAAATAGATCTTCGTGATTTAAGTGCAGATGAGTTCAATGATCTCGAAATAAACGTTATTTTTGGATCCGGGACCATAATTATAGATCAAGATCAGCTTATAGAAATTCAAATGAGCTCAGCATTTGGTTCGGCCCAGATGCCAGATGGTAATAGTGTTTCTTTTGGGGAAAACGTTTATAGAACCTCTGGCCTTGAGAGAGGTGATCGGCCTAATCTTAGACTGACTGGCAGTGTTGTCTTTGGAGAAATGAAGGTATTAGAGCGATGACTGTGATGGGGTTGAAATTACATTTATATCTCCCGGGAGTAACCTCCCTAAAAGAAAAAAGAAGACTCATCAAGAGTCTCCTGGATAAAATCAAGAATAAATATAACGTCGCAGCTGCAGAGGTTCAAGGACAGGATATGTGGCAGCGCTCTGTAATTGGAGTGGTTAGTGTAAGTAATGATAGGAAGTCTATAGAAAAAAGATTTACCTCGATCATAGCTCTGGTTGATAAAAAGTCCGGGATTGAATTGATGAAATCAGAAAAGGTCTATTACTAATTTAGTAATGGATCTGTTTTTTGAGATTATTTTTCAGAATTGCAACTTTTCTTTGTTAAAAGGCAGGAAATTTTGCAGAGACCATCATTCATGTTTTGCTCGATATGGATGATTTCTTCAGGGATTGAAATCGGAGTTTCGGTGAAGTCCCAGATACCCTTAATCCCTGCCTCTACCAGAAGGTCGCTTACCTGTTGGGCTTCTTCTCCAGGAACTGCTAAGGCTGCTATATCTACTTTATTTACTTTTATAAACTGGGGGGCAGTTTTAATATTTTTAACTTCAAGTCCTCTAAATTTCAATCCGATGAGAGCAGGGTCTTTATCGAAAAGGCCGACTAACTGGTAACCTCTTTCTTGATAACTTTTGTGGTTGGCCAGGGCTCGACCTAAGTAGCCCGCTCCTACGATAATTATAGTTTTATCATGGGCAAAACCTAATATCTTTGAAATGTTTTCGTATAAACAATTGATATCGTAACCATAACTTTTTTTGCCAAAATTTCCAAAATGGCTTAGGTCTCTGCGGATTAATGAGCTGGAGTAGCCCATTAATTTAGCTAACTGATCTGAAGATATATATTCTTCATCCGCAGATAGAAGTTTTTTAAGTTGAACGTAATATTGAGGCAGTCTGCTTATGATTTTTTCTGGAATATCTTTTCTCTTTATCATGTAATGCCCCCTAAAAGTAATAAGATGAGTAATCAACTGTGCTTGTTTTTTTAATCACATATGTGATTAAAAAAATATTTTCCATGAACTGTATAATCATTATAACTTATAATATTATCTTTATCAAGAGAAAATAAAGGAGGTAGAATAAATGATGAAATTATCAGTTGAAGATTTGAAATGTTATTGTAAAGCAGAAGAATTAGATTTTGAAACTACTGCAGATTTAGAAGGGTTTACAGAAGATATTATTGGGCAGAAGAGAGCGATAGAGGCTGTTAATTTTGGGTTTTCAATCGACCAGGAAGGCTATAATATTTTTATGGCTGGAATTACCGGCACCGGTAAAAAGACATATGCTAAAAAGATAGCCAATAAAAAAGCAGAGGAATTAGAAACTCCTGATGATCTGCTTTATCTATATAACTTTAGTGATCCCGAAAAGCCTCAGGCTTTGACCATGCCAGCAGGTCGAGGAAAGCATTTGAAAGAAGAAATGGAAAGAATGATCAAAGAATTGCAGGAAGAGATCCCTAATTTATTTGAAGGCGAGGAGTTCGAAGAAAAGCGGAATGAGGTAATGTCAGAATATCAGCAGCGTTCAAGTAAGATGATGGAAGAATTTGATCAAGAGATACGCCAGGAAGGTTTTATGCTGCAGAATACCGGGCAGGGACCTGTACCTGTACCGTTAGATGAAGACGGCAAGCCTTTAGATCAAGAGGATTTTCAAAATCTGGACCAGGAAAGAAGGCAGGAAATAAGAGAAAAAAGTCAGGAAATTAAGCAGCGTTTAGAAAAACAGATGCGTAAAATCAGAGAAATCAAGGAAGAAGCCCAGGAAGAGATGGATGAGTTGGAATCAAATATGGCTCTTTCTGTTATCCAGCCAATTATCGATCAATTGAAGCATAAGTTTTCTGACTGTGGGGAAGATGTAATTCAATATCTGGAAGATGTTAAAGGAGATCTCTTAGATAACCTGGATAAGTTCACCCAGGATCAACAGGAACAGAAGCTGCCAATTCAGATTAGAACAGGTAGAGATGAGAATTTCTTTGTTAGGTATGAAGTTAATTTGATAGTAGATAATTCGGAAACCGAAGGTGGGCCGGTCGTATTTGAAACAAATCCCACTTACTATAATCTATTTGGCAAGATAGAGGGTAAGAGTCGGATGGGTACTATTACTACAGACTTTACCATGATCAAAGAGGGCGCTATGCATAGAGCTAACGGGGGGTATCTTATCCTGCAGGCTCGAGATGTTTTGACCAGTCCCTTCTCCTGGGAAACTTTAAAAAGAACGCTTTTAAACCAGGAATTGAAAGTAGAAAATATTGGGGAACAGTATAGAACAATTCCGATCAGTTCTTTAAAGCCGGAAGCGATCGACATCGACGTAAAAGTAATCTTAATTGGCAATCCTTATATTTATCAGCTGCTTTATCATTTTGACGAAGAGTTTAAGAAGTTATTTAAGATCAAAGCTCACTTCGATACTGAAATGGAAAGAAACCAGGAAAACATGAAAAAGTTTACCAGGTTTGTAGCTTCAATTAGCAAGCAGGATAATATGAAGCATTTCACTTCTGAAGCGATTTCGAGGGTAATCGAATACAGCAGTAGGCTCACTGGAGACACTCAAAAGATGTCGACCCGGTTCAATAAAATCATGGAATTATTGTACGAATCCAATGCCTGGGCAGATATTTCTGGAAATGAATATGTGGAAAGTGAGGATATCGATAAAGCCATAGAGAAAAAAGAGTATCGCTCTAACCTTGCTGAAGAAAAGATTCAGGAAATGATCGACAGGAACCATTTGATGATAGATACTACCGGCGAAGAGACAGGTCAGATAAACGGTCTCTCGGTTTATCAAATGGGCGAATATTCCTTCGGACGGCCCAGTAGAATAACCTGCCAAACATCTTTGGGACAGGAAGGGGTAGTCAATATTGAAAGAGAAGCTGATATGAGTGGAAATATCCATGATAAAGGAGTATTGATCCTTTCCGGTTATTTAGGCGGGAAATATGCTCAGGATAAACCTCTGTCACTATCTGCTTCCCTGGCTTTTGAGCAATCCTACTCCGGGATTGATGGAGATAGTGCATCCTGTGCCGAATTGTTAACGATAATTTCTTCTGTTAGTGGTTTACCTCTGCGTCAGGATTTAGCTATCACTGGTTCTATGAATCAGCACGGGAAGGTACAGCCCATTGGCGGCGTTAATTATAAAATTGAAGGATTTTATCAGGTCTGTGAGAACAAGGGTTTTACCGGTAAACAGGGGGTTGTTATCCCTGAACAGAACAAAGAAAACCTTATGTTAAAGAATGAGGTTATTGAAGCGGTAAATAATGATGAGTTCGCAATATATACAATATCTGAAATCGATGAGGCGATTGAATTATTCTTTGATAAGCCTGCTGGAGAGGTACATGACGAGGTTAGTAAAGCTCTAGCAGAAATGGCGGAGAACATCAAAGAAATGAAAAGCGGCAGAGATAATTAAATAAAGAGTAATTTTGAGAATTTATAAGCTAATTAGACATAAACAGGTATAATTCTTAAATGTAGGGTCTGAGCACCTTTGATGTTCTTTGACCATCAGATGGATATTAATTATAATGTAATTGAGTTGAAGGTCAGAGAAGGACAAAAATTTAACGGAGGTGGTTTGAATGTTTGATATGGTTCCATTCAGAAGATCAGGCCGACAATTGAGAAAAGGTGAAGACCCAATGGATCGCCTCTTAAGCAATTTTTTTGATGATAGTTTCGGTTCATTGGCAGGCAGCTTCAAAACTGATATCATCGAGAAGGAAGATAGATTTTTAATCGAAGCAGAATTACCAGGAATGGAAAAAGAAGACATAAATATTGAATTGGAAGACCAGTATCTAACTATTTCTGCTAATAAGTCGGAAGAAGTTGAGCAAGAAGAAGACAATTATATTAGAAGAGAAAGAAGAAGCGGATCCTTCCAGCGGAGTTTCTATCTCGAGAACGTTAGAGAAGAAGATATCAATGCTGAATATGATAATGGAGTTTTAAGGGTTACACTTCCTAAAGAAAAACCAACCGAGCCAACAAGAAAAACTATTGAAATAGAATAGAGATAATATTTTTAAAGAGGGGCGGCCATTTGGCCGTCTTTTCTTATATACTGCATGTTGTTTTTTTATTTTAAATATAAGTGAAAATTATCTCAGATAGTCTTGACATCACAAACAGATTCAGTTATACTTAAAACGTGAATAAGTTGTGAATAATTTACTTAATAGAAGAATAGTTATTTATGGTTGAAAAAAGTGGGAGAGAGCTAATGTTTTGGCCACCGAAGGGGTAAATCTGTTTAATCAACCGATTACAGGTGAAACTCTCAGGTAAAAGGACTACTTTTGGACATATCTCTGGAGAAGCATTTCGTACCGAAGGAGCAATCCTGTTCTAACAGGTAATCTCTCAGGTTTAAAGACAGAGCGGTGATGGTTGGTCTCATTACTGTTCTGTTTTTTTTATGTAAAATAAAATTATTTTATGAAGAGTGGTGATAGTTTGGAAGCTGCAAAAGATGAACTTGTACTGGTAACTAACAATCCCTTATGTTTGAGTAAGGCGAGAGAGAATGGCATAGAAACTGTAGAGTGCGATGGTCTTACCCAGGTGATAAAATGCAGTAGGGATTTAATCCATAAGGGATATAAGTTAGTTAACCACCCTTTGGCTGGCAGTGTAAAACCCTGGGCTAACCCGTATAGATCTATCATGTTGATCGAAGGAGATTCTTTAGATGTTGACTCTTTGAAAGTGATGGAAAATGCTATTAATAAATACGATCAATTTGAAAAGGATTTAACCGAAGATTATTTAGAAAAGATATCGGAACCAATAAGACAGGATTATAGTTTGATCGATTATGAATTAATTAAGGAGATGATTTAAGTGGCAGAAGTTTACGATCTATTGATCATCGGAGGAGGGCCGGCCGGACTTTCCTCGGCGATTTACGGTTCCCGCTCCAAGT
>JBNJDR010000053.1:0-11139 GCA_051745085.1 Bacillota bacterium | reverse complement strand
TTCTCACTCAGCTTGACCGAATTTATCCGACCACAGCGGGCACATTCAAAAGAATAGGTTTTGTCGCTCTGCTCGTACTTATCACTCAAGCTGAACAAACCTGTATCGACCGGCCTTTTATTCTCATGATTGCAGAATTTACATTTAAACTTTATTTGGATCATTTTGATCACCCTTCTGATTCAAGCCTACTCGCTCCCGCCTTTTAAGATCTTTCTTTTAAAAAGCCGGAAATATCTACTCCATGCTCGTTTAATTCTCGCTTCAATTGAGTGGGATTCTGATAATGGATACCGGAGATGCCTTCTCTGGCCGCACCCTGAATATTTTTCCAAACATCGTCGATGAAAATTGTTTCTTCCGGCTGCAGGAGAAACTCACTCAACAACAGCTGATAAATCTGAGGTTCGGGTTTAAGATAACCGACACTGCCGGAGATGATCTCGCCGGTGAACTCATACAGAAAGGCGAACCTTTTCCGAGCTTCGGTAAAACTTTCGGACGGAAAGTTAGATAAGGCGTAAACCTGATAACCGGAATCTTCCCGCCTGAAGAACTTTAACAGATCCACGTTTGGTTGAATAGGTTTGAAACTGTCCTCCCACTTTTCCATAACTTCATGCAGCATTTCGCTGTAGTCCGGCAGACGGAGGGCAAAAATATCGGCTGCCTCTTCCTTAGAAATTATCCCCCGGTCGAAGCGTTCCCAATCCTGGCTCCGGAAAGTCTTATCGGCGATAATCTCTGCTTCTTTGGCCGGGACGAAGAATTCATCCCGGAGGAACCGCTCGAAGTCTACTTCCAGTAGAACCCCGCCGATATCGAAGACTATATTCTTTATTTTGACTGATGGAGTCTCCTGATCTTCTACGCCCATAAGCTCACCCTCCTTATTTATCTCTCTGCGATCACCTTACATAATAATTCTACAAAATTTTTGATCTTCCTGCAGGGCTGTCTGCCTCACTGTTGATGTCTTTTGATCAACCGTTTAACCGCCTGTCTGCTCAGTTTGTTGCCGTGGCTGTGGACGTAGGTCTCGATCTCTTCATCCAGCAGTTCGGCTAAAAATGACCAGCGGGAGGTTTCGTCGTAATCCTCTTTATACCGGGGCGGAGAGTAGAAAGCATCACCTAAAAACATCACCTTCGCTGTTAGGTCCTTGATGATGATCGAATCTTCGCTGTGGCTGCCGCCTACATACTGGAGATGAAGCTGCCGATCCGGGAAATTCAGGTAGAGCTCTTCGTTAAAAGAGATATCCGGCACCATAATCTCAAAATCGTCCCAGTTGGAGACGGCCTCCAGCTTGGCCCGATGGGGCTGTTCGTACTCCGGGTTGCGCTCCATCGACTCCAGGAGCAGCTCCCGGCTCCAGGGTATCTGGCTGTAGGCGTAAAGCTCCTCATAACAGAGCTGGCTGGAGATAAAGACAGCTCCCTCATACTCCTGAGCCCCAAAAACGTGGTCCCAGTGGTGGTGGGTGAAGATAACAAACTTAACCGGAGGCGCATCCAGTTTCCGGAGCTGCTGCTTGATTTTTCGGGCATGGTCGGGGCCATTACCGGCATCGATCAGAACCGTCCCCTCAGCCGTCATTATTATCCCGATCGCCGGCTGGGGAATCTGGCGGTCATCGTTCCTGAAAACGTAAACATCATCTGTGATCTTATCTAAGTTTTTACTTTTGACCGGCATATATGCTCACATCCTTACTTAGGGTCATCAGGCCACCACAGGGCAGCCCACAGCAGCGGGCCTTCCCCTTCGGCCTCCACATGATGATAAGCCTCGGAGGGTATTTCCACGATGTCGCCGGGCTCAACCGCTGCCTCTTCCCCGTCGATCACCATCGTCCCTTTTCCTTTAACGATGATATAGATTTCCTGCTTGGCATGGGAATCAACGGCCATACTGGTGCCGCCTTCCAGATAACCCCAGGCATGACCAAAGGGTGGATCCATCTCTTCACTAAACATAGGCTGAGCCAGGATCGTATCTTCATGAGCAGGCTCAGCTTCAGCTTTATTGAAATTGTGCATCTTCATCGTTCTCACTCCCACAGGTGGAAGCCCCAAACAATTTATATACACCGCAGAATTCGGTAAAACCGGTGATAATCAGGACTACTCCGGCCAGTCCGCCCCAGCTGCGCAGATACAGGCCAACCAGCGCCAATATTACGCCTAAAGTGATCCTTATCTTTTTATCGGTTTCTCCTACGTTACTTTTCATTTGGCATCACTCCCAGATAACTGATTTATGATTACATTGATTTAATTATATTATATCTGCTTTCTTATCCATTTTCTGTTAAATAGTTAATCTTTATGTCCACCAGGGAAAAAAGCTTTTATCTTCTGCCAGATGGTGCGGTCGTCCTTCTGCTGGCTGCGCAGATACCGCTGGATGGCTTCTACCTCCTCAGCTGTGATCTCCCTCTCTACTTTTTCGTACTGTTGGGGGATGAAACTTATCTCCTCCCATTTGGCCACGTCGAACTTGCGCACCTGGACGTCACTTCGCTTCACGATAATATGGCCGCTGGCCAGCTGGTAGATAACATTATCATTTTCCTCGAACCGATGGTGATATACTGCCTGGACCTCATACTCATCTGCTGGTGTCAGGAGGCTTCACCCTTTCTTTTATCAATCTCGGTGGTTTTGATTATCTGAACGAACTTTTCCGCCAGGTCGGGATCGAATTGACTGCCGGCGCAGCGTTCGATCTCTTCCAGGGCCTCGGCCTGGGTTAGGGCAGCCTGGTAAGGTCGGTCGTTGGTCATGACATCGTAGGCATCGACGATACTGATTATCCGGGCCAGCAGCGGGATCTCATCTCCGGCTATACCCCGGGGATAACCGCCTCCGTCCCAGCGCTCGTGGTGACAGAGGATCTCCTGAGCGATATGGGTGAACTCCTCCGTAGCCGAGCAGATGCGGAAGCCGGTGCCGGGATGCCGGACGATCTCCGCCCACTCGTCGTCATTTAAGCGGCCGGGCTTGTTCAAAATCGCTTCTGGGATTATCGTCTTGCCGATGTCGTGCAGTGAAGCCAGCAGAGATAGTTTTTCCTGCTCGGAGCGGGGTAATGCCAACTCTTCCCCCAGGGCCCGGGCCAGATCATTCATCCGGCGAACGTGAGCTTCTGTCTCCTGACTTTTTTCTGCCAGAGTCTTGAGCAGGGTATCGACGATGTGACTTTTATTGCTCTGGTTCTTCAGCAGCTTGTCCTTATACATCCGGTCCTCTGCCCGCTGCAGAACATTATAAATTTTTTCATCTGTAGTGGTCTTCACCGAAATGCCCACGGCAATGCTGATCGGAATCTCCTCCCCCTGATCAGTTTCCAGGGCGAAGTCACCTTCTTTGATCCGTTCATAGATGGTTTCTGCCTCAGGCTCAGAGGTGTTCGGGAGGAGGATGACGAATTCATCCCCGCCCCAGCGGCTGATGATATCTTCCTGCCGGAAAGTACCCTCCAGAATTTCGGCAGTCTTGAGCAGAAGTTTATCCCCCAACTTATGACCGTAGCTGTCGTTGATTATCTTCAAACCATTCACATCGACCATGATGATACTAAGGGGCAGCTGGCGGGAGGTGTTCAGGCGTTTTAACTCTTCTTCCAAAAATGTCCGGTTATACAGACCGGTCAAGGTATCGTGAAAGCTCATATATTCTATCCTCTCCTGATGTCGCTTGCGTTCGGTAATATCGATATACATCCCGTAGCCTCCGACTACCTCTCCATCAACAAGAACGGGGATCCCCCGGATCATACATTCATAGGGGTTACCCTCTCGATCATAGCGGGTCGCCTCAGCTTCCACCGCTTCTCCCTGGAGCATCCGCTCGGTCAGCTCCTGATCGGCGCTGCCCTCCTTACCTCGCTCCAGGACTTCATCCAGCTTTAGGCCTTCAATCTCCGGGAGCTGATAGAGAAACAGCTCTTCAAACTTTTGATTGCAGTCTTTCACGCTGTGTTCTTCATCTATCATAACCAGAGGGAGGGTGTTATTATGGAAAAGGGAGTCCAGCCATTTTTTTTCCTCCCTGATCTGCTGTTCGGACTGACGCAGCTGCCTCTTATACTCGTATTCCTGGGTAACGTCGGAAAAAACCAGCACGACCCCATTCATCTTCCCTTTGAAATCCCGGATAGGGGCGGCGCTATCGGCTATCTGCAGCCGGCTGCCGTCTTTAGCTATAAGGGCGGTATCGTTGGCCAGGCCGACGATTTCACCTGATTCCAGCACCCGTTCTACCGGGTTTTCTACAGGCCTGCCGGTCTGTTCGTTGATGATGGTAAAGACCTCGTTCAACCTCTTGTTTTCGGCTTCAGCGAAGGACCAGCCGGTCATCTCCTCGGCGACCGGGTTCATCATCTGAATCTCCCCGTTCAGATCGGTGGTGATCACGCCATCCCCGATGGAATAAAGGGTGGTAAAAAGTTCATTTCTGGTCCTGACCAGAGCCTCTCTCGTTTCCTTCTTGTTCAGGATATTGCCGACCAGGCGGGCCACGGCGATGAGCAGGTCTGCCTCCTCCGGAAGAAAATCATATCTGGTATCGGGGTAGGCTGCTTCCACCCTGCCCTGGCTGCCGGTGGTCGTCTGGAAAGTCTGCTGGAGCCGGGGACCGGTTTCGGGAAAAGGTTTAATCTTATACTCTTGATCGCGATAGATAATGCGGGCCACAGCCTGGTCCGGATAGAGCAGGTGGGCGGCCAGGATGTCTGTGATATGGCCCAGCATCTCTTCCCGGCTGAGCTCGGATTTGGTAGTGAGGTTGCTGATCTGATAAAGACAGCTCAGCTCCTTCACCCTTTCCTTTAAGTCCCGCTGGGTGCTGTTTAACATCTGGTTCTTGTAGATTATCTCCAGATGGGCCTGAAGCAGTTCCTGGAACTGGTGCAGCAGCTTCTGGGCCTTTTCGCTGTAATCATGTTCCTGCCTATCCAGGACGCAGACCGTCCCAAAGGGCCGGCCGTCGGGCCAGTTAAGGGGGAGGCCCAGATAAGAAACCATATCCAGTTCCAGATCCGGGTTATCGTCCCATTCCGGGTCCTTCCGGGCATCCGGGATCTTTAACTGCTGGTTGGTTCTGATCACGTGCTCGCAGTAGAGGCCTTCCATGTTCTCCTTATCCCCGGGGGTATAAGGGTTGGCCCCGGTCTGACTGGCCTTAAAAACTTCTATCTCAGGATGGTCAGCCCGCATGACCAAAGCCGCTGGAACCTCGACCATGTCGGCCAGGATATCCACTATCTCCTGCCATTTGGCTGTAACCCTATCCGGTATTTCTATCTGATAATTCTGAGACTTCTTCATAAAATCCACCTTTCAACTATTCTTACGCCTGACGCGGCTTATCTAAAAAACTGATATTGATATAATTATACTACAAATATCCAGTTATGACAAAAAAAATAGACCCCCTCAGCAGGAGGTCTTGCTATATTTCGACATTTTCTGAGAAGTGTCGGGAGGTGTCTGACACCTTGTGGTTTTTCGACAAATCTCGGGAGGTGTCAGACACCTCCCGAAAAAAACACCTCCCGAAACACCCGATGGTTATTTTTCAGAATAAGTCGAAGTGGAGCCTCTGATGCTACCAGAAGCGGAAACTCCATCAGCCCTTTTTAAAGAAACGCTAGCTTGAAAATTCTCAGGTCCGATCTTAAATTTACCAGTACCTTCTACATTCAAACCATTATCAGTAAATGTTTCTTTAACTGTTAAAACAACCCCGCCTGAACTGGTACTAAGACTGCCTGAACCACTATAACTGAACGAGCCCTGGCCAGAATCACCTGAAACAGAAATTCTCCCACTATTCTTATCCAGGTCGCCTCTAAAATTCCAGGAACCAGAAACGCTAGTAGGAAGGCTGGTGCTATCGATGCTGCCGCTCGCCCTAATAGAACTTATATCGGCATAATATGCTTTTCTTTCTTCTAATTCTTTCAATTCTTCCTCAGATAGACTGATACTCGACTGAGATTCATATGAACCAGGATCAATTTTGAAATTAAATTTATACCCGATATTAAAACCTAGCGTAAAAGTACTCGGTATCTCCTCAGGGGGCATATGTAAATAACCGATAGCACCACCAAAAATAATATTATTAGACTCCCGTTCAAAACCAAGAGTAAGTTGAGGACTGCGAATACCCACCGTGACCCCTTCGTGCGCAAAGCTGGCAAAATTCATCCCACCACCCAGGTAAAAATCAATATCATTATAACTTATAGGAGAATAAATCCTCCCCCCAAAGTGTTTAAGGCCTACCGTGATTTCCCTGCCTTCATAATTTATCGGAAAGCTGGAATAACCAAATAGTATCCCGAAATAATCTTTTTGAAATTCCAAATCAAAGCGGGGAACCATAAAATTCACCAAATTGATCCGGGCGTTTAAACTAGCTGTAGCTAATTCCAGATCGTCTTCAGCCTGCAGCGAAGCTGTACCAACTAAAAAAAAGATAACAAGAACTAATATTAAAATATTTTTAGTAAAACGCATGTAAGGTCTCCTTTAAAATGCTGTTCTATGAAACAAAATTAATTAACTTCTGCCAGACATTTAACTTCTTCTCTGGAGAAATAGCTTCTAACTTGGTTAAGTATTTATTATCAAGAATTTTTTCTGCATTATTAACAAATATGTCGGTAATTTCTCTATCAATTGTTTTTAGATAAGCCATAGCTTCTGTTTGTATCTGCCTTCTCTTCCTGGAAGAATGAAGGTCAGAACCCATCACATGATACAGCCGAGCTTTGATTAATGTTTCAGCAGTCTTTTGAATTTTAGAACCATATTTACCTAAAATGCTTCCTGCATTGAGCTGAGCGTAAGTTCCTTTTTGAATTAAATCGAATAATATCACAGGTTTATCGATGATAGCCTGACAGCGTTCTGGGTGAGCGATTATCGGATTATATTCGAGCAATACCAAATCAAAAAATACATTAAAAGCATTTTCTGGAATCTTATCGAAAGGTAGTTCTACCAAAATATAACTTGAATTAGCCAGAGTAATAATATCACCGTTAGCAGCTTTTTTGGCAAGTTTATCTGTTATAAAATACTCCGCCCCGGGTAAAACAGACACACCTAACCCTTCTTTTTGGGATATCTTATTGAGCGTTTTAATTTTAGTTTGAATATCCTGTAAATCATATGTATTGCCCTCAGAAAAATGAGGGGTCGCAATTATCTTACGAATTCCCTTTGCAGATGAATCTCTTAAAATAGCAGCTGCTTCTTCTATGCCTGTAGGTCCGTCATCCAATCCTGGTAAAATATGAGCATGAACATCAATCATTAAAAAGATCACTCCATTATATATATTTAATAGGTATAGTATTCTCCATAGTAATCATATTTCTTATACGGGTGAAAATTTAAAATAGATCCAATTATGTTGGTGTTAGATTTTTCCAGACGTTCTATAGCTTCAACAATCTGTCTTTCTTTAGTGTTGTGAGAATTAACCACCATTAAAAAGCCATCAACCTTATTACCCAATATGGCTGCATCTGAGATAGCAACCGGAGGGGAATCAACCAAAACAACATCGGCCAGTTGACCTGCCTCTTTAAGAAGTTGACTCATTTTTTCTGAGGAAATCAACTCTGAAGGATTCGGGGGAATCGTCCCTGAAGTAATTACAGATAAATTTTTAACTTCGTTGCTCTTTAAAGCATCTTCTAAGGTGATTTCACCCGATAAAATATTACTTAAACCGTCAAAACTGGTCAAATTTAGCATACGATGAATTTTGGGCCGACGCATGTCAGAATCAATAAGGATCACTTTCTGACCGTTATTAGCCATGGATATAGCTAAGTTGGTGATCGATAAGCTTTTACCGTCTCCAGGTTCAACACTGGAAAAAGCGATCGTCTTTAATTCATAATCAGGGCTAATATAATTTAAGTTAGTCCGAAGATTTCGATAAGCTTCCACTATTGGAGATTTGGCGTCTAAATTATAAAGCAAGGCAAAATTACTTAAATTTTTCTTGCCGACTTTACTCTTCATCCTTATCTCCACCTTTTGCTTTAAACTTTTTTTCTTTTTCGATTATTTCAGGTATTACGCCCAGCACTGGCTTCCCGCTCACATCTTCTAATTGTTTTTTGCTTTTAATTCTCGTATCGAAAAATTCCAGTACAAAAATAATACCCACACCGAACATAGCGGCTAAAACGGCTGAAATTACAACCATCAAATTAATTCGTGGACTCACAGGTGAGGTCGGCAGAGCTGCCGCTTCGATAATCTCAATTTCCGTAGGCTGTATATTTCTCTGTAACCTTAACTCTTCCTGCTGTTCTCTTAACATATTATATGTATTTTCGGCAATATTCTTTTCAATCTCCAGGAATCTAATGTTAAAATTACTCTCTATATTAGCCATATCTTCTAAATTAATTTCTGAATTTAGAGAAGTTAAACTGGAAAGATCCAATTCCTCAGCTTCATCCCTCTCTTCGGAATTGGTTGAAGCTTTATTTATTTCTTGTTCCAGGACGAAAAGGCTTTCCTGAACACTATCTAATTGAGAAGATATAAATTCTAAAGCTCTATCTAAATCACTGACCTGACGCTGTTTATGTACTTTCAACAATGTATTAGCAGTTTCATCTGCAATTTTTTTAGCTAACCGAGGATTTGTATATGTAACCTGTAAAATCAAAAGATTATCTACAGAACCTGTCCTTATATTAATTATATCAGCCAGTTCTGAAGCAGGTAAATAATCATTTTTTGAATTTATTTTACCTACTTTCTCACTTACTTTTTCCAAAAATGAGCGGCTCATAATCGTTTCCTTGTATATCTCTGTATTCTGAGAACTAAAAACGGTGCGGCCCTGAGCAATAAATTCCCTTAATTGTTCTTCCTCTTCAGAGATTAATACCTTAGTAGAAGATTGATATTCAGGTGAAATCATACTGGCAGAAGCATATGTTACCAACATAGCGACGATTACAAGACCAATCAAGATCATTTTCCTTCTCCAAATCAACATGATCAACTCTTTGAGGTCGATTTCCATTTCCTCATTGTAAGGTAAGGATTTATTTTCTTCCATATTTTAGATCTCCTATTAGTTTATAGTTTTATTTATTTGTGTATATACAAGAATAAAAAAATAAAATTATGATATTTAATTATATAACCTGAATACATTATAACAGAAAATTAACCTATTTAAAATACAAAATTTGTTATCCAACTAAAAACTTAAAAAGTTATTAAAAGATACCACTTAAACCACAAAATTACATCCTTTTTCGACATATTACGGGAGATATCGGGAGGTGTCAGACACCTCCCGAAAAACACACCTCCCGAAAAACACTTTCTCTATTTAATAGCTAAATCCTTCCCCCAGAACTTCCTTGGCGTGGGAGACCATGACGAAGGCGTCTTCATCCACCCGGGCAATGTATGACTTCAGGGCGAAAAACTCCCGTTTATTCATGGCAGTGATGATTACATCCTTGGCTTCGCCGGTGAATGCACCTTCGGCTTTAAAGACAGTGGCTCCCCTCTCCATATTATTGTTGATATACTCCTTGATCGCCTCCGGGTTGGAGGTGATGATCGACAGCTGGATCTTCAGGTTGAAGCCGGCGATGATGTAGTCGATGATAAAGGAGTTCATGATGACGCCGGAAAGGGCGTACAGACCCAGCTCCAGACCGAAGGTTAAGCCGGCCAGAACGATGACCAGAAAATCAGCGGCCAGCAGCGATTTACCGATATCGATATTGGTATATTTGTTGATGATCTTCGCGATGATGTCCGTCCCCCCGGTGGAGGCACCGTAATAGAAAACTACGGCCATACCTATCGCCCCTAACAGGATCCCATAAAAAAGGTTGAGAAAGATATTCTCGACCAGGGCCCCCTGCATGGGTGCAAACGCTTCGATCAGCCAGATGGTCCCGGACAGGGACATGCTGGCGAAGATGGTCTTGGCCCCGAACTTCTTCCCGATCAAGAGGAATCCGGCCGTAAGGAGGATGAGGTTCATGACCACCATGACCAGACCGACCTGAATGAAGGGGAAGATGTGATTGATGACCATGGCCAGACCGGTTATACCCCCAACGGCCAGATTGGAGGGGATGAGAAAGACGGTCAGACCTAACGCGACGATGAAAACTCCGAAATAAATTGTAAGATAATCTTTGATGATTTTTTGCATGTTACCACGCTCCTTCTTGTGCTGTCCTGCTGAAAAAGTATGATTTGAGCGGCAGCGGTTCAGGGCTGCAGCCAAAAAGAAAAGCCGCCCTTCCGCAAGCGAAAGGCAGCTTTGAGTTATTCCCAAAAGTCTTTCCCGGCCCTTAATTTACAAGCCTCAGATGATTCTAACATACTTATCCCGCTTATGCAAGAGGGAGCGAAGTAAAATCTTATTTGATCCAGGCGATCCCCAGTTTGGCCAGCTTGGCCGCGGTGGGGAGGGCGGTCTCTGGATCCCAGCCCATCATCTGATAGCGCAGGTGGACGGCCTCTGCGAAGTCGGCTTGATCGATCCCGTTCTGGCCGGCCAGAGGTCCATCAGTGAAGTCCTGATAAAACCTGTCCGGCAGTCGATCCGCTTCCTGGCTGAGGCCGGCTTTGTGGTTGAAGACCCGGGCCATATCGATTCCCCGTTCGGCGGCATCCATCAGCTCGCGCAGATTGATATCCGTCCCGGTCACAGCCTGGACCAGTTCCAGCAGCTTATCCAGCGGCACCGGTCCCCTGGGGGCGTAGCCGAAATAGCAGGCGCCCAGCATATCGATCAGGGTCCAGTAAAGATCAAGGTTATAGTAGAGCTGAACCTTCTCCGGCCCCAGGGCGAGCGGATCGACGGGGTCGTAGATGCCCAGCGCCCGCAGCGATTTAACCCCGTAGCTGTCCGGGGTGGCGAAGGCGGTATCATGCATGGCTTTCATGTGGTCCGCCCCGTAGCTGGCGGTGGCGTACTGGAGACCGACGCCCACTTTGACGCGGGGGTCGTGCATCGGCACCTCCTGGCCTTTGACCTCGTGGACGTAATTCATAGCCTGACCTCCGATCTGTTCGGCGGCCCGCAGGCTGCCTTCGGCCAGCAGTTCCCCGATGCC
>JBNJDR010000052.1:0-11477 GCA_051745085.1 Bacillota bacterium | reverse complement strand
CTGCTGTCAACTCTTTTTTGCTATTTTTCTGAGAAAAATTTTAAATAAACTTGTCTAGTTCTGGGCCCATCAAATTCAGCTAGAAAAATTTTTTGCCATCTTCCTAATAATAACTTATTATCTTCAACTGGAACTTGTAAATCTGAACCCACTAAAGTCGATTTAATATGAGCAGCTGAATTCCCTTCTGCATGTTTATAATTATTTTGCCAGGGAACTATTCGGTCTAACTGCTCTAAAATATCATCAGCAACAGTAGAATCAAATCCTTCATTTATCAAGATTCCAGCTGTCGTATGAGGTACAAAGACTAACACGAAACCATTTTTTTCTTCTGCTTTTTTTAAAGATTCATTAATTTTAGAAGTTATATCTAAAAGCTCATCTCTTCCACTCGTTTTAAAAGTTAATTGTAAAATAAACAATCACCCTTTCTCAAATGAAATAATAGTTCGAGCTAAATTTATTATTGTTTTCTTTAATAAATCTTCTGTCTGATCAATTGATTCTTGCAGAGTTAAAGGTCCAGTTGTTATTGAAAACAAAGCTGTAACACCTTTTTCATAAAAGTTATTTTGCTCACCATAAATAGTTCCAGCCACAATAATTAATGGGGTATTTTTATTGTGACATATCTCAGCTACACCGCCAATAACTTTACCCATTAAACTCTGTCTATCACAACTTCCCTCTCCAGAGATGACCAAATCAGCCTCTCTAATTTCCTTTTCTATATTTAAAATAGAAAAAATAATATCCACTCCAGGCTTTAACTTTGCTCCTAAAAAAGCTACTAAACCAGCACCCAACCCACCTGCAGCTCCCGCCCCAGGCAAATCATTCACCTCAACATCTAAATCTTTTTCAATAACCTCAGCGTAATTATTTAAACCTTGGTCAAGTTTTACTACCATATTCTGATCAGCGCCTTTTTGAGGGCTGTAAACAAAAGCTGCTCCATTTGGACCTGTGAGGGGGTTTGAAACATCACAAGCAACTTCAAAATCAACCTGATGAACTCGTATATCCATATCAGAAAGATCAATCCTATCCAATTTAATTAAATCCTGTCCACATCCAGCTAATTCATTCATGTTGTTATCATAAAAACGTGCACCCAGCGCTCTGGCCATACCTAGTCCACCATCATTAGTAGCACTACCGCCTATACCTAAAATTACTTTTTCTACACCTCTATTTAAAGCATCTAATATGAGTTCTCCCGTTCCATAAGTAGTTGTTATGGCAGGATTTTTTTCCTCTTTCTTGAGCAGGGGCAAACCGGAAGCGGAAGCCATTTCTATTATAGCAGTTTTTTCATTAGCCAGGTAACCATACTCTGCTTCGATCTGACGCCCTAAAGGGTCAGAAACCGTAGAAGATATAACTTCGCCATTTAATGCATGGATTACACTATCGACAGTACCTTCTCCACCATCTGCTAAGGGAAGTTGCCTCAACCTAAAACTCGAGGAAACTGACTGGAAACCAGCGGCTATGTTCCTGGCAGCTTCCTTAGCTGACATGCTTTCTTTAAAACTATCTGGGGCAATTAAAATATTCATAATCTAATATCCTTATTGCTCTGGTCTCATAGTAGGGAAAAGAATTACATCTCTAATAGAACTAGAATCTGTCATAAACATAATCAACCTGTCGATTCCGATTCCTAAACCCCCTGTTGGCGGCATACCATACTCTAGAGCCCGAATATAATCTTCATCCATCATCTGTGCTTCTTCATCTCCAGATTCACGCTTCTTCATCTGATTTTTAAATCTCTCTTTTTGATCTAGCGGATCATTTAACTCAGTAAACGCATTTCCTATCTCTCTTCCGTAAATAAAAGGCTCAAATCTATATGTGAAATCCGGATTATCTTCCCTCTTTTTAGCTAAAGGAGATACTTCAATAGGATAATCTAATATGAAAACAGGCTGGGTTAAATTTTTCTCCACTTTTTCTTCAAAAACCAGGTTTAATATTTCACCCTTTGACATTCCTTTTTCCACATGAATTTCTAGTTCTTCTGCAGCTTTTTTAGCTTCTTGATCTCTATTTATTCTTGTAAAATCAATACCTGTATGATCTTTAACCGCATCAACCATTGTCAATCGCTTCCAGGGAGTAGATAGATCTAACTCAGTATCTTCATAAGTAATCGTAGTGGTTCCTAATACTTCTTGAGCAACATGAGAGACCATATTCTCTGTTAACTCCATCATGTCATAATAGTCAGCGTTAGCCTGATAAAGTTCAAGCATGGTAAACTCAGGGTTATGCTTATAAGACATCCCTTCATTTCTAAAGTTCCTATTTATTTCAAATACCTTTTCTAAACCTCCGACAATTAAACGTTTCAAATAAAGTTCAGGAGCAATTCTTAAATATAGGTCAATATCAAGAGCATTATGATGCGTAATAAATGGACGAGCAGAGGCCCCCCCTACTATTGGATGCATCATAGGTGTTTCTACTTCTAAAAACCCTTCTTCTTCTAGGAATTTACGAATATGTTTGATGATTTGACTTCTCTTAATAAATGTATCCTTAACTTCAGGATTCACGATTAAATCAAGATAACGCTGCCTATATCTAAGCTCTTTATCTTTTAACCCATGAAACTTTTCTGGAAGAGGGCGAAGAGCCTTAGCTAAAAACTCAAAATCTTTCACCCGAATAGATATTTCACCTCTATTAGTTTTAAATACCTCGCCCTCAACTCCGATAATATCTCCGATGTCTAAGTCCTGAAAAAACTCGTACTTCTCTTCTCCAAGCAGGTTATATTTAAAGAAAAGTTGAATTTTACCGGTTACATCTTGAAGATCAGCAAAACTAGCTTTGCCATGACTTCTAATTGCCATTAATCTCCCGGCTAATTTTACACTTTTATCTTCATATTCTGAAAAATTTTCTAAGATATCTCCAGCCTTATCTTCAACTTCATATTTACTTCCAAAAGGATCGTGCCCCTGCTCGTCTAATTTTTTCATATGCTTCCTTCGCTCGGTCATTAACTTATTTAAATCTTCAATATCGTTATTATCTACCATTTTTACGCACACTCCTTAAAATTATCTAATTTACTCACTTCTATTTTTTAATAGATAATATTTTATATTCAGTTTCTCCTACGGGAGTTTTAACCGTAACAACATCCCCTATAGTTTTGCCAATGATCGCATTACCTATCGGTGATTCGTGAGAAATCTTAGATTCCAGAGGATCAGATTCAGCACTTCCGACTATTTTATAAGTGTAAGTTTGGTTTTCATCCATATCCTTAATTTCCACAGTAGTACCTAAGTTTACAATGTGTTCTGTAATTTCTTCTTTCTTGACCACTTTAGCTTTTGAAAGCATATTTTCAATTTTCTTTATTCTGCCTTCAATAAATGCCTGTTCATTTTTTGCATCATCATATTCAGAGTTCTCACTAATATCCCCAAAATCTCTCGCTGTTTTAATTCTTTTTGCAATTTCTCTTCTTTTTACTTTAGTTAAGTGCTCTAACTCTTCTTCTAGATTTTCATATCCTTCTTCTGTTAATAAGACTTCTTCAGCCATGTTATATTTCCCCTTTATCATAATAGTTAAAATAATTTTAATATATTTTGAAATTGCTCAACTAACTCGCAATTAGTATCAATTATAAGTCAAGTATTGACAGTTGTCAAGAATATGTGAAAAACTATAAGGAATTCCTTATATTATTTCACATTTATATTCTCTAAGAAACTCCTTTAAATTAGAGAAAGATTCTTTTTGATTAATCTCTGCTCTTGCTTTTGCAGCATGTGGCATACCTTTAATATACCAGGACAGATGTTTTCTCATCAAAGGAACCGCCCTCGTCTCACCATAGTATTTAACTGATTTTTCTAGGTGATCTAAAGCAACATCAATCTTATTTTTATCTGTAGGAGAAGATAGTTTACACCCTGAACGGAATAGGGTCCTAATTTCTTTAATCAACCAGGGGTTCCCTTGCATTCCTCTAGCTATCATGATCCCATCAGCTCCAGTGTAAGATAACATTTCTTTAGCGTCCTGAGCAGTAAAAATATCGCCATTTCCAATCAAAGGCACCGAAATTGCTTCAGCCAACCTTTTTATGATGTCCCAATCGGCTTCCCCGCTATAAAACTCTGCTCTAGTCCGGCCATGAATTGTAATGGCCTGAGCTCCAGCCTGTTCAGCCCCTTTGGCTACTTCAAGAGCTGTTATAACTTTGTCATTCCAACCCTTACGTATTTTCACTGTAACAGGAGTATTCACTGCATTTACTACAGCAGTAACAATTTCAGCTACTTTATCTGGGCTTTTCATAAACGCTGCTCCAGCCTGGGTGTTAACTACTTTAGGTGCAGGGCACCCAAAATTTATATCAATTATATCTGGCTGAAATTCATTTTCTACAATTACCGCTGCCTCTGCCAGAACAGTAGGATCAGAACCAAATAATTGAACCCCAATTAAACCTCCCGCTCTATTAAAATCCAGTAAATCTCTTGTCCTTTGATTGCCTTGTAGTAAACCCATTGCACTAACCATTTCAGTAAATACCAGTTCTGCGCCAAATTCTCTCAATATCTGTCTAAACGGATAATCAGTCACGCCTGCCATAGGAGCTGTTATTAATTTAGACTCAAGAGAAACATTACCGATTTTCAACAAATTATCACCTCAAAAATCCATTTAATCCTGCTAAATAATTTAAACCTTCCAGAGTCAAATATGGCTCTATCCGATCTATCGCTTCAATTTCTGGTGCTATATGATTAACCAGACCTCCAGTAGCAATAACTGTAGCATTAATAGACAATTCAGTTTTAAATCTAGTTATTAATGCATCTACCTGACCAGCAAAACCAAAAATTATGCCAGATTTAATACTATCCTCTGTATTTTTGCCTATTGCAGTTTTTGGGAAAGAAAGCTCAATTTTAGGTAATTTAGCAGCCTTTTCAAATAATGCTTCTGTAGCAATCTCTATACCAGGAGCAATTGCCCCTCCCAGATAATCACCATATTTAGACACTGCACATATAGTCGTAGCTGTCCCAAAATCTACGATTATAGTTGGTCCTTCATACTTCTGACTGGCAGCAACTGCATTAACGATCCTATCAGAGCCAACTTCTTTAGGATTTTCTGTTTTAATATTCATGCCAGTTTTTATGCCTGGGCCAACTACGATCACATTACAGGAGAAATATCTGGATGCCATTTCTTTGAGCTTACTCATAACTGTAGGAACTACACTTGAAATAATAATACCTTCAACTTCTTCAAGGCTTTTAGAAGAAGTATCAATTAGTTGCCTCAATATTATACCATACTCATCAGACGTTTTATTTCTATCTGTGGATATCCTCCAGCTCTCTATGAGCTCATCATTAACAAAAAGACCAATAAAAATTGTACTATTGCCAACATCCATAGTTAAAATCAACTTTGATATCCTCCTTTTAAAACTGTAACTTCTCCTGAAGAAACTTCTTTGATATTACCATTATTCATTTTTATCAAAAGATGACCTTTCTGAGTAATCTCTTGCACAGTACCCTGCCAGATATTTTCACCCGATTGAACCTTAATCTGCTGATTTTTAATATCTAGAATTTCCTCCCACTTACTCATGAAATCTCTATTTCCATTTAACAACTCAGCATATAGCAGCTCAAACTCATTTAAATAATCGACTACCACATCTTGATTGTTAATCAAATCACCTTTAAATATTCTCAGAGAAGTCGCTTTCTCTTCAAGTATAGAAGGAAATTCATTAATATTAGTATTACACCCTACACCTAAAATGGCTCTTTTAATTTTATCATGATAACAATTGGATTCCACCAAAATCCCCGCTATTTTTTTATTATGCAGGTATATATCATTTGGCCATTTAATAAAAACAGGATAATCATCTATAAGAATATTATATAAAGCTAAAGCTGATATAACAGTTAAATATGAAGAATACTCAATGAATATCTCAGGTTTTAATAAAATAGAAAAATATAAGCCTCCTCCAGGTGGAGAATGCCAGTCATTACCTTTTCTGCCCCGGCCTCTAGTTTGTTCTCCGGCAACTATCACTAGACCTTCTGGCTCATTTTTATAGTTAGCCTTTATATATTCATTTGTAGAATTTAGGCTAGCTATATACTTTACCCGGTATTCTAACAAATAATTATTTAATCTACGTTTAATTTGCTGCCAATTCTGATTCATAATTTAACAACACCTTTACTAACAATTGACTTGCGAATTATATTATAATATAATTTGAATTGTAAAGCAATAAAATCATAACATTAGGGGAGTGATAAAAATTGACAAAACTTAGAAAATCAATAAAAACTGCTTTAGTTCTATCATTAGCCTTGACTTTCATTTTGGCTCTTCCAATAAGTGCTCAAGATAGTCAACTGCCTACATCAGACAATATTGTAGCAGACATAGCTAATGAAGTTGATCAAAGCATAGTACTAATAACAACAGAACGAGATGTTGAAGTTCCAGAAGATCACCCCTATGCAGATGATCCATTTTTCCGCTATTTTTTCCCAGACCAATTTGATGGTGATCAGCCTCAACCAAGACAAGGTTCCGGTAGTGGTTTTATTGTAACTGAGGACAATTATATTGTAACTAATCAACATGTAATTAACAACGCAGATCGTATTTTTGTCACTATAAAAGGGAAAGAAGAAAAAGTAGAAGCTGAGGTAGTATGGGCAGACCAGAGTTTAGATCTGGCAATTTTGGAAGTAGATACAGATATGGAACTCTCTCCTGTTCCTTTAGGTGATTCTGATGAAATAAGACAGGGGGATTGGTCAATAGCAATCGGTAATCCTTTTGGTTTTGATCATACTGTTACAGTTGGAGTAATCAGTGCTCTAGGGCGCCCTATTCAAGTTCCCACTCAAGAAGGCGTTCGTAATTACAAAAATTTAATCCAAACAGACGCGGCCATCAATCCCGGAAACAGTGGAGGACCATTATTAAACATCGAAGGAGAAGTTATCGGAATTAACACTGCCGTAGCATCTCAAGCCCAGGGAATAGGCTTTGCTATCCCAGTAAATGAAGTGAAATTTGCCATTGATGATCTGCAGGAATTTGGAGTAGTCAAAAGACCATGGTTAGGTGTCTATTACCGCGGAGTAACTCAAGAAATCCAGCAGCATTTAGGTCTTAATACAACTGATGGAGTAGTTATCCTTGATGTTATAGAAGACAGCCCAGCAGCAGAAGCCGGTCTCCAACCGTATGATGTAATCCTGGAAATCGATCAAGAACCAATAGAAAATGTCGATGATTTATCCCGAGTAATCGGAGAGAAAGAAATTGGACAAGAAATAATGCTCAGAGTGATAAGAGACGGCCAGCGTGAATTAATCTTTACTGAAATCGGCCAGCGCCCTATGGATCTGTAACATTAAAAAAGCTAAAACTAGATAGTTAATAATAAAAGCCTGGTTCCCGAGATTTAATTCCTCGGTAACCAGGCTTTTTTTTAAATGCTAACAAACTTAATTTTTTGCTAAACTACATCTATCTACTCCCGTAATCAAATCATACCTAAGAAGTACATTAGCAAAATAAGCATAAAGTGGTATACTAAACGCTTGAGAGATAATCCGCGGTGGCAAACTAACAGTAAATGGAATCCCAAATAATGAATTCATAAAATAAGGCACCATGATTATAGCCGTAATTATTTGCGTAACTCCAATTGTTACAAGCAGAGTTTTAAAATTTATTTTCCCTCTAAAAAGATAACACATCATTAAGCCAGGCAGTAAACCTGTCAACATTGAAGTCAAAGTGAAATGGGGCATATAAGCACCCATCGGATTTATAAAGAAACCTAAAATGTCAGAAATTGCACCAACTAGTCCTCCCGCTACCGGTCCTAAAGCAACACCGGCAAAAACTATCGGCAGTGCTCCAAATCCTATCCTTATTCCCTCAACTCCCATAAAGGGAATTCGTATACTAAAAACCCGCGTCAAGATAATAGCCAGGGTTGTTAATATAGAGATATAAACCAACTTTTTAGTACTAATCTTCATATCAACACCTCCTCTCTCTCTGGTTCATGGCAGATACCTGCACCAAAGAGAAAGGCTCTTTGATGACAGCGGACGCAATGACCGTACCGCAGCTTATTTTAAAAAATAAGCATTTCGTCTTTGGGCAACGTCCCATCCCAAAGCACTCTTCGCACAATCATCTACTCTGCCACTTATGTCATAATTGTAACACATGCAAATTACTCTGACAAGAAGTAATTAATGTTATTTTATTACAATTTTTTTATCTTCTAGCAGTTTTAATAAATCTGCTCCTTTAACAATATCAATCATTGTTTCAATATCATGAGCAAGAATTCTATCTTTTTCCAAAGAAGGTAACATATCCCTTATATAACTAAATACAATTTTACTACCTTCTCCTAGATCATTAATATTACTAGTTCTAAATTCAATAGCTTGAACGGCGACAGCCAATTCTATTGCTAAAACAGCAGTTAAATTTTCAATAACCTTCCGTACTTTGCGGGCACTAATTGATCCCATACTTACATGATCTTCTTGATTAGCGGAAGTAGTAATTGAATCGATACTAGCTGGGGAAGACAATACTTTATTTTCACTAACTAGAGAAGCTGCGGTATATTGAGCAATCATATAGCCTGAATTCAAACCGCCATGTTCAGTCAAAAACATTGGCAAACCATAATTTAAGTTGCCATCAACCAGACGAGCTACCCGTCTTTCAGAAATATTTGCCAACTCAGACACAGCCAGGCTTAAATAATCTAGGCCTAAGGCCAAAGGTTGGCCGTGAAAATTTCCACCAGAAATAACCTTGTTTTCTTCTGGGAAAAGCAAGGGGTTATCAGTTGCCGAATTAATTTCTCTAGCTAATATTTCTTGCACATGTTTTATTGAATCTCTACTGGCCCCGTGAACTTGGGGAGCACACCGAATAGTATATGCATCCTGAACTCGATCTTCCCTTTCACTTAGAACCAGTGAACTTTTCTTAACGAAGTTCCGGATATTTTCTGCCACTATCCTCTGACCTGGATGAGGGCGGACTTGATGAATTAAATCATCATAAGGAGCTAAAATCCCCTTCAACCCCTCCATCGTTAAACCAAGTGCAATATCAGCAATTTTACATAACCTAACTGCATCGTTTACCGCTAAGACTCCAAGGGCTCCCATCATCTGAGTCCCGTTAATCAAAGCTAGCCCCTCTTTACTCGCTAATTTCACCGGCTTTAAACCTGCCTTATCTAAAGCTTCGCTGGCTTTCATTTTCTTTCCTCTATACAATACCTCTCCTTTACCTAACAAGGCCAATGAAATATGAGCAAGAGGAACTAGATCTCCACTAGCTCCTACAGAACCCTGAGATGGCACAATAGGATGAATCTCTTTGTTTAGGAAATCTATTAATAGCTTCAAGGTAGAATATCTAATGCCTGAATGACCTTTAGCTAAGGCATTTATCCTGAGTAAAATCATAGCTCTAACTACTTCTTCCGCAAGAGGCTCACCTGTTCCTGCTGCATGGCTTTTAATAAGATTTTCTTGGAGAGTTAGAACTTCCTCTGGAGAAATTTTAGTATCACTAAAGCTTCCAAACCCTGTAGTGATTCCATAAACTACTTTATTATCTTGAACTAGTTTGTCTACCATTTCTCTCGCTCTATCAACTTTTTTTCTAGCTTCATTAGTAAGCTCAACCTCGATTCTATCACGAGCAACAGCAGTTACATCTTTAATTCCTAGTTGTTTGCCATTAATCTTTATCATTTTGCCACCTCGCTAAATATTTTTCTCTTTTAAAATGGTAAAGGGATGGAGCTAAAAGCCCATCCCTTAATTAGTATATAGTTTCAATTAAAATATTTTTTTGGAGCAGATGCCATAAAATCTGTTTCATTTTCATCACCTTATTAATACTCTTCTTCTTTAAAGGTGAAATTCCTTCATTCATCTGATTTTAATTGTAATCTCGAATTAAAAAACGTCTTTCCGCCCAATTTGATTAATATAAAAACGGTTAAAGTCACACTGCCTAATATCCCTAACATTATCGCAATCTGATATCTAATAGCAACTAAAGGAGAAACTCCTGATAAAATCTGACCAGTCATCATGCCTGGTAAAAATATAATACCCATTCCTATCATTGAATTAATCGTAGGAAGAACAGCGTTATAAAAAGCCTGATTGACTATATCTTTAATAGCCAACTCCGGTTTTGCGCCTATCATTAATGCCTGTTCAATCTTTTCCGGGTTACCTTTAATCTGACTAATAAGGTGTTCTGCTCCTAGACTAATTCCGGTCATTGAATTACCAATCAACATTCCTGCAATCGGGATAAAATAACGAGGGTAAAACCAGGGTCTAAGTCCAACTACAACTAAAATGAAGAAGATAATGCTGCTAACTGTACCAGCAAACATAGAAAACGCAATTACTTTTTTCATGGCAGTTGATGGTTCCACAGAAACCCTAGCATAAATATTCTGGATTGCAAAACCTTCCATAATAACCAAAATTAATAGTGTAATCAAGGGGTGGGGATAATCAAAAATATAATCCAAAACAAAACCTACTAAAACCAATTGGACCGTCATTCTAGTTGCCGCCAATAGTATCTGTTTTTCTCGGCCGATTTTTTGTTTTTTTGCAATTATCACTAATATAATAAGAAAAACATAAGCAAGAGCAAGTTGAATTAAAGCAATATCAATAATATTAGTATTTTCTGCAATTCCTTCAACCATTATACTGAACCTCCTTCACTTCGCCACCTGCAATAACAATTTGCTGACCAGTTACCTTTCTAGCTATCTTGGGGGCATGGGTTACCATAATTATTGTTTTATTATTTTCTTGAGCATATCCTAAAATATAGTCAATAACATATTTCTCATTTTCAGTATCAAGTGAGGCGGTAGGCTCATCTAATAATAAAACATCTGGAGAAAGTGCTAAAATAATGGCTAAAGCAAGTCTTTGTCTTTCTCCTCCTGATAAATTTTCAGCATTATCCTGTAATAGTTTATGTATCCGTAACTCATCTAAAAACTTTTTTTGTTTTACTTTATCAATCACTTCATTTTCTGTCATTTGAAAGCTTTTTTGAAAGCATTCTGATATAGTATCTCCAAATAAAATCGGGTTTTGCGGGAGCATCATAACTTTTCTTCTTAGCTCTAGAGGATCATACTCTTCTAAAGATTTGTTGCAAAACATAATAGAACCCGAGTCATAAGAAACCAGGTTGATTAAAATTTTCAAAAGAGTTGACTTCCCCCCACCGCTGGGGCCGCTAATTGCCGTCATTGTCTCCTGACCCAACTCAAGAGAATCAATATATAGAATATCTTTATAACGCACATTTTCTAACTTGAACATAAAGTAATCCCCCTC
>JBNJDR010000051.1:0-11893 GCA_051745085.1 Bacillota bacterium | reverse complement strand
AATAGAATATTTTTCGGCCATATCTCTAGCATTCTGAGCGGCCGCCTCCAGGGTGGACTCATCTGATAAGATCTCTTCGACCTTTCCAGCCCATTTTCCCACCTCTTCATCGGTCTTAAAACCGTTACAACCATTTTCAATGACATCTTCTATCCCGCTGGAGCGAACCGCGACTACAGGCGTATAACCTGCCATAGCTTCCAGGAGGACCATACCCTGGGTTTCAGTAGTGGAGGCAAAGACGAACAAATCGGAAGCCAGATAATACTGGCTTATCTCTCGAAAATCAACAATACCGATCAACTCTACCCTGTCCTCAAGAGCATGCTGCTGGATGAAATCTAATAAGTTTTCCCGCTCAGGTCCACCCCCGATGATTATCAGCTTAAAGTCCAGATCACTGTTATCCTGTAAATACTTAATCCCCTCTAACAAGAAATACAGGTTTTTTTCTTTGGACAGACGGGAAACTGTTATCAAAAGATGTTCATGGCCATCGCGGCACTCATCTCGAAGCTTCTCTATCTCCTCCTCAGAATAATTATAATGATCCAGATCTACTCCGGTGGGCATCACATGGATATAGCGACTTACTCCCACATTGCGCAGATAATTTTTGGTCGATTCGGTAGGAGTAAAAACTGCATCGGCTTTATTAGCGAAACTCCTAACCATATAATGGGAAAATCGGTTAGCAAAAAACTTGCGCAAAAAGAGGATATTGGGCACATAGTGAGCATACTTCTCCAGCCGGGTATGATAAGTAAACGCCACGGGAAGATTATTTTTTTCCGCCAATCTCCTTCCTTTTCCGCCCAACCAGTGAGGGTGATGGATATGAACAACATCGAAATCTTCAGCTTCGAATTTCTTTCTAATTTGAGGAGAAAAAATATTGGTCACCGAGAACTCCAGACCGTGCTCTTTATAATAGTACAGAGAGCTGCAGCGGATGATATCACTTTCCTCCACCTTGACTTCGGGCTCTTTTTGATATTCCGGAGCAAATATCTTCACCTCGTGGCCTCGATCTTTTAAAGCTTTGGTCAGCCTTCTGATCGAAATCGGCACACCCCCTATAACCGGAAAATAATTATCGGTAAACATGGCGATCTTTAACTTCCTATCTTCAATCTCCGGGTCTGAATAAGCAAAACTGCGATAATAGTCGACCTCCTTGTTAATCTCTCGATGAATTATATAAAAAACAGCCAGCAAAATAAATAACACGATAAGAATATTAAGGTAATTAGTATATATGAAAGATTGGAAAGCTACCCAGAGGTTTACCATGAACTTTGAGATAGCACCTGGGTTATTTTCTAATTTGTTCAGATTATAAACAATCCCAGCGGGGCCAACCTCTACCTCCATATAATGATAAAAACTGTTGTCATTATCAACGATCAGTTCTCCCCCGGCTCCACCACTAATTATATAATCGACCCCATTAATATTTGTCTGATGATGTAGTTCCAAATTGGAAGAAAAAACTGTGTCAATGTTATGTTCACTAAATATATTTTGATAATATTCCCTTAAAGTTTCAGATTCAATATATTTGATTTTATCATCTATCAGATATTCTGGGTCCACCTCCACCGGCGGCTGATTCATTACAACGAAGCGATGCTGATAATTTTGCGCCTGACTTAATTCTCTTTCCAGCCAATCTTTCTGCCAGGTCATATTAGTATTCCCCGTGGTGTCCAGAAAGATAAAATAACTCCGGCCGAAAGCGAAGGAGTAATAAAAAGGGCCAAAGTACTTATAAAAATTGGGATGACCCTCATCTTCGATCTCATTTATCCCCACTGCTGTGATGAAAGGTATCTGAATCCTGCCTAAAGTTCGATAAAAAACTCGATACTTACCTTCATCTCCGTCGACCAGATTATTACCGGTGGATATGATAAAATCAATTTTTTCATCGTTTAAATCGGGTAAAATTCGGTTGTCGAATATCGCAATCGAGTTTTCAATATTCCCTACCACAGCAAAATTATACTTCTCCTGATTTACATTCTGCCTTATCTCTTCCATGCTTTTAATATTCACCGCATTGAAATCTTGAATAGAGTAGGGCGCATAGATCTTATAACTTACCAGGATAATAATCACCGTGATTAAAATTAACAGCCAAATTTTACCCTTACTCTTCATCTGTAGACTCTCCTTTAAGTATCAGTTTAAAAAATATAATAACACCGATTAAAATGCCCACATATTTAGTAAAAAAACGCCAGTAAAAAAGCAGAGGGAAAATATCTTTCCGCGCTACAAACTGAGTAAACAAAAGGGAGTAACCACCTTCAGCAACCCCGGAAGCACCTGGGGTAGGAGCAAAGTACATCAAAAAGACTACAACTATCTGCAGGGTAATTACATACCCGAAGGAAGCGTCATAACCCATCCCATTTAAGAGCAAATATGAGAAACTAAATTCTGAAACCAGAAATATCACCGTGAAGATAAACGATAAAAAAACGTAGATTTTTCTCCCGTAGATAAAAAAGATAAGGTCCTGGGTGAATAATTCTAGATTATCAAAAAGATACTTTAGAACCTTCTTATACCTGGACCTGCTCAAGATCTTTTTCGATTTTAATGAATAAAGGATACGATAGATGGTTTTTTTCAAAAATCTGGACTTAAAAATCAAAATATAGAAGAAAAGCAGATACAGACCTAAAAAGGCCCCAAAATAATAAACAACTGAATTACCAGGTACCAGAGCCATCATATTTTCATTGGTAAGCAGAACCAGAGGTGCTCCTATAAATAACATAGTAGTAGCCAGCAGGGTCCGAATCAGGGTCGCTGCACTGGATTTGCCCAGAGGTACCCCTTTATTTTGCAGAAAGTATACTTGAGCCACACCCCCACCTGAAGCAAGGGGAGTAATATTGGAAATAAATAGGTTGATAAAAACCAGCTTATATATTTCAAAAAAGGAGATATCAGCCTCTAATGTTTTTAAGACCGCAAATAATCTTAACCCATCGAATAAAAAGTAGAAAAACAATAAAACGATCAATGAGACTAATATTTCTAAAGGAAAATCAAAAATTTGCTGAAGATTCGTGCCCTCAGCAAAAAATTCATAAATAATAAAAAGTGCCGCTGCTGAAATCAAAACAAATATGGCAAAATATATCAGGACATTCTTTAAATTCATTATTCGATTGAATCTATTTTGATTATTAGCCATTAAAAATCCTCCTGCAAAATCTAAAAGTCCTAAATTCTAATCGGTTAACATTTTTATAAATTCCTGGGCCAGATCGGGGTCGAATTGACTGCCGGCACAACTATCTATCTCCTGGAGAGCTTCCTCCTGGCTGATCCCCGGTTGATAAGGTCTGCCCGTGGTCATCACATCGTAGGCGTCAACTATAGATATGATTCTAGCCAGGAGAGGAGTCTCTTCCCCACTTAATCCCTGGGGATAACCGTCCCCATCCCAGCGTTCATGATGAGATAAGATTTCTTTGCTGATATGAGAAAACTCCTCTGTCGAAGAAGCTATATGTTCGCCGGTTTCAGGATGTCTTTTTACACTTTCCCATTCCCGCTTACTTAGTTTACCTGGTTTAGAAAAAATCTCAACGGGAATAGTAACCTTACCGATATCATGAAGACTGGCCAACAGAGAGAGTTTATCCAATTCAGATACGGTTAAACCTATCTTTTCACCCAGGCGAACAGCTAAATCTCTCATCCGGATGGCATGCTCTTCCGTTTCATGACTTTTTGTGCCTAATGTAGTAAGAAGGGTAGTCAAAATGTTATTTTTAACGCTCCGGCTTTCGGTCCGCTTATTGTCATACATATTATTTTCAGCTTCCATCAAGAGGGTTTGAATATCTTTATCTATTTCCTCTTTAACGCCCACTCCTAATGCTATAGATATAGGAATATCTAATCCCTCCAGGGTCGTATTGCGAGCATTTTTTTTAATCCTATCGTAAATTATTTTCGCCTCTTTTTCAGTGGTTTGAGGAAGAAATATTAAAAATTCATCGCCTCCATAGCGAGCTACCAGATCTTCATCCCGACATGAATCCTGTAATAAGCGAGCCACCTTGCTTAATAGCTCATCTCCCGTATGATGTCCGCAGGTATCGTTAACCAATTTTAATCCATTTACATCAGCCATGATCAAACTTAAGGGCAGCTGCCTGACCGTATCAAGTCTATCCATCTCTTCTTCAATAAATTTGCGGTTATAGAGTCCAGTGAGACCGTCTCGAACAGAGATATGCTCTGTGATATCAAGCAAAATCAACATCTTTAGCTGCCGCTGTAAAAATTTAGCCGGAGAAAGAGAAGCTTTAATCCACTTATCTTCTTCCGCAGAATAAAGCTTAAAGTTAGCAGTTTTTGGGACATTGTCTCGCGGTGATTCCTGCAGGAAATTCAAGATTTTCTCTTCGGAAAATATCTCTTTAATGTGCTTCCCTCTTAGCTCCTGTCCTGCTTTCTCTAAGATATTTAAGAAGGTAGAGTTGATATATTTAATGGTATTATCCTCTAATATGCTAACACCAATCTCTGAGTTCTGAGATAAAGATTCGTAAATATACCGGGATAAATATAGCTTTCTCCCCTCTTTTTTTACAAGACGATCGATCCGATATTTGATCAGTTTTTTCTTCGAAGGAATAGTAATAATATCATCCAGTATCTCTAAGTTAGAAGGGCTTATTTTTTCAAGCGGTATCCCCGTAAATAATACTACCGGAACGTCTATTATTGTTACATCCGGGCTGATCTCAGATTTTCTAAATAATTCTGCATGTTGAGCAAGACCCTGCTCATCGAGGATGATCAGGTCGAAAAGATCATCAGGAAGTTGATTTTTCTGATGACTTATAATCTCGTAATCGGGTTTTAAAATTTCCTGCAGAATTCTCCTGTTTTCGTGATGATGCATGAGCATGAGAATTTTTTCTTGTCCTAACATATTAATTTCTGCATTGGTTCTAATATTGTCGAGCATTATAAGCCCTCCACCCTATTTTTACTCAATAAATTCTGGGCTGCCTGTAAGGAGCCCTCGAAGTTTGTCTAACGGTTGGCCAACTTTAATGCCTTCACCGGTGATTTCAAACTCTCTTAAATCATTCTCAAAATCGCTCATCCGTTTTTTCAATACTCCAATAGATTTTTTTAATTTACCCTTGATCTCTAAATGACGCAGAAATATTATGTTATCACTTAAATAACTGATCTTATGATCGGTAACCTGAAAATTTCCTGTTATATTAGCAACTTCATTTGTCAAAAAGACAGTAATATGCAGGCCCTTCAAATATTCCAGAAGATTATAAACCTGCCGACTTTGTTCACTAAAATCATTTTTTTCAAACAACAAAAAGAAGGCTGATATACTATCCAGCATCAATATATCCACAGCATTCTCCTCTACATCCTGACGCACCTGCTGGAAGAATTCTTTTGTGTTATATTTGAGCGGGTTGATCTCTTTAACGATTATCTTTTCTTGTTCCACCAGTGATTTAATCGGAATTTGAATCTTTTCTGCTCTTTCTAGTAGAGAGCGTCTCCCCTCCTCAAAAGTATACAGGATCGGGATTGCCCCTTGAAGAGCGCTTGTGCTAAGGAACTGTAAACCTAAGGTAGTCTTACCTACCCCGGTAGGGCCACTAATTATAGTGGATGTCCCTTTTTCCAGTCCGCCCGATAGCATTTTATCTATTTCAGCAACTCCAGAAGATATCTGTTCTAAGGAAAAACTCATCTGCCTGGTTTCAAGTTTTAGATTGGGATATACCTCCAGACCTCCTGGAGTAAATTTAAAAGAATGAATACCTTTGCTGATCGACGTTCCTCTCATTTTGCTCACATTTATAGTATGTAAAGAATAATTATTAACCAAGTCTAAATTTATAACCCCATCCACCAGGAACTGAAGGTCATCATCGGGATTACTGGAACTGGCCTCTGAAGTCAAAAGGATGGTCGAATTATACTTCATGGTAAACTGCATGAGGGAGAGAAGCTGCTTGCGAAATTTAAATTGATCTGAAGCTACGTATTTGAGCTGGGTGATCCCATCGAAGAAAATTCGATCCGGCTTTATCTCCTCTATGCTGGCAGCTATCTTGTCCAGCAGGGGCTTTTGTTCCATCTGATCTGAAGAAAGAAGATCATAATCCTGGTTTTCTTCAAAAAAATTAGAATCTGGATTTAAATCCAAAAAATCAATCTTATCCAGATCGAAACCATACCGAGCGGCGTTCTGTTTAATTTTTTCAGCTGGCTCAGTAAAGGTAATAAATAAGGCTTTTTCTCCCCTGGCAATGCCATCCAATAAAAAATGCAGGCCGAAGGTTGTTTTCCCGGTACCCGGGCCGCCGCGCACAAGATAAAACCGATTGGGAATCAGACCTCCTCGCAAAATCTCATCTAAGCCTTTGAGACCAGTTGATTTACGCTCCACATTTTTCATAATATTTTCCTCCCACTTTTTAATATATTAAAACTCCATCTATTCACCAGTTCAAATCACTAAGAAAACCAGTTGGGGTCAAAATCATTTTTTCTTCTCTAAAATCGAAAGGAATTCCCGAAATTATCGCTAGAAACTCAATAGACTGTTTAAGCCGGGGGTTTTTAAAATCAACAGCTATTTCTGAACGGTAAATTTCCAGTTCTTCTAGATCTAGACGATATGCCAGGTCATACTCTGATTCTAAGGACGCTAAATTCGTATCAAACTCTAAATTATCTACTATAAACTCATACCGCCTGCCTTCTTCGGCGACAAAAAAGTCATTACTGCTTACCCGCAGAATGAAATCAGTTAGGTTTAGCTTTTCCAGGTCCAGGCCCAGGCTATTGAGAATATTATCATTATCTTCACTCTCGATAGCGCTGGTACCCGCCGATCCTAAGCCTATCCGGTCGATATTCACCTCTAAATTAAAACTTAATAACTCCTCAGTTAGATCAGCCTGGCCGTCATAAGCCAAATCTAATTGATTAAGGCTTAAGATATTCCGACTTCTCTCATCTGCAAATATAACCTCAGTCATATTCATCTGCAGACCTCGAGAATCCAGAATATCATCGTGAACAGCATCCTCCTGGATTAACATAAGCATATCAAAGAAACTCATTTTTATATCCATCCTGGCGATAGAAACATGTCCTTCAGGATGATATAATTCAAGGCCTTCTCCAGTAATATTTCGTGAAAATGGATTAGTATTAAAACTGCCCCGGGTTAAATATATGTCCTGCTCTAAATTCTCCAGACTCTCCTGAAGTCCTGTTCTAAAGTTAGAAGTTATGATAGTCCCTAAAGCATAATTAAGAATAACGAGCAGGGCAAGCAAAAAGAATAGGGAGATAATGATTTTAAGAATTGTTCTTCTGTTTTTAATATCGATCATAGTTGATTAAATTCCTTTCCTTATCAATCGCTCTAACCTTCATTATACCATAGATTAGGAATTATTAAATAGCAAAAAAAGACCCACCTATAATTTAGGCCTAATTCAGATGAGTCAATACATTAACTCTGCCGACTAAATTCGTGCTCCTCCGACATAAACCGGGAGGTGTCAGACACCTAGTGGTTTAACAGTTCTACAAACTCCTGGGCCAATACCGGATCGAATTGGCTGCCCGCACAGACTCTGATCTCTGCCAGTGCTTCTTCCTCATCGATCCCTGCCTGGTATGGCCTGCCGGAGGTCATCACGTCATAAGCGTCAACGATCGCTATAATTCTCGCCAGATAAGGAATGTCTTCACCTTTTAAACCCCGGGGATATCCTTTACCATCCCAGCGTTCATGATGAGACAAAATATCTTCAGCGATAGAAGAAAATTCATCTGACGCCGAGGCGATCCTATACCCCCGCTCAGGATGTTCTTTAATCATCTCCCATTCTTCGGGAGTTAATTTCCCTGATTTCACCAAAACATCTTCTGAGATCGATGTCTTACCAATATCATGTAAACTTGCCAAAAGAGAAAGGCGGTTCAACTCTGAATTGGATAATCCCAATTTTTTACCTAAAGCATAGGCCAATTTAGCCATCCGCATAGCATGCTCTTCGGTTTCATCGCTTTTCGCGCCTAAAGTATTGAGCAGCCCTCTCACAATTCTGCTTTTCGTGCTCTTATTTTCCAACAATTTATTCTGATACATCTCGTCATCTGCCTCTTTTAAAACCGTGCTGAGGCTCTGGTCAGGATCTATTTTGGTGGCCATGCCTATACCAATGGAAATAGGTAACTCATCATTTTCCGTAGCAGAGCATTTTGCTTTTATCCTATCCAGCACTTTCTGAGCTTCAAGTTGATCGGTCTTAGGTAACAACAAAGCAAATTCATCTCCAGCCCAACGGGCTAAAATATCTTCCTCCCTAACTACCTCTTTTAATATTTCCGCCGTCTTAACCAATAATTCATCACCCCGGGCATGACCAAAACTATCGTTAATTATTTTTAAACCGTTTATATCAGCCATGATTAGACTAAGAGGCAGCTGACGCTGGGTATCTAATCTAATCATCTCTTCTTCAAAAAACCTGCGGTTATAAAGATCGGTTAAAGAATCTCGATATAACAAATACTTAATCTCGTTCTGCCGCTCTATCCGCTCGGTCACATCCCGAAGATATCCATGCCAGAGTACACTGCCGCCGGTTTTTTGCTCTGGGCGGGCGATGCCTTCCAGCCAGCGAACGCCTTTTTCGGGGAGAACCACCCTGTATTCTTCATGCCAAATTGTTAGATTAGCTGCTGATTCCTTTATGGATTTAGCTACATGAACATAATCATCAGGATGAATCCGGGAAAAAATTTCGCTGGCATCCATTTCCAACTTTCGCGGATCTATCTCGTGGAACTCGTGAATGCCTCCTAAAGCATAAGGAAATTTTATCGAACCATCGGGAAAAAGTTGAAATTGATAAACAGCACCCGGCACCTGAGCTGTAAGTTTCTCAAGAAGATCCTTGTTCTCTCTTAGTTCAGCTTCCATTTTTACCCTATCCGTAATGTCAACCTGCATGCTGAGCAGTCCCTTACTGCCATCCGGAAGAGTAATACTTGTTTCTTTAATATGAGTATAAAAATATTCATCGTTATTCCTCTTGCTTTTTATATCAAAAACTAAATCCTCCCCTGCCAAAACCCGCTGAATATTATCCCGGGCTAATTCTCTATGTTCCGGCAGGGCCAGAGTATCCAATACACTTCTTCCCACCAGGTCAGATTTACTGTACCCCGAATTCTGAATATGGGCCTCATTCATTTCTAAAATCTTTCCTTCTTCATCTTCCAGCATAATCCCGATAGGCGCCGCATCAAACATGGTGCGATACCGCTCTTCACTAGCTTTTAGTTTATCCGAAAGCTGCTTTCTTGTAATGAGGATACCCAGGTGACGGGTGTATATCTTCACAATGTCATCTCTATTAAATTCATCTTCTTCATCCATGATGATCGTGAAATCTCCGAGCATTTTGTCGTCTTTCGTAATAGATATTATTACAACCTCGCCCAGGGCAAATCTCTTATTTATTAATTTTATTAATTTTTTAGAAAAAGTGTCATCAACTAATTCTATTAAAGATGGCAGCTTATTAATTCTTCTCGCTTTTATTTTAGCAGAACGTTCCGGATCTGGAGGCCATTTCCTTCCTCGTAATTTTAGCCCCAGCATTGATAAAGCCTTTTCAGTATGTTTATTATTACCCGAAATGGCCTTAGTGGTAAAATGTTCCCCGTCTTTATCGAATAAATTAAAAACTGCGTATTTTGCTCCAGAAAGCTGCAGTAGGTTATCAGTGATCTCCTGATAGTCTATATCTTCCGTGCTCATCTGCATGAACCTTTCCGAATAATCAACTATCTGTTTAAGGAGCACCTCTTCTTTTTTCTGCTGGGTAATATCTTCTGCTGAACAAACCACATATTCAACCTCGTCCCGCTCATTTAGTTTAGGATTTTTGGTGATAGAAAGAAGACGTTTCTCCCCCCGGTTGTTGAGCAGCCATTCTTCAGATTTAACTTTCTCTTTTTCCTGGAACACTTTTTTATTGCCCACCTGACAGACATCGGCTTCCTCCTGGGACAGGATTTGATCTATCCGCACATATTCGATATCAGTCTTATCCAAACCTAAAAAATCAGCATGAGCCTGATTTACCCTGCCATAAGTACCCGCATCGATAAGGTACCAAATTTGGGTGTCGATCGTATCTAAAAGTAATTCCTGTTCTAGAAGGCTGGCCTGTATCCGCTGTTTGTCCCGATGCTTATATAGAGCTAATTCAATATTTTTTTGCAGGCTATCTTGATCGATCTGATTGTAGGTTTTTTTTAGATAAACGCAGGCAGTCTGCTCTTGACTTTTGCTAAAATTCATCTCAGTATTTTCTGAGGAGGTCAAAAATATAATCGGGATGTCAAGTTCAGAGTTGATCTTCTCTGCCACCTGAAATCCATTCAGCTTCCCCTCAAGCGTTATATCCAGAATAAGCAAATCAGGTTTATCCCCGCTCCGCAGGACAAAATCTACCGCATCTTCTCCAGCGGAATAGACCCCCAGAATATTATGCCCAAGCCTTAAAATAACGTCCTGAAGCTGCTGTTGATGAAGTTTTAAATCTTCTATTATTAATATGTTCTGTGTAGTAAAATCTTTAATTTCAACTCACCTTCTCCTGATACGTACTCCTGCAATTTATTCATCATTTAATAAAATCACAAACTCCTGCGCCAACACAGGATCAAATTGACTACCTGCACATCTTTTTATCTCGGTTAAAGCATCCTGCTTGCTAATTCCTGCCTGGTAGGTTCGACCGGAAGTCATCACATCATAAGCATCAACGATGGAAATTATACGTGCTAAATAAGGTATTTTTTCTCCATCCAGCTCCCGGGGATAACCAGAGCCGTCCCAGCGTTCGTGGTGAGAAAGAATCTCTTCTGCCACTACCGAAAACTCATTTGTGGCTGCGGCTATTTTATAGCCTCTGGCTGGATGGCCGGTGATCATCTCCCATTCTTCGTGCGAAAGTGGCCCGGCCTTTACCAGGACTTCCTCTGGTATCGAAGTTTTACCGATATCGTGCAGGGTAGCCAGCAATGATAAACGATTCAATTCTGAATTGGCCAGTCCCATTTTACGGCCTATTTTTTGAGCTAAGCTGGACATACGCTGAGTATGATCTCTGGTTTCATCACTTTTAGCCCCCAGGGCACTGAGCATTCCCTGGATTATCTTATTATTAGAGCTCCTGATCTCCAGAAGTTTATTCTGGTTCATCTCCCGGTCCGCTTTTTTAAAGACTTCTCTCAGATTCTGACTAAAATCTGTCATTGTAGCGACTCCCAGTCCAATCGAAACAGGGAAATCATCGGATTCAGTCTCCCGACATTTACTTTTGATCAGTTCAAGCACCTTATATCCTTTGCGATTATCAGTCTCGGGTAACAATATCACAAATTCATCGCCGCCGAACCTGGCCACTACCGCTTCAGGTGGAGTCACTTTTTCCAGAATATTAGCGGCTTTGATTAAAATTTCGTCACCTTTGCTGTGGCCGTGACTGTTATTAATTATTTTCAGGCCGTTAAGATCACCCATAATAATGCTCACCGGCAGCATGCTTTCATCTAACTGGGTCAATTTTTCTTCCGCGTACCGGCGGTTATACAGACCCGTCAATGCATCATGATAACTCATGAATTCTATCCTGGCTTCCCTCTGCTTGCGTTTGGTAATGTCGCGGACAAAGGCAATCATATATTCCTTACCACTGTCTGCCACCTTACCAGCGCTGATCTCAACGGGAATAGGAACCCCATCTTTTCCTATATGCTCAACTTCAAAACTTACCGT
>JBNJDR010000050.1:0-12307 GCA_051745085.1 Bacillota bacterium | reverse complement strand
GAGGGGGGATAGTTATGACTGAGGTAAAGGGCATTATTCTAGATTTAGATGGAGTTATTACAGATACTGCTGAATATCATTATCAAAGCTGGCAAAGAATGGCTGATGAAGAAGGCCTTGATTTTGATAGAGAAACGAATGAAGATTTAAGAGGTGTTTCTAGAAGGAGATCTTTAGAGATTATTTTAGATGGCAAAGAACTTCCAGAAGAAGAGATGCAGAGATTGATGGCTAAAAAGAATGGTTATTATCAGGAATTAATTCAACAGATGGATGAAGAAGATACATTGCCTGGAGCTCTGGATTTAGTTCATAAAGCAAAGGAAAAAAATTTAAAGTTAGCGGTAGCTTCTGCAAGTAGAAATGCTAAAACAGTTATTGATGCCTTAGATATAAATGATCTTTTTGATACAATTTCGGATGGATATAGTGTTGAAAACCCTAAGCCAGCTCCAGACTTATTTTTGCATACTGCAGCTAAATTAGATTTAAAACCTGAAGAATGCGTAGTAATTGAAGATGCTGAAGCAGGTATAGATGCTGCCAATGCAGCTGGGATGATTTCTGTAGGAGTAGGGCCCCAGGAACGGGTAGGTCATGCAGATTATAGGTTTTCTGAAGTAAAGGAAATTGATTTAGAAGAGATAACTAAAGGAGAGATTAATGGTGGCTGATAAAAAGAAGAGATTAGCAGATAAAGCTGATATAGACCGAGCTCTAACTCGGATAGCTCATGAGATTATTGAAAAAAATAAAGGTTGTCAGGATGTTGCCTTAGTAGGTATTAGAACTAGAGGTGTTCCTTTAGCTGAAAGACTCTCTAATAAAATTACTGAGATTGAAAGCGCTGAAGTTTTAAGTGGTCAACTTGATATCACTTTGTATCGTGATGATTTATCTCAAATTTCTCATCAACCTATTGTGCATAATACAGAAATACCATTTGATATCAACGATAAGATAGTAGTTCTCGTAGATGATGTGATTTATACAGGAAGAACTGTGAGGGCAGCTTTAGATGCTTTAATAGATTTAGGGAGACCAGCAGCTATTCAGTTAGCTGTTGTTGTAGATCGAGGACATAGAGAACTGCCAATTAGAGCCGATTTTGTGGGTAAAAATATACCTACATCCAAAGATGAAGTTATTTCAGTTAAACTTCAGGAAGTTGACGGCAAAGATGAAATTGTAATAGCAAAAAATGAATGAATAATTTAATTAAATTCGTCTTTCAGGGAGGAATATGTCTCTGAAAGGCGAATAATAATATATAACATATATTTTTTGCGCTTTTCGCAAGCGCTTGCGTCGGGGGTGAAATATGGCAATTACCTTAAAGGATCTGGCAAAGCTTGCAGGAGTGGCTGAATCAACAGTCTCGCGAGCCTTAAATGACAAAGCTGGTGTGGGAGCTGATACGAAAGCAAAAATTCAGGAATTAGCTGAAAAGTATAATTATCGGCCTAATCGCCTCGCTCAGGGATTGGCTAATAATAAAACAAAGGTTATTGCTTTATTGGTGCCTGATTTAGATACTCAATCTAACTTCACTATTATCAAAAAAGTTGAGGAAGCTGCAGAGGTTAGAGGTTATCAGGTGATAATTTGCAATACAGATCGGCAGCTTGATAAAACTGATAGCTATTTGCAATTATTAGCATCTCAACAAATTGATGGGGCTATAATAGTTGGTGAAGTTCCTACTGGAGGAAGTTTGATTAGATTAGGTTTAGATCACGGACATAAATTGGTTTTGATAAACAAATTATTAGAAGAACTAAGGCTTACTTCTCATCTCATAGATTATCAGAAGGCTGGTTACATTGCAGGAGAAGAACTGCAAAGAAATTCAGGTGATTTAGTTATTATTCTAGGGGACGAAAAGGATTATATCGAGCAGGAGAAATTAGCTGGCTTTGCTCAGGCCTGTCGTGATTACGATTGTAATTTTGAGGTTATTAACGGGGTGAAGTCACGAGAAGAAGGTTATAATGCTTTTTTCAAACTGGTTGAACTTGTTAGCCCCCCTGTGGGAATTTACTTAACTTCCAATTTATCTGCTCTGGGAATAATGGAAGCTATTAAAACTGGAGGATGGCTAATACCGTCTGATTTTCAGATTGTTGGCTCAGCTAATACCATGATTGCCAGTTTAACAAATCCAGCTTTAACAGTTATTGACGAACCCCTGGAAACTATGGCAGCAGCTGCAACAGAAGATTTAATTACTTGTATTGAAACGGAATCTAGAGAAGATACTATTGAAGTGTATCAACCCGGTTTAACGAGGCAGGAATCCACGCGGATTTAATTGTTTTTATCAAATAAAAGGAGGCAGTTTAAATGTCAAATGTGACTTTAAAGAACGTAACTAAACAATTTGAAGATGTAGTAGCTGTAGAGGATGCTAATCTCGAAGTAGTTGATAAGGAGTTTCTAGTTTTGGTTGGTCCTTCGGGTTGCGGTAAATCAACGACCTTAAGAATGATAGCTGGTTTAGAAGAAATAACTGATGGGATCATAGAAATTGGAGATAAAGTAGTAAATGATATACCACCAAAAGATAGAGATATTGCGATGGTTTTCCAGAATTACGCTCTTTATCCTCATATGAACGTATACGATAATATGGCTTTTGGCTTAAAACTAAGAAAATTTCCCAAAGATGAAATTAGACAGCGTGTTGAGAATGCTGCTGAAATTCTTGGGATAGAAAACTTGTTGGAAAGAAAACCGAAACAGTTATCCGGCGGTCAGCGGCAGCGGGTGGCATTAGGGAGAGCTATTGTAAGAGAACCTAAAGTATTCTTAATGGATGAGCCTCTTTCAAATTTAGATGCAAAATTAAGAGTTCAGATGCGAGCAGAACTTTCAAAATTACATGATCGCCTGCAAACTACCGTTATTTATGTAACTCATGATCAAACAGAAGCTATGACCATGGGGGATAGGATTGTAGTATTAAAAGACGGACTAATTCAGCAGGTAGATGATCCATTATCGTTATATAACAAACCGGTTAATATGTTTGTGGCAGGTTTTATCGGCAGCCCTGCTATGAATTTCATGGATTGTCAATTAGTGAAGGAAGCTTCCGGTTTATTTCTTGATGGTCATGGATCATTTAAAATTAAAATTCTTGATAGTAAGGTAGAAGAACATCCAGAGATCAAGGAATATGCAGGGAAGGATGTAGTTTTGGGCATTAGGCCTGAAGATATTCATGATACGGAGTTAGCGACAGATTTTGAAGTTACTGAAGAGAACTCTTTCAAAGCTGAAGTAGAAGTTGTAGAACCGATGGGGTCAGAAATATATTTGTATTTAGCTCAGGATGGCCATTCCTTTATAGGCCGAGTTGAAGCAGAAAGTACTGCTGAGGTTGGCGATAACATGAGGATCGGTGTTGATCAGAATAAAATGCATGTTTTTGATGCTGAGACAGAAGAAGCAATATTTTAAGTAGTATTTGAGGAAAGCCCCTTAAGTGGGGCTTTTTTATTGCTTGAATTTATATTATAATAAACAATAAGACATCGACATTTTTAAGGGAGGCAGTTTATGAAAAATAATACTACTAATAAAATAATATTTTATCGTATACTGCCGTTGGTTTTGCTTGTAATTATTGGCTTATTGACTTATCAGTTGGTAAGCAATCAATTGCAGATAGCAGAAATGGAGCGGGAGATGGAGGAAGTTGAACAAGAAATTGAAGTTGCTGAAGAAAGAAAACTGGAATTGCAAAGAGAACTGGAGTTACTAGACGACCCAGATTATATAGAAAGACTAGCCCGGGAAAAGTTTGGCCTGGTTAAACCTGGTGAAGAATTGATCATTCCGGTGGAAGAATAAAATAGGAGGAATTTTTTTAATGGCATATGAGCTCTCGAATAGTTCGATTAAATTATTAGCAAAAGAGACAGGCTTTAACTTAAAACAGATTAAAGTCGTAATAGATTTATTTGAAGATGGTAATACAATACCTTTTTTGGCTAGATACAGAAAAGAAATGACTGGTGGCCTGGATGAAGAAGATCTTAGACTCCTAGAAAATAAAATTAGTTATCAGTCAAATTTGGAAAAGAGCAAAAAAGAAACTATTAAAAAATTAGAAGAACAAGATAATTTAACCCCGGAAATTGAAGCAAAGATTAATTCGGCTACTCAGCTTCAAGAGGTTGAGGATATTTACTATCCATTCCGGCAGAGAAGGCAGACAAGAGCGAGTAAAGCTATGGATAGAGGTTTGGAACCTTTGGCTGACTATCTTGAAAATAGCAGTGGTTCTGAATCTAACCTTCAGGTTGAAGCTGAAAAGTATATGGACTCAGAAGTCGAGGGTTTAGAATCTATTGAAGAAGTAATCTCGGGAGCTAAGGATATTATTGCTGACAGGATTGCCAGTGATCCAGAGATTAAGGCTTTGGCGAGACAGCGGTATTGGAGACAGGCTGAGATCCAAAGTGAATTATTAAATAAAGACAAGGACGAAAATGGGACTTATGAACAATATTATGATTTCTCCCAGCATATCAAAAAAATTCCTCCATTTAGAATTTTAGCCATGAATAGAGGCGAAAATGATGAAATCTTAAGTGTTAAAATTAATCCTCCAGCGGATGCTATTATTGGAAGGATTAAAAGATATTATATACAAAAGGATGCAGCATATAGACAAGAGTTAAATGACAGCATTGAAGACGGATTTAACCGCCTTCTGGGGCCCTCGTTAGAAAGGGAAGCAAGATCAAAGCTTACAGAAGCCGCAGAGGAACATGCTCGTCAGGTATTTGCAGATAATCTTGAAGCTCTTTTGATGCAGCCGCCGCTACCAGGGCGAACAATTCTAGGCATTGACCCTGCTTTTAGAACTGGATGCAAATTGGCTGTCATTGATAAACAATCTCGCGTTTTGGATACCGGAGTAATATATCCTCATCAGCCCCAAAATAAAAAGCAAGATTCATTGGAAGAACTAAAAAATTTAATCAATCAGTATGAGATTGATGCTATAGTTACAGGTAATGGAACAGCTTCCAGGGAAACAGAAGAATTATTGGTGGACTTAAATAAAACTTTATCAGAAACTGTTCCGTTTACCATTGTTGATGAAGCGGGGGCATCAGTATATTCTGCTTCTAAAATTTCTCGGAAAGAGCTGCCTGATATGGATGTTAGTTTAAGAGGAGCAGTTTCGATTGCAAGAAGAATTCAGGATCCTTTGGCTGAACTGGTTAAAATTGATCCTCGGTCGGTAGGAGTGGGCCTGTATCAGCACGATATTGATGGCGGAGCTTTGTTAAAGGAACTAGAAACAGTTGTAGAGTCGGTGGTGAATAGAGTGGGGATAGACTTGAACACTGCTTCTCCGTCTTTGTTAAGTTATATAGCGGGTTTTAATAGTTCGCAAAGTAGTAAAGTTTGTAAGTATAGGGATGAAAATGGGGTTTTTTCAAGCCGAAATGAACTTCTGGATGTAAAAGGTATTGGTCCAGTAACCTATGAACAAGCAGCAGGATTTCTTCGTTTAAATAGCGAAAAAGATCCGTTGGCAAGAACTGGGATTCATCCCGAATCGTATGGAGCTACCCAAAAATTATTATCTTCATTAGATCTCACTTTAGAGGATTTTTATAATGATCATAAACTCGTAGTAAAGGGAGTTAAAACTATAGATGAAAATGATGAAGAATTAGCTGAGAAATTGGGGATAGGCCTGGCTACTTTTCAGGATATAGTAGAGTCTTTGAAAGCACCTGGGAGGGATCCTAGAGAGAAACTGCCTAAACCAATTTTTAGAACTGATATTTTGAAGATTGAAGATCTGGAGGTGGGTCAAGAATTAAGAGGAACTGTTAGAAATGTAGTGGATTTTGGTGCATTTGTTGATATTGGCTTAAAATCAGATGGTTTGGTTCATATTTCTGAAATGGCTGACCAGTATATTTCTGAACCAGGTGATGTAGTCCAGCCAGCTGATATAGTTAATGTGAAAGTAATCGATATTGATCGGAGAAGAGAACGGATTTCGTTGAGTATGAAAGGTTTAAAAAATTAAGAAGTTGATTTGACAGTGGTTTGATATTAAGTTATAATAAGAGCAATATTACAATTTGGGGAGGAATTTTTACAGCATGTCCATTGAAGTCGGTTCAAAAGTAGAAGGGAAAGTTACAGGCATAACAAATTTTGGTGCTTTTGTGGAATTACCAGGGGGCGAAACTGGTCTGATTCATATTTCTGAAGTTGCCAACTCATATGTCAAAGACATTTCTAATTATTTAAAGGTTGGCGAAACCGTAACGGTTAAAGTAATAAATATTGACGATGATGGCAAAATTGGATTATCAATTAAAAGATTAAAAGATCCTGCAGAAAGAAAAGATCACGCTCCTAAAAAATCGTTTGATGAAAAGATGGAAGAGTTTTTGAAGCAAAGTGGTGATCGCCAGCAGGACCTTAAGAATAGAGAATCAAAAAGACGCGGGCAGAACGGGTTTTAATTAAGAGTGGCCTGCTATAGCTTTTTGCAAGGTGATTAAAGCATCCTCTTGGTGAGGGTGCTTTTTTTAAATGAATGGTAAAGGAAAGTGATTGCAATGGGAGATATTTCCCGGGCTCGGGCAGGGAAGCTTAATTCTTTAGATAGGAGCATTGTTGAAGGGCAGTTGGACTCCAGGAGTGATAATGTATTAGAAATAATAAAGTATTGTCCGACTGGTTATCCTATGCTTTTATTAGTTCATCCCTTTTGGAATAAAGAACCTTTTCCTACAATTTACTGGTTGAGCTGCCCGGTATTAAAAGAAAGGGTCAGTAAGTTAGAAGATCAAGGCTATTTAAATTTATTTAAGCATAAAGCTGAAGAAATACAAATATATAATAGGAAACTGGCGGAGGCCCATAGAGATTATGCTCAGAAAAGAATAGAATTATTGGATCAACCTACTTTGTACCAGGCCAAAAATATTTCGACTGATTTATATGAGATGTTAGTAGATTCTGGTGTGGCTGGAATTCGAGATAAAGCTGGTTTGAAATGTTTACATGGGCATTATGCTCATTATCTTGCGGACAGGAATAACCCTGTAGGAGAAGATGTAGATAAAATGATAGATATACCTACAAATTGTCATCAGTGTAGTCAATATATTTCAAAGGAGAACCTGGAGATGAAGAGTAATAAAAAAAGAGTAGCTGCAATTGATTTTGGCAGTAATTCGTGCCGCCTTTTAATCGCTGAAAATTCAGAGGGCGAAATAACTCCAGTATATTATGATTTGAATATAACCAGGCTGGCAGCAGGTGTAGATGCTTCTAGACTTCTAAATAAAGATTCGGTGGCAAGAACACTTAAAGTTTTGCGAAAATACAGGTCTAAAATGGATGAATATCATGTTAGTGATTATAGAGCGGTAGGAACAAGCGCTCTAAGAGATGTAGATAATCCCGAGATCTTGTTAGAACCACTTGATAAAGAATTAGATATAGAGGTGGAAATAATCAGCGGAGAAGAAGAAGCTCGTTTAACTTATCTCGGCTGCACTGGCAAAACCTCCAAATCAAATTTTCAATTAGTTATTGATATTGGCGGTGGGAGTACAGAGTTTATATTTACCGAGAAAGAAGATATGAAATATTTTACTTTGGATATGGGCGCAGTTAGGTTTACGGAAAGATATGTTGTTGATCCAGCAGGATCTCTTTCAGATATAGAAAAAGATGAATTATTAAAAGCAGCGAAAAATCTGCTAGAGGAAAAGTTGCATTTTAATAAAAAAGCTGTTAATCTAGAAGCAATTGGAGTTGGGGGAACTATTACTACTTTAGCTACTATAAATTTGGGTATTACTGATTATGAACCTCATTTAATAGAGGACTATAACTTAACGGTTCAGGATTTGAAAAATATTATTCAAAAGCTGAGTTCTTATGAGTTGAAGAAAAGAAAAGAAATTGATGGTTTGCAGCCTAAAAGAGCCGATGTTATTCTTGCAGGAAGCATAATATTGCTGGCTATTCTAGAGTATTTAAATTTAGAAGGGATTAAGATTAGCGATAAAGATATTCTCTACGGGATAACGGCAGGACTTTTAAATAAGGTATAGAATCTAACTATTAGAGAGAGTTGATAAGCAGGAGGAGTAAAAATTGGATCTCTTACCTAAATTCAAAACCGAATCGCTTAATTCCTTAGATATATCTTTCGGTGATAAACTTCTACTGGCTTTATCTGGAGGCCCTGATTCTTTAACGTTATTTGATCTCCTTCTTAGAGTTAAAGAAGATTATGAACTAACCTTAGGGGTATTTCATCTTGATCATTTATTACGAGAAGAGTCTGGAGAAGAAGCAGAGAGAGTTAGATTATTATGTGAGGGGAACGAAGTAGAATATTGGTTGAAGACATCTGATATTCAAAAAATGAAAGCAACTGCTTCGGGTAGTGAAGAAGAGGTGGCTAGAGAAGTTAGATTTGCTTACATGAAAGAAATTTATAATAGAGAAAATTTCAAAGCAGTTTTAACTGGACATCAAGCCGACGACCAGGTTGAAACCATGCTTTTTAATTTATTTAGAGGGGCAGGAATGACCGGGCTTAGGGGGATGGATTTTAGCACTAAGAAAGAAGGAGTTTTGTTATATAAGCCGCTGCTGCCTTTTTGGAGAGAAGAGATTATTTCCTATTGTAAATGGAGAGGGCTTGAGCCTAATATAGATAAAAGCAATTACGCATTAAAATACTCCCGCAATAGAATTAGAGAAGAATTAATACCTTATTTGCAAGAAAATTTTAATCCTGGTCTTAAAGAGACTTTATATGATACAATAAACATAATAACTGATGAAGATAATTTTTTAAATAATCTAGCCCGAAATTTTTACGAAGACTCTCTTGTTTTTCGAGAAGAAGGACGACTTGATTTTGATTGTGGAATTTTGGCGGAAGTCAGTATAGTTATGCAAAGAAGAATTATTCGCCGAGCTATAGAAGAGTTAAAGGGTTCACTTGTGGGTATTTATCAAAAACATATAGAGATGATTACTTCAGCCTTAGAATCAGAAATGAACGAAAGCGAAACCGGAAAAGATTATCATTTGCCTGGAGAGATTTATTGTCGTTTCGAATATAAAATTCTTTCATTTAGGGCTGAAAGTTGGAGAGAGGAACAGCTATTATCTGACTATAATATTATTGCTTTCAAACCAGGTCGATATAAATTACCAGGCGGTTCCGAAATTTTATTTGAAGTTTACGATCTTGAAGATATTAATTGGCAGAAAGAAACCGGGAGCAACGTAGTGTTTTTTGACTTTGATAAGATCGCCTGGCCGTTGAAAATAAGAACTAGAGACGAAGGTGACAGGTTTATACCTTTGAACTTTAATGGGACAAAAAAACTAAAAGATTTTTTTATTGATGCAAAATCACCAGTTCATATTAGAAACCGGATACCTATTTTAGTTGATGCTTTAGGAAGAATAATTTGGATCGCTGGGATGAGGATGGATGATAGATTTAAGATTACTGCCAAAACGAAAAGGCTATTATTAGCTAAATATATTGATAATTGAAAGGGGAATATTTGATGAAATTGGATACACTGGAAAAAGACATTTCAGAAGTGGTAATTGATGAGCAAAAGCTTCAAGAAAGAATTATTGAATTAGGTCAAGAAATAAGTGAAGCATATCCACCTGATACAGAGCTGGTTTTAATCTGTATTTTAAGAGGAGCGATGATTTTTATGGCTGACTTATCTAGACATATTAATTTACCAGTTAGTTTTGATTTTATGGACGTTTCAAGTTACGGGGGCAGTACAACTTCTTCTGGCTCAGTGAAAATCATCAAAGATTTAGATGACCCCATTGAAAAAAAGGATGTTTTGATAGTGGAAGATATTATAGATACAGGTAGAACTTTAAAGCAGATCATTAATATGCTGGAGACAAGAGATCCTGCTTCTATTAAGGTTACAACTTTATTAGATAAACCAGAACGGCGAGAGATGAAACAGGTTGAAGTTGACTTTAATGGCTTCGAAATTCCAGACAAGTTTGTAGTTGGTTATGGTCTCGATTTCGCAGAGAAATATAGAAATTTACCTTATATTGGAGTTTTAAAGGAAAAACTTTATGCATAAGTGTGGTTAATATTTACAAAACAAAATAGTTGTGATATAATATTTAACTGTGTAATTGCTATTATTATATTATATTTTTCTTAAGTGATTGAAGGGAGGTTGAATAATTGAAAAAATTTGCAAAAAATATTGGTTTTTATTTGCTGTTAATTGCTTTATCTATTTTAATTGCCCAATTCTTTATGCAGCAATCTCCACAGGAGATGGAAGAATTCACCTATACTAATTTAATTCAAGAGGTTGAACAGGGCAATATAGATCGGATAACAATTATTGGTAGTGAACGGGCAGAAGGTACGATAGAGGGCAGGGAATTTTCTGTTGATATACCCTCAGAGGATATTCCGTTCCTGCTTCAAAATTTAAGAGATCAAGGTGTCAATATAAGTACTGAACCGGAGCCTACTCCTCCTTGGTGGATGAATATACTTGGCTATATGTTCCCTATATTAATTCTTGTAGTAGCCTGGATTTTCATTATGCAGAGGATGCAGGGTGGCGGAAGCCAAATGATGTCTTTTGGTAAAAGTAAAGCACAAATGTCAGAAAACAAAAAGAAAGTAACTTTTGAAGATGTGGCTAATTACGAAGAAGTCAAAGAAGAATTAAAGGAAGTCGTAGAGTTTTTAAAGAATCCCCGGAAATTTTCCCGTTTAGGTGCAGAAGTTCCTAAAGGTATTCTCCTGGTGGGTCCTCCAGGAACAGGAAAAACATTAATGGCTAGAGCCATTGCTGGTGAAGCAGGTGTGCCGTTTTTCTTCATTAGTGGTTCTGATTTTGTTGAAATGTTTGTGGGTGTAGGTGCATCACGAGTTAGAGATTTGTTTGAAAAAGGCAAGAAAAACAGTCCTTGTATTATTTTTGTAGATGAGTTAGATTCTGTAGGTCGGCAAAGAGGTGCTGGATTAGGTGGAGGTCATGATGAACGTGAACAGACCCTTAACCAGTTATTAAATGAAATGGACGGCTTTGAGCCTAATGAAGGTATAATTTTAATGGCTGCAACAAACAGGCCAGATGTTCTTGATCCTGCGTTATTAAGACCAGGAAGATTTGATCGGCAGGTTATAGTCGATAAGCCAGATTTATTAGGTAGAAGATTAATACTAGAAATTCACATGAAAAATAAGCCTACTGACGACGATGTTGATACAGAAGTCTTAGCTAAAAGAACTCCTGGATTTACCGGAGCAGATATGGAGAACCTGGCCAACGAAGCAGCTATTCTGGCAGCAAGAAGGGGCAAAGAAACTATCGGCATGTTGGAATTTGATGATGCTATTGATAGAGTTATTGCTGGTCCAGCTAAGAAAAGTCGGGTAATAAATGAAAAAGAAAAGAATTTAGTTGCTTATCATGAAACAGGTCATGCTCTTTTAGGAGAGTTATTGGAACATGCTGATAGAACCCATAAGGTTTCTATTATCCCTAGAGGAAGAGCAGGAGGATTCACGATTCCTCTGCCAGAAGATGATAAGAACTTCATGACTAAAAGAGAATTATTGGATAGAGTTACTGCCCTTTTAGGAGGGCGAGTAGCTGAAGCGCTCTTTTTAGAAGATATAAGCACTGGAGCTCAAAATGATTTGGAGCGAGCAACTCAGATAGTTAGGGCAATGATAACTGAGTATGGCATGAGTGAAAAACTTGGACCGCTTACTTTAGGGCAGAAGCACAATGAACAAGTCTTTTTAGGAAGAGATATTTCACGTCAGCCGAATTATAGTGAAAGCGTAGCTGCTGAAATTGACAAAGAGGTAAGCAGTTTGATTGAGCAGTGTTATCGTAAAGCTCAAACTTTATTAAAAGAAAACTCAAAATATGTTGAGAGCATTGTGGCTGCACTTAAAGAACATGAGACCTTAACAGCTGAGCAGATAAAGAAGCTCTTGAACGATGAGGAAATTGCTCCACCTAAAGCTGCAGAAGAACAAAAGCAATCTGATGACCAGGAGGAAAAGGAAAAAGTTGAGTCTGTCTCTGAAGAAAAACAAAAAAGCAAGGCAGATGATGCTTCTCCAGAAAATCAAACTCCTGAATCGGCTAGTTGAAATAAGTAAGAACAGTACTACCTGGAGATAATTGATTTAAGGGTAATATTGGTGAGTTATATAGAGCCAGGGGAGTTTTCCTCTGGCTTTTTTATTTTTATAGAG
>JBNJDR010000049.1:0-12377 GCA_051745085.1 Bacillota bacterium | reverse complement strand
AAAGAGAATCCGGCTTTAGGTAAGATCCTGGTGCGGGAAAAGGAGTTTCCCAAAAAAGAAACAGGCCCCATCAACAATTATCTGAATAAACTGCCGGAGTCGATCCAGGGTATTTTAGAAACCGCTCAAGGCGCTAGCAGCCTTTCGATCGACAACCCGCCCTTGCTTGCTGCTTTGCTCTTTGGGGCCATTCAGGGAGTGGTGGAGCGAGCAGTTAAATCCGAAGATTATAGCCTTTTAGATGAAGCGAGCGCTAAAATACTTCTCTTCCTGGAATGCTCCAGGGAAGATAAGGAGCTCTGATGGTTGATGTTATTAAAAAGTGCGTTTATCAATCTGCTGTTAAGAATTATGATCGCTTTTCCGGGCTTTGTAGAAACCTTTTTTTTCAAAAAGTTGATGATGCTCTTTCCGGCCGTTCTATCGGGGAGAGTGGATTTTGATGAGATCATCGCCAAAGAAAAAAATTATATTCTGGCCTTCCAAAAAGGGTTAGAAAAATATCAACAGGTAGCAGAAGAAGAGCCCGAAGAGATATTAGACCTGGCTGCCGGAACAGGAGTGGCCTCATTGTGTCTGACCAATACGTTTCCAGAGGCCAGGGTTACAGGAGTAGATCTGGCCGAGGAGATGCTGGAAACCGCCCGGGGTAAAGCTGAAGCTGTGGGTTTCGAGAACGTTAAGTTTGAGAAGGGTGATGTTTACGATTTAAACATGGGGGAAAAAAAGTTCGATTTGGTTACGGTCTCTAATGCCCCGTTTTCTTACGGCGAAGTGAAAAAAGTATTGAAAGAGAATAAGTATTTTCTGATCTCTCTTTCCCGCGGCGGCAGTATCCTGGCCGACAAACAGGATAAGATAACCGATAAACTCCTGAAATATGGATTTAAAGTTGTAGAGATTGAACACATTCCGAACAGCGGGACCTACATGCTGCTGCGAAGTAGAATTTAGTCATTATATTATTTTGTACTTTTTTGTTTTATTTTAGCTAAAATCCTGATATAATTTAACTCAATGATAATATAAGAGGTCGGTAAAAGGAGGTGGTATTTTTTGTTTACTAACCGCAGGGTATTAGAAACTACTCGGCTTATCTTTGAGTTAATCGAAAATTTCGCTCAGGATAAATTAGCTCTGGCGATTTATGATTGCGGCAAAAAAGAACTGGTTATTAGAAGCAATAACTTCACTGATCTTGATCTCTCTGAGGCTTACATAAATGAACAGATACCTGATATTTTTATTTTATCGGAACCTGAGTTTTGTCGAACTGAAAGTTTAAGTTCGCCGGAACCTATATATCTTAAATCAAAGCTCAATTTAGGAAGACAGGATTATGGCTGGTTGATTTTCTGCCTTTTAGAAAAACAAGAAAAAGACCTCCAGCGATTGTACAGGAACGTTAATACCATCAAAGATGATCTAACCGAACTGATATTAAATCAGCTTATAGAACAAGTTTTAGCAGAGAAAAACAAAGATCAGAACCAGCATATGAACTTGATGCTGGAAAACTTACCTGGAGGTATTATCGCAGCAGATGCTCAGGGTATTGTCACTTTGATCAATCAAAAAGCAGAAAAGATAACCGGTTTTGATAAGAGCAGGGTGGTGGGTAAAAGGCTGTTAGATATTTTTTCTGGGTCTGAACTGCTCAAGGTTCTTGATCAAGGCCTGGTTATACAGCGTAAAGAGATAATTTGTATGACGCCTCAGGGGAAGAAAAGATTGATCCTGGCGGCTGCCCCGATCAAGGACGGCCTGGATATCCAGGGAGTTATAGCAATTTTAACCCCTTTAGAAGAGGTTAAAAGTTATATTGATTTATTTTTTGCCGGGGAGGTAATCGGTAATAAAACTGAATTGATCGGTAAGAGTCCGGCGTTTATGACCGCTCTAGAAAAAGCTAAACAGGTTGCCTGCAGTAGTTCTTCAATAATGATCAGGGGTGAAAGTGGTACCGGGAAGGAACTTTTTGCCCGGACGATCCATCAAAACAGTATGCGCAAGGATTATAACTTTGTAGCGATAAACTGCGCTGCCATCCCCGGGGAACTCCTCGAAAGTGAACTTTTTGGTTATGAATCCGGGGCCTTTACTGGAGCAAAAAAAGGAGGAAAACCTGGAAAATTTGAAATGGCCAATCGGGGGACTATATTTCTGGATGAGATCGGAGATATGCCATTAGATCTTCAGGCTAAGATCCTGAAGGTGATCCAGGAGAAGGCTTTTTATCGGATCGGCGGGACCGAGGAAATTAATGTGGATGTTAGAATTATTACAGCTACCAATAAAAATTTGGAAAGTTTGATCAGAGAGAATAAGTTTCGGAAAGATTTGTTCTTCCGGATCAATGTAATCCCGATCCATCTCCCGCCATTGCGGGAGAGGCTGGAAGATATTAAACCCCTGGCTGAGCACTTTATTTCACTCTATAACCGCAGGTTAAAGAAAGAAATCGAGGGACTAACCGAAAAGGCTCTAGCTGAACTTAAAGGATATGATTTCCCTGGTAATGTTCGGGAACTTGAGAATATGATCGAATATGCTTTGAATATGGAAAATAGTTCTCGGATTAGACCTGAAAACTTATCTTTTATGCAGATGAAGGCAGGCGGGACTAATGAGGGCGGCTTAAACCTGGAGGGGGCTGTATCTAATCTTGAGAAGAAGATAATCGAAGAAGCTCTGGAGATATATGGCAGAAGTACTGCCGGCAAGCTGGAGGCTGCCGCAAGGATGGGCATCAGCAAAACCACCCTGTATAAGAAGTTGAATAAATATCAGATAGATAAATAATTCCTGCTTTCCGGAAAAAACTTCCGGGAAACGGGAATTATTTGTTTTCATTCAGCCTCAAATAAGTTAGTGCAAATATGCATAATTGTATGATTATTCTTGAAAGTAAGGGGATGCTGGTTTTTTCCTGGTGATCTTATATTATTGGTATGGTTCTTGCAATATTATAAGACAAATAGAACCATAAGAAAACAGGGAGGAATTCAAATGTCCAAGAGTTTAAGAATCACTATGTTTGTACTGGTTACTGTATTGTTGTTTACCACCACCATGCTGGCCGCTCCATTAGAGATTAAATTAGCTCATGAAGAACCAGGAGATGTTGAAACTTCGAGTTCCCACGCTGCAGCTGTTGCTTTCAAAAATGTGATCGAAACACAGTCGAATAATGAAATAACCGTAAGCATTTATCCCGGCAATGCGATGGGGAGACAGAGGGAGAGACTGGAGTTGACCCAGTCTAACATCATCCAGGTTAACGTGGCTTCGATCGGAGGGTTAGCCCAGTTCTATAGTCCGATTAATGCTTTCGATCTTCCGTTTGCATTTCCAAATCATGCTGTGGCTTATCGGGTATTAGATGGTGAGTTCGGTCAAAACTTAAGCGCGGAGATGGAAACTGAAACTGGTTTGAAATTACTTACTACCTCAGCAGGAGATTTCTACGTACTCAGTAATAATGTCCGTCCGATCAAAACACCTGAAGATATGGAGGGAGTTTCCTTCCGGACCATGTCGGTTCCGTCCCATATCGCTATGATGAGGGCTTTAGAGGCCTCAGCTACCCCGATAGACTGGTCCGAGCTATATACTTCTCTGCAAACCGGAGTAGTAGACGGCCAGCATAATCCGATTCCCATAATGGCCATCGGGGGACTGCAGGAAGTTCAGGACTACGTGACCTTAACGAACCACCTCTATGGAGCTGACTGGTGGGTTACCAGCTCGGATTTTTATGATTCTTTAACCTCTGAACAGCAGGTAATCTTCACTAACGCTGTCGATGCGGCTAGAACTGTAGGCAGAGGCCATAAAGTTCTAACTGGAATAACCACTTACGGAGTTGAGTTTTTAGAGGAAGCCGGGGCTGAAGTTTATGCTCCAAGTACCGAGGAACTGCAGATGTTCAGAGATGTAGCTATTCCGGCTGTTATGGAAGCGATCGAAGAAGATATGGGAGATGAAGGCGTAGATTTTGCCAATAGTTTATTAGAAGCAGTGGAGCAAGTAGAAGCAGAGCTTTATTAATGATTAAATGTTGGTCTGACAGGATGATGGGACCGGTTCTGCCGGTCCCACCCTGCCAGGTTTAAGGAGGCAAAGATGAAAAAGACACTACATAGTACTGCCGTAAAAATCAGCAATATACTTGAAAGAGTTACCGCTTATCCCTTAATTCTGATCGGAGGAGCGATGGTGGTTGTCGTGCTGGTAGGCACTTTTTGGCGTTATGTTTTAAGAAGTCCATTTCTCTGGACAGAGGAACTAGCCCGGTATTTGATGATTTGGATGGCCTTGATCGCTGCAAGTATTTCTTTGAAAGAAAGAGAGCATGTTGGGATCCGTCTGGTAATTGATAAGGTTCCTGAACGCCCTCGAAAGATCATCCGGTTTATTACGCAAATTTTTATGCTCTTATTTTTATATTATCTTACCAGGGAAGGATTTACTATGGCCGGTCGGGGAGCCAGTCAGTCCTCGCCGGCTCTGGGTATATCTATGTTTTGGCCTCTCCTGGCGGTGCCTCTTGCTGGCCTTTTTACTGGTCTGCAGCTGATCCTCCAGATGGTCATAGATATGACTGCAAAGGAGGAAGCTTAAATGACTCAGTTTATAATAATCGTATTCTTTTTGTTTATGCTGGCCGGAACTCCTATCGCTTTTGCCCTGGGTATCACGGCTGTGCTGGCTTTTCTGCGGATGGATGCTCCCATCCTGATGAGGCTTATCCCCCAGAATTTTTACTCCGGGATAGATATGTTCGCCCTGATGGCTATGCCCTTTTTCATGCTGGCCGGCGATATCATGAACAAGATTCAGATAACTCATCGCCTGGTCAAACTGGCCAATGTTTTTGTTGGACATATTCGAGGAGGACTGGCCCATGTTAATATTCTGGTCAGTATATTTTTTGCAGGGCTGACCGGAGCTGCGGTTTCTGATACAGCTGCTCTAGGAACAATGCTCATACCAGCTATGGTTGAAGATGGTTATGACAAAGATTTCTCGGCAGCGATTACCGCAGCCTCATCGATCATCGGTCCCATAATCCCCCCGAGTATCATCATGGTGATTTATGGTTCGTTAATGAACGTTTCCATAGCCGGTTTGTTTGCTGCCGGAGTTGTTCCAGGCATTTTGGTAGGTGGGTCTTTGATGGTCTTAGCTGGAATAATTTCTAAGAAAAGAAACTATCCAATCGGTGATAAGAGGGCTTCAGTTAAAGAGATGGGGATAGCTTTTAAAGATGCTATTATTCCTCTACTCATGCCGGTTATAATTTTAGGAGGGATCCTGAGTGGGGTCTTTACCCCGACCGAAGCAGCGGCTATAGCCGTTCTTTATGCTCTCTTTGTGGGATTTTTTATTTTCAGGAATTTAACTTTAAAAGACATTCCAGAATTGCTTTACAATATGGTTAAAAACTCAGGTACTGTTTTTATAATCCTTTCCGCTGCAGCAGTATTAGGCTGGATATTAGCTAATGAACAGGTCCCCACGATGATCGGGAACATGATCCTGGGATTTAGTGAAAATAAATTTGTGGTTCTTTTGATCATCAACTTGATCTTGATAGTTCTGGGTATGTTCATGGACATGACAGCAGCTCTGATAATTTTAGGCCCTATCCTGCATCCCCTGGCTGTAAGTGTTGGAGTTCATCCGCTTCATTTTGGGATTATCATGGTAGTTAACCTGAACATAGCTCTGATGACGCCGCCGCTGGGAGCCTGTCTCTTTGTGGCCTGTGGGATATCCCGACTTACCCTGGAGGAGATTTCTAAGGAAATCTGGCCCTTTATCCTCTGTGAGTTTGCTGTGTTGATGCTGATTACTTACGTGCCAGCTATCCCGATGTTCCTGCCCAGACTGCTGGGTTTTGCTTAAATTTCAAAAGAGAAAGGACTAATTATAATGGTTACAGAAACAGAACATATTCTCAAGCAGATTCTTAAAAACTATAACCCAGAAACCACCATAAACCTTTTACAGGAGTTGATCCGTATCCCCAGCCATAAACAGGTCCGGTGGCAGGAGGATAGACTGGTAAAATTTATCCTGAAATATCTGGAGGGTTATCCCCGGTTGGAAATAGAGTTGGACTATATAGAAGAGGATAGGCCGAACCTTATCGTTCGGCTGCCGGGGCAGGGCGGGGGCAGGAACCTGCTTTTTAACGGTCATACAGATACCATCCCCCCTTATAATATGATAGTCCCACCCTATGAACCCCGGAGATCTCAGGGCTATATTTCCGGACGAGGTTCAGTCGATATGAAGGGCTCGCTTGCAGCTATGCTTTCTGCCCTTGTTTTACTCCTGGAAAGCGAGGTTGAGCTGGCCGGGGACTTGATCTTTAGCGGAGTGATCGACCAGGAACAGAGATCCCTGGGGACATCACGGCTGGTAGAACAGGGCCTGGATGCTGATTTCGCAATCGTCGGGGAACCTACTGACCTGCAGATATGTCATGCTCATAAAGGTATGGAATGGTACAGGATAGTGGTAAAAGGAGTATCGGCTCACGGGAGTACTCCAGAAAAAGGTCAGAATACGATTTATCATGCTGCCCGAATAGCTCAGGAAATAGAGAAGTTAAATCAGGAATTGATGGAACGGCAGAACTCTCTGGTCAGTGCGCCAACCATCAATGTCGGAGTTATCGGCGGGGGAGATGATCCCAATATTGTGCCGAATATAGCCTACTTGGAAGTAGATAGACGGTATACCCCGACCGAGACTCGGCGGGAGGTATATGATGAGATAGAAAGGCTGCTGGCCAGGTTGAATTCTGCTTACCCTGGTTATACCACCGAGGTAATTCCTATGGAGGATAGGGTATCGCCTCTGCGGAACACACCACTGGCCGGGATTCAAGGTGAAGAGCTGGTTAAGGCGATGCGCAGGTCGGTTAAAGAATTTACACAAAGAGATGGCGAACTTACTTATTTTAGAGGTTGGAGTGATGCAGCCTTACTAACAAATAGACTGAATATCCCCTCTCTTGTTTTCGGGCCGGGCCTGCCGGAAAAATGTCATTCTGGTGATGAGAGTTTAAAAATTACCGACTTGATTAAAGCTGTGAAAATATACCTGGGGGTTGCCCTGGAGATTTGTTGTTGATAACTATATAGAGTATGGAAAGAAGGTATGCATATGTATGATAAGATAATCAAAAAGGGCAATATATTCCTGCATAAAGCTGCTGGCTGGTTTCAGGGGGATATTGCAATAAAAGATAAAAAAATAGCAGCACTGCAAAAAGATATACCGGCGAACCGAGCTTCCCAGATTATCCAGGCAGAAGGCCAGGTGGTGACGGCAGGTTTTATCGATGTTCATACCCACGATGAGATGGAGATATTACAGACAGGTACGGTTAAGCCCAAGATCCATCAGGGGGTTACCACCTCAATTTTGGGCAACTGCGGTCTGGGCTTTTACCCCCTTAAAAAGGAAAGAGAAAAAGATTTGAAAGATTATAATAGTGGTATATTCTCGCTGGATGGGGTCGAATTTGACTGGGAGAACTTAGCCGGATTCGCAGGAAAATTGAGGAAGAAGGGTCTGGGTATCAATGCAGCCAGCCTGGTGGCTCATGGGGCTATCCGCTTAGCTGTTATGGGTTTTGCAGATCGGCCAGCATCTGAAAGTGAGTTAGAAGAGATGGGTAGATTATTGGCTGAGACGCTTGATCAGGGGGCTCTAGGGATGTCCACCGGCTTGCTTTACCCACCCAGTTCTTATGCTACCGAGGCTGAAATAAAGTATCTGGCCGGGATGCTGGCGGAAAGAGGAAGGATATATACTACTCACCTGCGGAATGAATCGGATGGCTTAAAAGACTGCATCCAGGCCAATATAGATCTGGCCAGGCAGACAGGTGTAAGTGTGGAGATTTCTCATTTGAACCTGTCCGGGCGCAGCATCTGGGGCAGGGCCGGAGAATATCTGGATATGTTGAGGCAGGCCAGGGCTGAAGGGTTGAACATTCATGCCGATCAATATCCCTATCAGGCCGGTTCTACTTTGATCACGGCCCTCTTACCTCAGTGGGCCCTTGCCGAAGGGGTAGAAGAACTACTTAAAAGGCTGGAAGTAAAAGAATTTCGGCAGAAGCTGGCTGAGGATATCGAGGAGGGAATTCCCGGCTGGGATAACATAATCAGTTCAGCAGAATGGGAGAACATAATCATCAGTTCTGTCCCGAGCCAAGATCTAGAACAGTACCGCGACAAAAGTTTGAAAATCATCGCAGATATAGAGAGAACTGATAAGCACACAGCTCTTTTTGACTTGATCCAGCGCAGCCAGGGCCGGATGACCGTTTTGATCTTTAGCACCAGCCAGGAAGATGTGGATGTTATTCTGGCCGATTCTGAAGTTCTGGTCGGTTCAGATGGTCTCAGTATCAACGGTAATCCTCATCCCAGGCTGTATGGGACTTACCCCCGGATCCTCGGCAGACAGGTGCGCGAGCATAAGATTCTCAGTTTGGAGGATGCTTTATATAAGATGACTGAGCTGCCTGCGTTTAAATTTGGTTTAAGGGAGAGGGGAACCATTTCTCCAGGGAAAGCGGCCGATCTGGTAATTTTCGATCCGGAACGGGTGGAAGATCGAGCTACTTACGCTTATCCCTCCCGGCTGGCGGTAGGTTTCAAGGCCGTCCTGGTTAATGGGGATCTGGTTCTGCAGGATGACGAACTTATAGATGAAGAAACCCCAGGGGATTTTATTTGCCTATAGATAACAATACTTAAAGTTAGTTGATTCATCAAAAGGTCTGCTTAAAGCAGGCCTTTTTTGGTTTCCGGATAAGATTAGCAGGGTAAACTTATAAAGAAATGTATAGCTTACGATTCAGGGATAATATCTAAATCAAAGGGAAATTTCCCCCCTATAAAATTATACTAATGATGATCAAAAGAAATCCAGCCAGCGCACTAAGATATAATCTGCGAATGTAAATTCTGCCTTTGTCTGTGGCTTTACTTGTTATTAGTTTGATCGCAAAGTATAGTAGCGTAATATTGGTGAGAGAAATAATGATTAAATAACTGATTCCAAATATACCTAAAATCACAGGTAGATAACTTAACCCTATCTCAACCATAAATAAAGAGAAGGAAATGTACAGAGCATTTTTTCTCCCAATTAGGATCGCAACGGATTTGATATTTCTCTTTTTATCACCTTCCATGTCCATTGCATCTGCTGCGACTTCTTCGCCTAGATTAAAAAGAAAGAACATTAGACTAAAAATTGCTACTCCCTTGTTCCAGGGATCTCCAGCCACTATACCGCCCAGGATGATGGTGACTGCAACCGAAGAACTGACCAATAAATTACCGAAAAAACCCTGTTCTTTCAGTTTCCAATTGTACAAGAAACCGATAACCCAGAAAATTATATATAATAAAACGGCTGAACTGCCAATAAAGAACGATGTTAGTAACCCTATTAAAGTTGTAACACCAGTAAAAACTATAACCGTACTTGTGGATATCAACCCTGAGGGCAAGGGCCTGTGCGGGGCATTGACTCTGTCCACATCAACGTCAAACAAATCATTTAAAATTATGGCAGGCGCTGACAGGAAGAATCCCCAGCTGAAGCCCAGAAGTAATTCTGAGAGAGGAGGAAAGTGGCCTAAGGTTATAATTTCACCGATGATTACACTTATGCCTGCAGCGAACGGCAGCTCTGGACGTAATAATGTAATTAAGGCCTTCATCTTCCGGTAATTAAGCATGATTTTCTCCCACCTTTCTAATTAATTTTATAAGGAGAATACAGGAAAGTCAATTTCTCTGTTCTAATGCCTGCTTTTCGCAGTCTTTTTTTGTGTTAGGGGAAAATAACGGAAGTAGGAGAGATCTGCTCTTCCCTGGTTTTAAGCTGATAAATATGATAATCTAAAAGCAAAGTGGATTCCAACAAGATTTAAAAGAGCCTATTTTCAAACTTGATGAAAATGAAAATGTGATCGGTAAATATAATGGTCAAATTATTAGTAGTTCGACCTCGGGAAAAATCGCAGAGGAAACAGATCAAGCTTAACGGGAAAATCAAGTTATCTTGAAGGTCTAACAGCCTTCCAGCTAGAATATATTATTAACTATTGACTAATTTAATGGAGGTAATGCTATGGCTACGATATTTGCACTTGGGGGCGGGGAGTTAAAAGACCTGGAAACCCTGCCTATAGATCGGGAGATAGTCGCGGCAGCGCATAAGCCAAATCCTAAGGCTTTGTTCATACCTACCGCCAGCGGTGAGGCGGCGGGTTATATAGATTCTTTCCAGGAGGTCTACGGCAAAAGATTAGGCTGTCAGACCGACACGCTATTTTTGCTGGAGGGCAGCACCAGTTCGACAGTCGCCCGGGAGAAGATAGCCTGGGCCGATCTGATTTACGTTGGCGGCGGTGATACCAGGAAGATGATCGCAACCTGGCAGGAGTACGGTGTGGATGAACATCTGCGCCAGGCTTTTTGGGAAGGCACGGTTCTCAGCGGCCTCAGTGCCGGTTCTATCTGCTGGTTCAAAGGCGGGCACAGCGATGCAGATAGCTTCGAGAGCGAGGGCGACTGGGATTATACCCTGGTTGACGGGATCAATCTGATCGACGCGATCCACTGTCCCCATTACAATGAAGGTAACCGGGGCGAGGATTTTGCTGAGATGATGGCAGAAATAGATGAATTGGGTATCGCAATCGAAAACAACTGCGCCCTGGAATTTAAAGATCATCAGTTCCGGGTGCTTAAATCTGACCCTGCTGCCAGAGCATATAAATTGTATCAGGTGGAGGGAAGGCTGGTTAAGGAAGAACTGACTAATAGTGAGTATTTAGAAATCACAACTTTACTTGAGGAGGGATATGATGGCTGGAAATAACGATAGAGGCTTTCAGATAAAACGGATAGGCGGCTATCTACATAAGGTTAAGGTTTTAAAGGATGCCAGCGGGAACATCTTAGAACATGTGGTAACCCCGCTCATGGTGGAATCCCGGCCGAGAGATGTGCTTCAGGTGATCATCGGGGCATCCATCCTGGCGGTGCCGGTGGGGATGACCGAGGAAACCTGGAATTTGGGGGCGGATTTACCCATGCTTAACGTCCTGGCGCTGGCCCTGTTGGGGTTAATTTTCATAGGATTTTTCGTCTATTTGAACTTTTATAGGCATATGCTCATGGAATATAAGATGGAGTTCGTGAAGAGGATTTTAATGATATATCTAACTTCCCTGCTGGTGGTTGGAGTATTTTTGGTCATAATTAACAAGTTTCCCTTTTACGCTGACCGAGCGGTAGCGATCAAGCGGCTGCTGATAATCACCTTCCCCTGTTCTATGAGTGGAACCATCACAGATGGGTTAAAATAATGGCTGCGCATTTTAATCAAGGCGAGTCTGGAGTTAAGGTCGGTTTCGTTCTTTCAGCCCCGGGGAGGGCTGAGGAAGAAAATCAGCGGCCGGCTGCAGGCGTAACCGGAGATAACCTGGCCATTGTTGTGGAATATCTGCAGGAGCATTATCCCGAAATTTTTCCTTATACAGATATATATAGTTATACGATCACCAACGCCGTAAGCGAGATCCACCACGTCGCTAAGACCGGCGATACCGAAGGAAAAGATTCTTCCATCGTTAAGACCAGCAACGTGGAGCGGGTCTATACTGAGGTGGCCGATCTGGACCACCTGATCTTTTTCGGCAACAAGGCGCAGAAGCTGATCGTTCCCCTGAAGAAACGGGGGTTTGACGGCAATTGTTACCTGGCCCGGCACCTCTCCCTGCAGTCTTTAAACCAGGTCAGTATCGATCTGGAAGGAAACCGGATCACAGGCAAAGATGGGGCTGAACGGAGAGAGAAGCGGGCTCGCGTCGTGGCGGAGAAGATCAAGAGGCAGATCGCGAAGAAAGTGGAGTGAAAGAAGGAGTGAGATATTTTGGCCTGTATATTTTGTGAGCTAGACGAAGAGCGCATAGAGATGGAGAATGAGCTGGCCGTGGCGATTTACGACAAATATCCGGTCAATGAAGGTCACATGTTGATCATTCCCAGGCGGCATTATCCGGACTTTTTTCAGGCGACCGAAGCAGAGGTGCAGGCAGTTTATCGTCTGCTGGGTCGGGCGAAAGAACATCTGGCTGAAGAACACGGAGCAAAGGCTTTCAATATAGGCATCAACGTGGGCAGGGAGGCCGGCCAGACTATCATGCATCTTCATGTCCATATTATCCCTCGCTATCCTGGTGATGTTGACGATCCTCGGGGTGGCGTGCGCAATCTTAAGGAAGCTCTGGTGCCATATAAAGGTTGAATTTAACCGGGAAGGCAGGT
>JBNJDR010000048.1:0-12439 GCA_051745085.1 Bacillota bacterium | reverse complement strand
CCCGTGTTACATGAAGTTCAAAATAGAGTTGGTTATTTACCTGCTGAAATACAACGCTATGTAGCCGATGAGTTAGGTGTACCATTAAGCAAGATAACCGGAGTTATTAGTTTCTATTCCTTCTTTTCTACCGAGCCCCAGGGGGATCATACCCTGGGTGTATGTCTCGGTACAGCATGTTATGTCAAAGGGGCAGAAGATTTAGTAGCTAAAATCAAAGCAGAACTTCAGGTTGAAGAGGGCGGTACCAGTGAAGATGGCCTGTTTACTCTAACTATTACCCGTTGTGTAGGCACCTGTAGTCTTGCACCAGTTATGATGGTAGATGATAAAGTATACGGTAATTTGGTCGAAGAAGATATCCCGAAAATCTTAGCTGAATATCAGCAAGAACGTCAGGAGGTAGAATAATGCAGGGAAGAGAAGTTTTTATATGTGCTGGAACCGGTTGCTTATCCTCAGGAGCAGATAAGATTGAAGCTAAATTTAAGCAGTTATTACAGGAAAAAGATATGTTAACCGATATTCCTGTAGAGAAGGTCGTGAAAAAAACAGGGTGTGTTGGCCCCTGTAGTTTAGGTCCTATAGCTATAGTAATGCCGGAGCAAACTTTTTATGGTAAACTTAAGGAAGAAAATGTAGAAGCAATAATTGATACCCATCTGCAGGATGGCAGGATAGTAGAAGAATTGTTGATAGAAGAAGATGGACATAAGGTTGAAGAGTATACAAAGCTTAATTTCATTAAAGGGCAGAAACAGATTGCTTTACGTAATATTGGACTGATTGACCCTGATAACATCGATGACTACATAGAGATGGAAGGTTACCAGGCGGCTGAAAAAGTTCTTAAAGAGATGACCTCGGCCGAAGTTATTGAGGTAATTAAAAATTCGGGGTTAAGGGGTAGAGGTGGAGCCGGGTTTCCAACTGGATTAAAATGGAGCTTTACTTCTGCAAAAGCTACAGAAGAAAAATATATCATCTGTAATGCTGATGAAGGGGATCCTGGAGCTTTTATGGATCGGAGTATTTTAGAAGGAGATCCTCATACTGTCATTGAAGCAATGATAATTGCTGGATATGCTATCGGAGCTCAGGATGGCTTTGTTTATGTAAGAGCTGAATATCCTCTGGCTATTAAAAATCTAACCGAAGCTTTAAAGCAGGCTAGAGAACGAGGTTATTTAGGAGAAAATCTATTTGATACTACATTTAATTTTGATATAGAGATTAGAGTAGGAGCAGGAGCCTTCGTCTGTGGTGAAGAAACAGCTCTTATGGCATCAATAGAAGGTTCCCGAGGTATGCCTCGGCCGAAGCCGCCTTATCCAGCTGATAGTGGTCTATGGGGTCAACCCACTGTTATCAATAATGTGGAAACCCTGGCAGCAGTTCCTGTGATCATCAATAAAGGGAGCGATTGGTTTAATTCAATAGGGACCGATACCAGTAAAGGTAGTAAAGTTTTTGCTGTAGCAGGAGATGTAGTTACTACAGGTTTAGTAGAAGTGCCCATGGGAACTACCTTAAGAGAGATCGTCTATGATATATCAGGAGGCATACCTGACGGCAAGGAGTTTAAAGCTGTACAAATTGGTGGTCCCTCCGGAGGGACGATACCAGCTCAGTTTTTAGACCTAGAAATAGATTACGAGTCTTTGGATGAAGCAGGAGCAATCGTCGGTTCTGGTGGATTAGTCGTGATGGATGAAGATAACTGCATGGTTGATGTTGCCCGTTTCTTCCTTGACTTTACTCAGGATGAATCATGTGGCAAATGTACTCCCTGTCGAATTGGGACAAAAAGAATGCTGCAGATTTTAGAAAGGATTACAGCGGGAGATGGTCAGGAAGGCGATATTGAACTTCTGATTGAATTAGGTGAACGAATAAAAGAAACTTCTTTATGCGGCCTGGGGCAGACCGCTCCTAATCCCGTTTTAAGTACTATAAGATTTTTTAGAGATGAATATGAAGCACACATTTATGACGGCTATTGCCCTACAGGAAGATGTAAGAGCTTAAGTAGACCTTATCGGATAGATCCTGATATTTGCATTGGTTGTGGAGCATGTATTCCGGAATGCCCGGTTGACGTTATTACAGGTGAAAAGAAACAGGTTCATAAAATTGATGAAGAAGGATGTATTTCTTGTGGAGCTTGCGCTGAAATATGTCCTGTTGACGCTATTTTTCAAGTTGGTAAATAATTATTAAGGGGATGTGAAATATGGCTTTAATAACAATAAACGAGCGTGAGTATCAAGTAGAAGATGGCCGATCAATACTTGAAGCGGTAAGAAGTCAGGGCATGGATATACCTACTTTATGTTACCACCCCAAATTAAGTATTAGTGGTGGGTGTAGGTTATGTCTGGTAGAAGATCAAGATTCAGGTAAATTAATTCCATCGTGCTCGACTGAAGTTCAAGCCGGCATGAATATTAATATAGATAATGAAAGAGTAGAAAGAGCCCGAAAAAGTGTGGTTGATCTTTTGTTAAGTGATCATCCACTTGATTGTATGGTCTGTGAAGCTGATGGAAATTGTACTTTACAGGACTTAGCTTATGAATATGAGATTCAAGAATCATCTTTCGGAGCTAAAAGGGATCCGCGTTTTGTCATTGAAAGAGAAAATCCATTTATAGAACATGATCCAGACAAATGTATTTTATGTGGACGGTGTATAAGAGTAGATAATGAAATTCAGTGTTCTGATGCCATCGATTTTGTTAATAGAGGATTCACTACCCGGGTGGGTGCTGCTTTAAAAGATGATTTAGGCAGTGAGGATTCAAGTTGTGTTTTCTGCGGCCAGTGTGTGGAGATGTGTCCTACGGGAGCACTAACATATAAGCCATCGATCGGTAAAGGTAGAGAATATGATTTAGAACATACAGAAACCACCTGTGGTTATTGCGGGGTTGGCTGCAAATTAGATCTTAAAACCCGTAATAATAAAGTAGAAGAAGTTGGCTCGATTTATCGAGATGGTCTTGCTAATCCTGTAGGAGAATCGTGTGTAAAGGGTAGGTTCGGATATGAGTTTATCGATCATCCTGATCGTTTAACCTCACCGTTAATTAAAGATTCCGAAACCGGTGAATTTCAAAAAGCAAGTTGGGATGAGGCGTTAGATCTAATCGCTGATAAGTTTTCTATGATAAAGAAAGACCAGGGTTCTCAGGCTTTTGGGGCATTATGTTCTGCTCGTTGTACTAATGAAGAAAACTACTTAATGCAAAAGTTGATGCGCGGTGTAATAGGGAACCACAATATAGACCATTGTGCTCGGTTGTGACACTCCTCCACTGTGGCCGGTCTGGCCAAAAGTTTTGGTAGTGGTGCAATGACGAATTCAATTGCTGAGATTGATGGTTTAGAAGCGATGTTTGTGATTGGTTCAAATCCAACTGAGAATCATCCCGTAATTGGCAGCAGGATGAAAAAAGCGGTAAGAAATGGAGCGAAGTTGATAGTAGCAGATCCAAGAAGGATTGGATTGGTGGAAGAGGCAGATGTTTTCCTGCAGCAGAAACCAGGTACCGATATTGCTTTAATTAATGGGATGATGAACGTTATTTTAAGCGAAGGTTTAGAAGATAAAGAGTTTATCGCAGCTAGAACAGAGAATTTTGAAGCTGTTGAAGAAGTTGTCAGTCAGTATCCACCTGAAAGAGCCGCAGAAATTACCGGGGTTAGGGCAGAAGACATCCGCAAAGCTGCTCGGATAATTGCCACTGTAGACCGCGGTGCTATTTACTATGCTATGGGAATAACTCAGCATACTACAGGAACTGCAAATGTTACTTCCTTGACCTCTTTAGCTCTTTTAACAGGCAATGTAGGGAAGGAATTTAGTGGTGTTAATCCTCTGCGGGGTCAGAGTAATGTACAGGGAGCATGTGATTTAGGGGGTCTTCCTAATGTTTTCCCTGGTTATCAAAAGGTGAGTGATCCTGAGGTAAGGGATAAATTTTCTCAAGCCTGGGGTGTTTCTGGTTTTCCTGAAGAACCAGGTTTGACTGTAGTAGAGATAATGAAAGCTGCAGAAAAAGGTGATATTAAAGCTCTATACATCATGGGAGAAAATCCTGTAATCTCTGATCCAGATCAGAACCATATAATTCACGCTCTTGAACAAACTGAATTTATAGTGGTCCAGGATATTTTCTTTAATGACACCGCTGAATATGCTGATGTAGTGCTGCCGGCTGCCTGTTTTGCAGAAAAAGAAGGTACTTTTACCAATACTGAAAGACGGGTGCAAAAGTTGAATAAAGTTGTAGAAGCACCTGGTTCGGCCTGGCCAGATTGGAAGATCATAGCTGAAATTTCTAAAAGGATAGGTTACGATATGGATTATGATTCTCCGGCTGATATTCTTGCGGAAATAGCCGAGGTCACCCCAATTTATGGCGGTATTGTTAACGACAGGTTGGGAGATCTTGGTCTCCAGTGGCCCTGTCCTGATTTAGAACATCCCGGCACAAAATATTTACATGAAGGTGAGTTTGCTAGAGGAAAAGGCAAATTTTATCCTGTTCATCATACTCCTCCTATTGAGGAGAAGGATGATGAATATCAATATATCATGATGACCGGAAGGATGCTCTATCACTATCATTCAGGTACAATGACCCGAAATTCTGAGGCTATTGATACTTTTAAACCTGATGCATATGTAGAGATAAATATAAATGATGCTAAAAAATTAAATATTGAAAACGGTGATAGGGTGAAGGTCACTTCCAGAAGAGGAGAGGTTGAAACTTACGCTAAAGTTGGAGAACGGGTAGTTTCTGGGACATTGTTTATGCCTTTCCATTATGCGGAAAGTCCTGCTAACCGGTTAACTCATGATGCCCTTGATCCAGAAGCTAAAATTCCAGAATACAAAGTTACAGCAGTTAGTTTGGAGAAAGCTTAATTAAATTTTAAATCCCTCTATGCTTAGGATTATTGATATTTTCTTAAGTACAGGGGGATTTATTTATTGAAATATTTAGATCATTTTAAAAAAGCTAAAAAATTTTAAAAAATAAGAAGGAGTTTTAGTTTCAATGTTGAATATGATAATAGAACGAACATTGTCGACAATATACAAATTTTTTTGTACTAATTATGTCGACAATATACAAAAAGGAGGTAATATTTTTGCCAAAGAAAAAAAGCATCTTAGACTTTAACAAAATGAAAAGTGAAGGTGACAAGGTAGCCTGGATTACAGCTTATGATTTTCCGACCGCATCTTTTGCTGAACAAGCTGGTATGGACATGATATTGGTCGGTGATTCATTGGGCATGGTTGTTAAAGGTTACTCTGGTACAGTTCCAGTAACTATGGAAGATTGTATAGCTCACTGTCAGGATGTTAGGAGAGGTGCTCCTAATACTTTTTGCGTTGGAGATATGCCATTTATGTCTTATCAAGTTTCAAAAGAGAAGGCAGTTGCCAATGCAGGTCGTTTCTTAAAAGAAGCAGATATGGATGCAATTAAATTAGAGGGTGGCGAAAGAGTTTGTGAGCAGATTCGAGCCATAACAGATGCTGGTATAGTAGTATTTGGTCATATTGGTCTAACTCCACAGAGTTCAGGCCAGCTGGGTGGTTTTAAAGCGCAGGGGTTACATGTTGATAGCGCTAGAGATCTTATCGAAGATGCTATTGCTGTTGAAGAAGCTGGAGCAGCAGCCTTATTATTGGAAGCAGTGCCACCTGAGTTAACAGAGTTTATCGCTGCTAAGCTTGAGATACCTGTTTATTCAATCGGTGCCGGTCTACCCTGTGATGGTCAATTATTGATCTGTGGAGATATGCTGGGAATGTTCCAGGCATTCACTCCTAAATTCGTTAAACAGTATGCTAATATAGCAGAGATCGAAATCGAAGCTTTTAAAGAATATGTAAAAGATGTTAAAGAAGAAAAGTTTCCTGAAGATGAGCATGTATATCATATTCAGGATCCCATTGAAAAATTTGAGGAATTGTTTGCTGAGTATAAATAAGGAGGACGATAAAATGAGTTTTGATAAAATTAAAAATTATGTTGAAAAGGAATTTGGTTTTAAAGTAGGAGAAAGTTATGATATGCCAGATTCTGAACTCCGCTTTCCTGGCGGAGCCCAGGCGAGAATTGAGATTTCTGGGATAGAAAATTGTGATAATCTGGAAGCAATGATAGATGAAGCCCAAAAAAGAAACATAACGGTACATAGAGTTATTTCCCTGGTTAAGGGTGCAACTCTTCTGGATGATGCTGAATTAAAAGAATTTGCTCATATCGGAGCAGAAAACAACCTTGAAATTTTAGTTAACCCCTGTGCTAGTAGAGGCTGGGATAATGGCCGACAGTACAGCACGGATGAAGGTTATGTTTCAGGAATGAGGCTAAGAGGTCACGATTCAATGTACAATTATCTTAAAGAAATAGACAGGTGTTTAAACTTAGGCATTCGTGGTTTTTTAGTTACCGATGAGGGCATGCTTAGAGTATTGAACTCACTCCGGGAGGAAGGTTATATTCCTAAGAATACAACCTTTAAGGTTTCTGTATTTGCTGGTCATGGCACTGCGGCAGGTGGGCAACTATTGCAGAAAAATGGCGCTGATAGCTTTAATCCTCTAGCTGATTTAACTCTTCCGATGCTTTCTTCAATTAGACAGGGCGGAGTAAAGATACCTTTGGATATTTATATGAGCCTTGTAGAAAGCATGGGTGGATTTCAACGTTATCATGAAGCTGCTGAAATAGCTCGTGTAGCTTCTCCTGTTTATTATAAGATTGAGCCCGGACCTAGTGAAGCTGAATTATATAATACCTGGGCAGATGCTAGAAATCCTGAGTTCGGCAACAGATTGGCCAGAGAAAGGGTCAAGATTGCCCAGATTATTACTGAATGGTTAGACCGAGCACCTTTTGATATAGAGATGAATGATCATAAAGAAGATTTATGTGTACCTGAAGCTTAATATAAATAAAAAGGGGCCGGTATGCACTGAATGCCGGCCTCTAACTATAAAAAGGAGTTGAAGTATTAATGGATAACGTATTTGAATCGGCCCTGGATGCTTTACATAAAGCCGGGGAAAAAGGAAATATCAATCCACGGGTTTTAAAACTATTATCTCGGCCGAAAAGAGTAAGTGACTTCGCCTTGACTTTAAAAAAGGACAATGGAGAATTTGAAGTGTATGATGCCTACAGAGTAGCATATAATGATGCTATAGGACCAACCAGGGACGGTACTAGGTTTGTTCCTAACTTGTCTTTAGATGAAGTGAAAGCGCTCGGCTTATTTATGACCATTAAGCATGCAGTTTCTGGGGTGCCTGCCGGCGGGGGTAAGGGTGGAATTAAAGTTGATCCTTCCAAATTGAGCGAAAGAGAATTAGAAAGTTTAACGAGAGCTTTCATCCGTAATTTGAAGCCAAAAGGACCTGGAATCGATATACCGGGAGCAGATATTGGTACGGGATATCAAACCCAGGCCTGGATGTTAGATGAATATGAACAAATTACTGGGGTTCATTGTCCTCAAGCTATAAACGATAAACCCGCTTCTGTTGGCGGTACGGTAGGAAGCGCAGAGGCTACTGGTTTAGGAATATTTTATATAACCCAGGAAGCTGCCCGGGATAATGATATTGAATTAGAGGGGGCAGAAGTTGTAGTTCAAGGATTTGGCCAGGTAGGAGCAACAATTGCTGCATATTTGCATGAATTGGGAGCAAACATTGTTGCGGTAAGTGATATTAGCGGAGGTATTATAGATCGGAATGGTCTTGATATACCTAAGTTGATCCGGGAAACAGAGGAAGGTAAACTCCTAGAGGACTTTTCTGAGTTTGATAAAATTAGCAATAATGAGTTGTTAGAACTTGAATGTGATCTTTTAATTCCAGCTGCCGTTCAAAACGTAATAAATAAAGATAATGCCAATAACATAAATGCTAAATTAATCGTTGAAGGTGCAAACGGCCCAATAACTCCTGAAGCAGATAATATTTTAAAAGAAAACAAGATTGTCGTGGTCCCGGATGTAGTGGCCAATGCTGGTGGAGCCATAGTATGTCATTATGAACGGATTCAGGGAATAACAGATGATTACTGGCAGATAGAAGAAGTTGAAAAAAGGTTGAATAAGCAGATTATAGATGCATACTCTGCATCCTATACTGTGGCTCAGGAGCTTGATATATCTCTAAGACATGCTGCCTGGATCGTAGCATTAAGAAGGGTAAGTAGAGCAGTAGAAATGAGAGGATGGGTTTAAAAATGACAAAAGGAAAAAGAAAACATAAACCTGTTTTTCAAGAAAAAGAATATAAGGCTAGAGTGAAAAAGACAAAAAAGATGATGGAAGAAGCAGGTATAGAAGTTTTGTTTGCTTCTCATCCGGCAAATATGAATTATCTAACAGGATATGATGGCTGGTCCTTTTATGTTCATCAGGGAGTAATCGTTTCTCTGGATAAGGAAGAGCCTATGTGGGTAGGTAGAGGCATGGATGCCAATGCAGCTCGGGTTACCACTTATTTAGATGATGATAATATCAGACAGTATGCCGATGATTACGTGCATTCGCCAATCGGGAAACATCCTATGCAGTTCGTGGCTGATATATTTAGAGAAAAAAATTGGGAGAACAAAAATATCGGGGTTGAGATGGATCAGTTTTATTTTACCCATAAAAATTATCAGGTTCTGGCCGAAGAGATGCCCAATGCTGAATTTACAGATGCTACATTTTTGGTAGCTAAAGCAAGAAGAATAAAATCAGCGGCAGAAATTGAAATGATGAACAGAGCAGGTAAAATTGCAGAAAAAGTGATGAACACAGCTTTAGATGTTGTAGATGTGGGTGTGAGGGAATGTGATGCTGCTGCGAAAATTTCTCAAGCTCAAATATCTGGCACGAAAGAGTTCGGTGGTGATTACCCAGCTATAGTTCCACTCATGCCGGCAGGGGAAGGCACAAATACACCCCATTTAACCTGGACAGATACTGAGTATAGCGATGATGAAGCAGTGATTTTAGAGCTTTCTGGGTGTTATCATAAATATCATGCCCCTATAGCTCGAACTTTATATCTCGGAGAGCCAGATAAAAAACTTCAAGAGACTGCGGATATAGTTATTAAGGGATTAGAAGAAACATTAGATTTCATTCAACCGGGAGTTACATGCGAGGAAGTAGAAGCAAAGTGGAGAGAAGCAATCTCTGGTAGCCATGTCGTGAAAGAGTCAAGATTAGGATATGCTTTCGGTCTGAATTATCCTCCTGATTGGGGAGAACAGACTGCTAGTATGAGACCTAATGATACTACTGTACTAAAAGAGAATATGACTTTTCATGTCATTCCAGGAATCTGGTTTGATGATTATGGGTTTGAAATAAGTGAAGCTATCCAGATTACGGATAAAGGCTGCCGGTCTTTCTATGATTATCCTAGAAAACTATTCATCAAGTAATTAATGAAGTCCAATTACAACTCCATCCTGATGTCTGCAGGTTTTAGCTTGCTAATCTAGAATATATAATTATCTTAAGGGATTAATCTAAATAATGGGGGATATATTATGAATTCTAAAATTGAACATACAAGTTTAAGCAGTAAAGTTGCAGATTATCTAAAAAGAGAGATCTTTTTAGAAAATTATCAGGGTGGAGACCATATTTTAGAAACTAAAGTAGCGGAAGAATTAAATGTTAGTAGAGCTCCAGTTCGGGAAGCCATAAAAGAACTGGAAAAAGAAGGTTTGATTAAAACAATTCCCCGTAAAGGCAGCTTTGTAGTGCGGTTTGAAGAGCAAGATATTAAGGAAGTTTTTGAAATTAGGGTTATGTTAGAAGGAAGAATTTTGGAAGTTATCGTAGAAAATGATTTATTGGAAGAAGAAGATTATAAAAAATTAGAGAATATGATCGAGGAAATGTTGGTAGTAGTTAATAAAAATATTCCTGAAGATGAAAAAGCTGTTGAATTGAATGACAAAGATATCGCTTTTCACGAATATCTTTGGGACAAATCTAATCGGAAATTGACTAAAAGGATTTTGAAAATGATATATAATCAGCTAAAATTAGCTATGATTATCGATGTACGTAAAGAGGATAGCTTAGAAGAATCAGCTCGTGAGCATTATAATATTGTTGAAAATTTAAGACAGAAAGATTTAATAGCCTTAAAACAAGCTTTGATCGATCATATTGTTTCCTATAATGAAGAGTTGATGAGTAGAAAGGAGATATATCCAAATATATAATTTAATAACATAGTTGATTTTAATAGAGGAGTAGGGAGGTGCATTTATGTTTGCAATTTTTAGGTATTTAAATTCAGGCATGAAAAAAATTGAAGAGTTTATAGTTGGTTACGGTACTATTGCCCTTGCAGTATTAATTATTGCTAACGTAATCGGGAGAAATGTTTTTGGTTACAGCCTTTATTTTGTCGATGAGATCAATACATTTCTGATCATTTTCATTACTTTCGTTGGGGCCAGTTATGCTGCTCGTAATGCCAGACACATTCGGATGTCAGCCATATCTGATATGGCTCCCAAGAAGTATGAAAAAGCTATGGTCTATATAATGACTTTAGGTACATTCATCTTTATGGGATGGACAACGATAATCTCAACTCGCTATATATTAGATCTTATGGCATCAGGCAGGCAGAGCAGTTTGCTTCAGGTTCCGTTATGGAGGATATGGATCATAGTACCGATAGGTCTGGCTTTAACAACTTTGCATTATCTGATGGCTTTCATTAAAAACATAACAGAAGAAGAGGTATGGATGTCTTTTGATGAAAAATCAGAATATGGTGATGTAGATGAACTGATAGAAGATGTCAAAGCAGAAAGAGCAGAAGAAGAAGCGGCAAAAATAACAGAAAATAAAAATAATAATCAGTAGGATAAGAAGGGAGAGAAGAATATGCTACCATTGATGGTGGGCATAATGTTTTTGCTTTTATTTTTAGGTTTTCCAATGATGGTGCCTTTAATCGCGGCTCCATTAATAATAATGAATATTTATTTTCCACAATTAGGTCAAACGATTTTAGTTCAACAAATGATCAGAGGAATATTGCCGCCTTCACTCTTAGCTGTGCCGATGTTTATTCTGGCAGCGGATATTATGACAGCTGGTTCAACAGCTAGAAGACTTGTAGATTTCGTTAGAGATATTATTGGTCACGTTAAGGGCGGAATGGCGATCACTACCTCGGTTACTTGTACATTGTTCGGTGCAGTTTCAGGTTCAACCCAGGCTACAGTTGTGGCTATTGGGGGAACAATGAGACCATATCTTTTAGAAGATGGATATGACGATTCTTTTACCACTGCTCTTATCATAAATTCAAGTGATATAGCTTTATTGATCCCACCCAGTATAGGCATGATTATCTATGGGGTTGTGAGTGGAAGCTCGATAGGAGAGTTATTTATAGCCGGAATTGGTCCTGGTGTATTAATAATGATACTTTTTAGTATTTATTGTTACTTTTATTCCAGAAAACACAATATTCAACCTAGAGAGAGAAAAACCTGGAGCGAGAGGTTTACTAGTTTCAAGAGAGCTTTACTTGCCTTTGGTTTTCCGGTAATAATTATAGGTGGTATTTATAGTGGGTTGTTCAGCCCTACCGAAGCTTCTGCAGTCTCTGTATTGTATGCTTTTATTTTGGAAGTTATGGTATATAAAAATGTCCAGATTAAGGATGTTAAAGATATTGCTCTTTCTACGGGAATGATAACGGCTGTAGTATTTATTTTAGTTGGGGTGGGCAATGCTTTTTCCTGGCTTATATCTTTTGCCCGGATCCCTCAAATGATTTTACCTCCGATAATCGGAACGGAGCCAACTCAAATTTGGGTTCTGTTCGTGATAGCGGTGGCTTTCTTTATAGGCTGTATGTTCGTCGATCCGATAGTAGTTATCATGGTTCTGACCCCATTATTTCAACCTTACGTCCAGCAATTGGGTATAGATCCTATTTTGGTAGGAACAGTTGTTACCCTCCAGGCAGCAATTGGATCGGCAACGCCGCCCTTCGGTTGTGATATATTTACTGCTATTGCCGTATTTAGAAGACCATACTTAGAAGTTATTCGGAAAACACCAGTATTTATAGCAATTTTACTGTTTGCCTCAGCTCTGTTAATCCTATTCCCACCGATAGCTCTTTTCTTAAGAGATTTAGCTTTTGGATATTTATAAGATCAAGAATGATGTAATAATTCTAAGAATTTATTGAAGGAGGTGAGTGCAGAAAATAAGGTTAGGTTGGATGGCTATCTGGTTTAATAAGATTTTTTATAACACAAAAGGAGGAAATTATTTATGAGAAGTAAGAGTAGAAATTTAATGATTTCAGGGATGTTAGTATTTGCCTTAATTTTTGGTGTATTCTTTACAG
>JBNJDR010000047.1:0-13434 GCA_051745085.1 Bacillota bacterium | reverse complement strand
TTTATCAATAAATAGTTGATTAATAAACCTAAGATAAAAGCAACGGTAGGTGTACCTACCCAGGCGAAAAGAATATTCCTCGTGGTCTTCCAGTCCAGCATATTCATGCCTTTGACCAGGCCGACCCCCATCACTCCCCCGACGATTGCCTGGGAGGAAGATACGGGTATGCCGATACGGGCATAAATGTAAAGCGTGATGGAATGGGCGAACACGGCGATGAGCGCAGTCAGCGGCGTGAGCAGGGTGATCTTCGTTCCGACGGTTTTCATGACCCTCCGGCTGAAGATCGCACCTAAACCGATGGATATACCACCGATCAATCCGCCCAATTGGGCGTCGAACATCCCAGCTTTGACGTAAACCCCGACTACGTTGGCTACGTTGTTGGCACCTAAAGCGTAAGCTCCGTAAACCCCGGATAAGATTAAGCCTATCTGGATCAGCCTTTCAAAGTTCTTAATGCTTGTAACCCTTGCCTCTAAAAAGGTAAGGTAAAATTGATAGATAAAATAAGCGATCATCATGGCGCCTATAGGGGTGGTTATCCAGGCTGTCACTATGGGTATTAAAGGAGTGAAATCCACGCTGCCGCTTAATAAGTTACCGCCTATTATGGCCCCTACTACAGCCTGGGAGGTAGAAACCGGTAATTCAAGATAGGTCATCAAGGTAACGGTAAGAGCAGCTGCCAGCGAACTGATAAAGGCCGTTGAGGTCGTCTGTTCGGCCAACCGTCCCAGGGTCTCCATCCCCCCGGCACCCTCTAAAGTAGCTCCTATAGTAACAAAGACCGCAGTCAAGAATACGGCCATCTTAAATTTTACTACATTGGTATAGACTGCCGTACCAAAAACGTTGGCGCTGTCATTGGCTCCGAGTGTTCCTCCTAAATATATTCCTGAAAATAAATGCCACATAATTAACCTTTCCTTATGGAGATAATGGCCTCTACGATATCCCCTACGTTTTCTATGATATCCGAGAGATCAGAGATATTCACGATGAGACTGCGGTGGGTGAGTTTAGAACAATTGTCGTTACCGGCCAATTTTGCCGTTTCTCTGATCATGTCTTCTTCGATGTCATCGACCTCTGATTCTATTTTTTCTAACTCATTGGCATAATCTAAAGCTTTATTCATGTCGTCAAAGAGAAAGTTGACAGCCTGCTTTAACTGCTGGAACTGCTTGTTGATCAAGTCCTCCATTTTATATAACTTATCATGGTTTAGATATTGAAACTTAAGCTGCAGAAAAATAATATCATCCAGAATATCCTCTGCTTGATCAGCAATTTCGTCGAGAGCTTCCACCAGGCGGAGGATATCGCTGCGGGTGTGAGGCATCAAAGAGCCTTTGAGGATCGCCCCGATGATCCTTCGTCTGACATCATCTGCTTTACTTTCATAACTGTGGACCTTGTTAGATAAGGCGGTTACCGCTTCGGTTTCGCCTTCTTCTAAATAAAGATTAAGGGTTTCAAAAGAATTAGAAAGGCACTTTTCGATGTAATCGGTTAAGGTATTGAATTCATCTTCTATTTTGGCAAAATCACTGAATAAAGATCTCATTTATATTTCCTCCTTATAAGATTATGTGAGTAGGTTATTAACGCTCCCTAGAACATGAGTAGGCCGGTTATGTGGTTTTATCTGGCTTTTTTGTGTTACTCCGGATAAGACCAGGGCCGTATCCAGGCCGAACTGCTGGCCCATGTGGATATCGGTCTCCAGGCGGTCGCCGATGATTAAGCAATTTTCCTTGTCTGCTTCGTTCATTCCCAGAACATCCAGGGAAATTTCAAGCATCTCCTGCGATGGCTTACCCATGATTTTTTCTACTTTTTTCCCGGTGGTGCCTTCGATGGCGCCGATCATACCGGCAGCATCCGGTATTTCTCCCCCGTCAACGGGGCAGGTTCTGTCCGGGTTGGTAGCGATGAACCTGGCGCCCTGCTTGATAATTTGAAGAGAATCGTCTAGTTTCTGGTAGGTAAAAGTCCGATCAAAGGAAGCGATCAAATAGTCTACGTCTTCAATCGACTCGGTGACGGTTAGTCCAAACTTCTCTAACTCGTCCCGCAGGGGTTTTTCTCCCACGATGTAGCTGGTAGAATCAGGGGCATGTTTCTTAAGATATTTAGCGGTGACGAAAGAGGAGTTTATTATGTTATCCTCGGTCGTTGCTATGCCTAACCTGTTTAATTTTTTGGCATAGTTTGCTCTGGTGTCGATAGGTTTGTTAGTGAGAAAAAGGTAAGGCTTATTTTGGGAGCGAATTGCTGTTATCACTTCTTTTGCCCCAGGGATGAGTTTCTCCCCCAAATATATGGTCCCATCTAAGTCGAATATGAATGCTTTATACTTGTCTATGATCATTAAAGCTCCTCCTAATTAAAAAAAAGAACCACAATTTGAGCATATAAAAATATGCCCCAAATAGGGTTCTGTCTGATTTCTAAACCTTTTTGAGTTTTTTTATATTTAATTATTTGAACATTATTATAATACTTTTAAATAATTCTGTCAAATATCTGCTTTAGTGAATTTTTTCTTATTCTTGACAAGATAAAGGCATTAATATAAAATTAAAGTAGAACATAAATAAATTAGTTATTTTTACTATTTTTAATTTAAAATTCAGAAAATTTATTTAATCTATAAAATCAAATAATTGCAGGTCCAGATAATAGAAAGGCCTATTAATGGGATCAAGGGGGTAGTATGTATTCTTTGAGATATCTTTAATAGGCTTTTTACTATTTATACTGAATTTATATTTCGAATAAGTCAACAGGGGGAATATTAAGTGCAAGCAAATAATAAGGGTGGCCAGGAAAAAACCTATTCAGTTGGGGAAAAAAATATCAACAGAATTATAACGGTTATAATGTATGCAGGTGTACTACTCTGGATGTTTCCTTTTTTATGGATGATATTTACTGCTTTAAAAGAACAATCAGAGATTTTTATGTTTCCGCCGACTATTTTTCCCAGGACTGCTAATTTAGAAGCATTTGTTGAGGCCTTTTACGGGATCGATTTTTGGGTGACGTTTACCAACAGTATGTTGATTTCTTTAGGGGCAGTTGTGCTTCAATGTTTAACCTGTGCTTTAGCAGCTTATCCTCTTTCCCGGATGGAATTTTTTGGGCGTGAATTCATGTTCTTATTCTTTGTTTCAACTATGATGGTACCACTTAGCGTCACCATTACAGCTAACTTTATTATACTGAGGCAGTTGAATTGGATCGATACTTATTATGCTCTTATAGTACCGTTTGGAGCCAGCGGGCTTGCGATCTTTTTATTCCGACAATTTTTCCGAACTATTCCTACCGAGTTAGAAGATGCTGCCAAGATTGATGGGTGTGGAAGAATGAGATTTTTGATAAGTATAATGTTCCCTATGGCAAAGCCTGCTTTTGCTGCAGTTGCAGTTTTTGTCTGGCAGTCTCAGTGGAATAAATTTTTATGGCCGTTGATCATGACCAATAGTCGATCATTGTGGGTTATCCAGGTCGCGATTTCTGCCTTTCAGGATGCCTGGGGTACAAACCACGGCCAAATGATGGCTGCTGCTACTTTTGCTGCTTTACCCCCATTATTAATATTCGCCTTTTTGCAAAAATACTTCATCCAAGGTATTGCGAGAACAGGATTGAAGTAGTTAAGGAGGTTACTGACAAGTTAACTTTAAATTGGTATTATTTAAACATCAATTATAGGGGGTGGTATTAAATATCTTCTAAGGTGGTTTATAATACGGTTCAGTAATTTAAGGAGGAACAGACTAATCGGTATTATCTATATAGTCTGGACAAAAAATGAGGAGGCAAAAAATGCATAAAAAACTATTTATCTTGTTATTTGCCGGGTTATTAGTGTTTGCGATGACGTTACAAGTTTCTGCCCAGACAGAAATTTCAGTTTGGCACTCAATGTCGTCAGGCTATGGCCAGGAATTCATAGAGGAAAAAGCAGAAGAATTTAATGAAATGCAGGATGAGATAGAGGTTGATATAGTTTATTCAGGCGGCTATCAAGAGACTCTTCAGGGTGCACAAGCGGCTTTAGCTGCAGGCGACCCGCCTAATGTTTCCATGTTTGAGCAGAGCCGGGGTGCTGCTTTTGTTGATGCCCAAGCTTTAGAACCTCTTGAGCCTTATTTTGAAAAAACAGAAGGCCTCTCCTTTGATGATTTCTTCCCGGCTGTAAGAGAGACCGCGATATATAATGATACAGTCTATGGTATTCCTTACAATACCAGTACTCCACTTTTATATTACAACAAAGAATTATTTGAAGAGGCAGGGCTAGAAGGGCCGCCAGAAACCTGGGATGACCTTTTAGACTATTCTTATACACTTAAAGAAGAACTCGACGTTTATGGCATCGACTTTTATTCGTGGGGTTGGATGTTTGAAGCCTGGATAGGACAGAACGGGGCGAGAATTATGAATGAAGATAATTCGGAGTTCGTTTTCAATTCCCCTGAAGCTGTTGAAGCCATGGAGTTTACGCAGGATATGGTTCATGAACATGATGTAGCTGTATACGGTTCTGGTGGAGAAGGATATGATATGTTCTTCGCTGAGCAGCTAGCGATGGTACAACGTTCAACCGCAGCCCTTCAAAGTAACCTGGAGAGTGCAGATTTTGAAATGGGTGTTGCCGTCCAGCCATATAATACAGAAAGATACGTTCCTATCGGTGGCGCTAACTTCTTTATGTTCGACACTGGAACCCAGGAAGAAAAAGATGCTTCGTGGGAGTTCTTAACTTATTTAATCGAAGCTGAAAACTTTGCTGAGTTTGCTATTGAAACCGGCTATATGGCAGCTAAATATGATGCCTATGAAAGTGAAATGCTTCAGGAACACTTTGAAAATGAACCTAGAGCCAGGGTAACTTACGATCAGTTAGATTACGCTCATCCAAGACCGCAGGTACCTTTCTGGGGTGAGATCCACAGTGAACTGGGTTGGTTGTTTGACCAGATGTTTACTGAAGAGGCAGATGTAGAAGAAGCTCTGGATGAAATTGTGGAAACAGGACACAGGTTAATGAGAGTATATGATATGGGTAACTAAACTTCATTAGTTAGATGATGCTTGGAGATGTAAGGGCGGGAGTAAAATCCCGCCTGTTTTATAAAATCCTATTTAAAGAAGGGATTATGGAATTATGAATAATAATGATAGCACATTAAAAAAAATCGTAAGGAAGCTGGCTAATTCAGATTTACTAATTGCGTATCTTTTTATGTTTCCTGCATTTATTATTTTATTTACTTTTAGGATTTATCCAGCGATTCAATTGGCCTGGCTGAGTTTAAGAGACACCTTGTTAATAAGGCCTTTTGATAACTTCATAGGGTTAACTAATTACAGTAGGATGTTGTTCGACGATCCTCGTTTTTGGAATGCCCTGGGTAATACTCTGATTTTTGTTCTCCTTTCGGTACCGATGCAGATGGCCTTAGCCTTGCTAATAGCTTTAGGGTTAAAAAGAAAGGTTAAGGGACTAGCATTTTTGCGGGCAGGTTATTTTGCCCCGGTAGTAGTAAGTATGGTTGCTGTAGCCATGGTATTTCAGTGGTTATATCACCCAAATCTGGGCTTGTTTAATTACGTTATTGCTCGTTTTGGATTTTCACCGACCAATTGGCTGCGAAATCCCCATAGTTTTCTGACCCCGATCTGGTTAACTATTAAGCCGTGGATAGAAACTATAGGCTGGGACCCTGCTAATTGGGAATGGCTAAATGTCAGTACCTCCATGTTTGCTGTAGTATTTGTAGCAGTATGGAAGGGGACTGGTTATTACATGGTAATATATTTAGCTGGATTAATGGATATTCCCAATCAACTTTATGAGGCAGCAGAAGTTGATGGTGCCAATACCTGGCAGAAATTCAAAGATATAACCTGGCCTTTATTAACTCCGACCACTTATTTAATCCTAATCTTACAGGTTATTAATAGTTTTCAGGTATTTAGTTCGGTATATATTATGACCGGAGGAGGCCCTTCTCGCAAAACCGAGGTAATAGTATATTATATTTACAATCGAGCCTTTGAAAGTTTAGAGATGGGTTATGCTAGTGCTATATCACTATTTTTATTTGCATTTTTATTAATCATGACGGCCATCCAAAAATTTGGAATAGGTGGTAGAGTTCATTATGATAGATAGTTTAGAGAAGAATAAATTTTATATCCAGGCTCATCGAGGTTATAGTGGGTTGTATCCTGAAAACACGCTGCTCGCCTTCGAAAAGGCGCTGGAGGCTGGAGCAGATATCATCGAGTTCGATATTCACATTTCTAAAGATAATGAAGTGTTTGTTATTCACGATGAAGAGCTGGATCGAACAACTGACGGGAGCGGTTTGATAGGTGAACATACTGCTGCTGAAATCAAAAATCTTGATGCAGGTTCCTGGTTTTCTCAAGAATTTGCCGGGGAGAAGATTCCTACCCTGGCAGAAGTGATCGATTTAATTCAAGGAAGAGCTATTATAAATGTAGAAATTAAAGCCTGGCCATCCGGTTATAAAAAATGGCGCGAAACATTAGCGGCGGCATGTAATATTATCGAATCTCAAAATGCCTGGCAGGACACGATGTTTATTTCATTTGATTTACAGGCATTAATTGCTGCTCAAAATTATAAACCTTCAGTATTTACAGGATTTATAGATCCCCGGGAGGGCGAAGAATTAGTTAAGTTAGATTTGCTTCAATTTTTAGATATAAATGGCTGGCATCCCTTTTCCAAAATGGTTACAAAAAATCTGGTTAAAGAGGCGCAAAAAAGGGGATTATATGTTATTACTGGAGCAGGTAAAAGTAAGGATAACATCAAAAAAGAAGTTATTGATCGAGTTGAGTTAGGTGTTAATGGTATATCAACTAATTATCCTACTCAAGCCAGGGAAATAGCGGAAGAGGTAGATAAATATGAATAAGCAGAGAAAAATCATCGGCGGCATTATAGTATTATTGGTTTTAATTTTTACCATTGCTACTCCGGTAGCTTCAGTAGAAGTATTAGGAGAAGATGAGTTTTTTAATTATAAATCAGATGAATTAATAGTAAGATATTTTAACTTGCAGATAGAGAATAAGGAAGAAGTTCGAAAGCGCTCAGACACCCCGATTAAATCGGGCGATGCAATTTTGATCACTACACCTGGCAATAAAAATATATTGATAGATTCAGGAATAAATTATACCGGCGAGCAGTTAAACACTTATCTTAATAAAATAGGTATTAATAAATTAGATTATGCTTTTGCCACCCATCCCCACTGGGATCACATCGGTGGCTATTTGACTATTTTTAATACGATCGAGATAGAACAGCTTTATCATGCCAATATACCTAACAACTCAGGCACATATTCTGATTATTTGAGTCTATTGAAAAGAAATAATATCCCCAATGAATACGTGGAAGCAGGGGATCAGATCGAAGTGGAAGAATCATTAGTTATAGATGTTTTAAATCCTCCTGCTGGAACCGGTCCGGAAACTTTGCCATCTGGAGAAGAGATTTCTACAACCCAGATTAATAATGAGTCTTTGGTATTAAAGTTAAGCTATCAGGATACGGAATTTTTATTTATCGGTGACCTGTATAAAGAAAGAGAAAAGGAACTGGTAAAGGAGTACGGAGATGAACTGGGAGATATCAATTTTTTGCATGCCGGCCATCATGGCGAAGAGACCAGTTCTTCCTTTGATCTGATTGAGGCAGTCCTACCTGAAGTTGTAGTTATGAGTAGAGATGAATTGGCTTCAATATCTAATTATAATAAATTTAGAAGTTATGGGGCAGAAGTATTTGTTACAGGTCTAAATGGTCATATATTATTAAAAACCAGTGGAGATAAGATTGATGTTATGGTGGAAGAAGAAATAGATAGTGAATATTTAAAATAAGTTAACTTGTAAATTATAGATTTTATTTTTAAATTAAGAGGTGAAAATGATTTATGGGACCATATATTCTGGCGCATAGAGGTTCTTCTGGAACCTCTCCTGAAAATACTCTGGCTAGCTTTGAAAAGGCCGCTGAAGATGGGGCTGATGGGATAGAATTAGATGTACATTTATCTGCAGATGGAGTTCCTGTAGTAATTCATGATGAAACATTGGAGAGGACCACTAATGCAGAAGGTAAAGTGAATGAATATCGGGCAGATAAATTAAGGAGTTTGGATGCCGGGAGTTATTTTTCTTCCGAGTTTGAACTTGAAGGTGTTCCTACATTAGCAGAGGTTTTAGAGCTAGCTCCAGATTTTAAAGTAGTTAATATAGAGTTGAAAAACAATAAGATTTACTATCAGGATATGGAAGAGAAAGTGCATGATTTAGTAAAATCTAAAGGTCTTCAAGATAAAGTGCTTTATTCGAGTTTCAATCATTACAGTATAGCTAAGTTAAAAAGAGTGGATGAAAATATTTCTGCGGGAATATTATATAAATCATGGATATTTGAGCCCTGGTTTTATGCTAATAGATTAAATATAACCAACATCCATCCCCATTATTTAGCAATAAACCAGGAGATAGTCCAAAAATGTCATGAACATGGAATAAAAGTTAACGTCTACGGGACAAATGACGAAAAAATAATTAGGAATCTAATGAAAATTGGAGTAGATATGGTCATCTGTGATTACCCAGCGGATGTAATAAATATTAGAGAAGATTTAAAATGAGAAATACTTCAATCGATGTAAGTAAGTATAAAGGGATTATTTTTGATATGGATGGGGTATTATGGGCTGGGAGTAGAGCAATTCCTGGTGCTGCAAAAACTATAAAAAAATTGGCTGGTCGGGGGTTAGAAATGAGTTACGTCTCTAATTCCGCTGGCCGCTCTCGGGAGGATTGTTATAAAAAAGCTATAGGAATGAATTTTTTGTTAGACCGGGAGAGAATTATCATCGCAAGCAGAGAAGTTTCTAAATATTTAGCTCAACAATTAAACCCTGAAGCCTTAGTTTACGTGATCGGCAGCTCAGGGCTGCGGGAAGAAGTAAAAAACGCGGGTCTTAAAATTAAAGAGTATAAAGATGAAGATATCATCAAGATAGTAGAGACTAAAGTGGATGCCGTTTTAGTGGGCTGGGATGGAGATATTAACAGCAGAAAATTAACCATTGCTTTAAATTTAATCAGAAATGGAGCTTTATTTGCAGCAGTCAATAAAGATGCGACTACCCCGGGTTCGAATTATCTCAAACCGGCCACCGGCTCTATAGTAGCGGCGGTAGAAAAAATGGTAAATAGAAGACCTGACATTATGGTAGGTAAACCGGCAGTTTATTTGATAGAAAAAGCTCTGGCTGAGATGGGTTTGCAGGCAGAGGAGGTATTGATCGTAGGAGATACTTTAGATACAGATATCCTGGCAGGTAATAAAGTCGGTCTTGATACAGCTCTTGTGTTGTCGGGAAATACTGGTGAGGACGATATAGTTGAGATCGAAACAGAACGTAAGCTTATGCGACCAGATCATATAATCAATTCTATAGTGGAACTGCTATAAGGAGAGTGGCAATAATGAGGCATTTAAAGCATTATTTTGATGAGCATCCTGTTATTGCAAGTATTAGAAATAAAAAAGAACTAAAAGAAGCAGTGAAAAGCGATGTTATTATGATCGTCATTATGGGGGGAAGCATTTTATCTTTTCCTGAAATGGCTGAATTAATTCAGGAAAATGATAAGCTTGTTTTTATACATATAGATCTGGTGAAAGGTATTGCCCGAGACTCTGAAGCAGTGAAGTATCTGGCCCTCAATGAACTTTGTGATGGTATAATTTCAACCAAAGGTGAGTTGGTGCAAACTGCTATGAGAGAGGGTTTAATGGGGATCCAAAGGCTATTTTTACTTGATTCAGATGCCGTTCGGACGGGAAAAAATATGTTAAGAAATAATAAACCGGATGCTCTGGAAGTATTACCTGGCGTGGCGTCTCCTTACTTATTGGAGAGATTAAAACCTGAGAATGACACGCCGATTATAGCCGGAGGATTAATTAGAACAAAGCAAGAGATCGAGGGACTTAAAGCTAAAGGAGTTTTAGCAGTGTCTACCGGAGAACAGGCTCTCTGGTTTAAATAATTTAATATTTATTTTTACTGGATTTTGGTCGGGGCAACCACCTTCATCCAGTTTTTTTCTTGCAGGGGAGGAAAATTATGCGGGCAGCATGAATTATAAATAAGAAATAAAATATCCCAAGCGGAGGAGATAAGAATGAAAAAAATTGCAATTTTAACTCTTGTTTTTTGTTTGATATTTGTAGGTAAGGCTCAAGCAGAAATAGTTACTGAATTAAATTACAGTGTTTTTCCCGAAGGCAATTACTTGAATGTTGGATTTAGAACCGATGTCCAGGGGAATTATGCTTTGATGCTGGCCGCAAACACTTTTGACACCGTTATTGGAGATTATACTACTCTAGATGCCCTGGGAGGATTGAATTTCGAGTTTGACTCAGAAATAAGTAGTTATCCTACTAAAAATACACTGCTGGCCGGGGTCCGTATGGGTGATTTTGATACCAGGTATCTCCTTAAATTTCTTACAAGCACGAGATATTCAGATGAGATCTTACTTTTAGGAGATTCAGAGATGATTATTAGGCCCGGACTAAGTAATGCTTTAAAAAATAGATTCATGATTGGTTATCAGATGGTTGAGGCTATAACATTAAAAGCAGGTATCGATTCAATAATTTCTGGCGATGGTTCAACCTGGGGTTTGAGTTTTGGAGTCCAGTCTAGTTTTTAACCAATAGATAGTTAACATGATAATAAATCCAGCTGAAGTATTAAAGAAAAAAGCAATAATGCCAGTAGAAAGAGTGTAAAACCATCTATTTGTCTGGAAAGAGCTCTGCAGAAGTTGTAGGGCTGAGAAAAAGAGGAGACTGCCTAAAACTCCAAAGGGTATAATATGAACCAGATCTTGTGAGGCAAAAAAGAAGGCTATAAAGAGCAAAATAATTCCTGAGATTATGTTAGATCCACCTGTTCTTGCTCCAAAGCGGTATTGTGCAGCCAATCCCCCTGCGCCATGACACATGGGGAAACCGCCGAAGCAGGAAGAAACTAATGAAATGATACCAACGCTAGTAATCATCTTGTCTTCAGCAACTTTTTTGTCGAAGAGATCGGTTATCAATAGTGAAGTAGCTAGAACAGAATTGCCTAAAGTTAAAGGTATTTGAGGGATTGTCCCTGTGATAAAGCCGGATCTAATATCAGGAAAAGCAGGCAGGGTAAGCTCCGGCCAGGTGAAAGCGGTAAGGGGAGGCAGTCCCTGGGTATAGATACCCCAACTTATACCGAAGCATAGTACAACTAAAGCTGAAATATCTAAAATAGGAGCCAGAAAAAATACAATTATGATAGATATTGAAATAACTCCGATAGTTATATCTTGATTTATAAAGTTAAAAGCAGTTCTAAATAAAGTTAAGGCCAATCCGAGCTGAATTCCTCTAATAATCGAAGTGGGGACATATCTTTTTACCCAGTACATACCTCCAGTGGCTCCAATAATTATAAAGATCAGTCCTGAAGTAATTCCTGCTCCCGCTATCTCCTGGGTAGAGAGATTGCCGGCGATAGCTATGGCCCCAATGGCTTTCATAGGCTCCACGGGCATGGGTAATTTATAATATAAGCCTATTCCGATATAAGATAGGCCAAAAAAGAACAGGATAGGGGCAAGGTTAAGATCTGTAACCGCTGCTACACCAATGATGATAGGTATTAGGGTTCCGTAATCGCCGATCGCACCTGCTGTTTCTTCTAAGTTGAACCGAAAATTTTTTTCCACCTTATATCACCCTGTCTTATATTTTAAACTAAATTGATATTGATATTAGTGTATCAATAAAACTAAAGAAAAGAAAGAGTTAGGTAGCTAATAAATGGTCTCTGCCTTCTTGTTGTAAAAAAAACTTCGATGTTATACAATATGATTTAGTAAATAATTAAATTTTTGTTGATATGGTGGTTATGATCATGGAAAGCAGTGAAAATGCTCCTGCTAATATAAACGGAATAACATATAAAAAATTATTGGCTTTCTTCTTGCCTTTAGCGGTAACTCCATTTTTTATTACTTCAATTCACTCTTTAATGAATGCAGCTGTGGCTAGATTGCCTTATCCTGAGTTGAGTTTGGCGGTTTTTACGGTAGTGAAAGGCGTTTCTAATGCGGTTAAAGCTCCGGATAGGATGTTTATGCAGATGACCACTTCTCTGGTGGATGATCGCAAGAGCTTTTACACTGCGTCTAAATTCATTTGGGTTACCTGTGCTTTTTTCTTTGGTGCCCTGTTTCTATTAGGTTATACTCCAGCGGGAATCTGGTTTTTGCGCAATTTAATTGGTTTAACCGATCCAGAAGCGATTAGGTTTGCCATACTTGGTTTGAGGATAACTTGTTTTCTGCCGGTGGTGGAAACATTGCGAAATGTACATAGAGGCCTGGTAATCAGACACGAAAGAACTAAAATAGTGACGGTAGGTACAGCAGTACGATTATTGTCAATTACAGCTTTTTTATTCTGGGCAGTGAGAAGTCAGGTTTTTCCGGGAGTAGTTGTGGCTAGTTTAGCCTGGACGGCCGGCATCGGAATCGAAGGTTTGGTTGTCCTGTTCGCAGTTTTTTATTATTTTTCTTCTCCGGCCAGGGCGGCAGAAATGGTACCTGATAAGAGCGGGGAAATATTAACTTTTGCAAAGATATTAAGTTTTTTTATTCCGCTGGCCGCGATGAGATTTCTCAGATCATTTTTACAGCCCCTTATCCAGAGCAGCATTGCTAGAAGTCAGGCTGATCCTACCCAGGCACTGGCTGCGTTTGGAGTGGCTTTTGGCATTATGATGTTAATGGTGGGTCCTCTGCGAAATCTTCATCAATGTTCTCTGGTTTATGTTGGACGAGGTGAAGGGCATAATTGGAAAAAGGTCAAAAGATTCTCTATTATGGCAGGGGTTATTTTAACCTTAATAAGCTTTATTATTTCTTTGTCTCCTCTGGGATACTGGATTTTACGCAATTTGATTGGAGTTTCTGAGGAAGTAGCGGGTTTAGGCAGGTTAGTAATGCTTTCTTTTAGTTTTCTACCTTTGATCCGGGCCATAAGAGAAACTTATTGGGGCTTGTTGATGCGGCGGCAGACAACCAGGTTAATCGGGTATGGCAAAGCCCTAAATTTAACGACTGTTTTTATTGTTTTAGTAATCATGATACTGGGTATGGACCTAACGGATTCAGTTTCTCCAGCTATCCTTGGTGCATTGGCCTTTAGTATCGGCCAGGCGGTTGAAACATTCGTGGTTTGGTATGTTTCTCAACGTAATATAAATGAAGTGATTGCATCTTAGTTTT
>JBNJDR010000046.1:0-13852 GCA_051745085.1 Bacillota bacterium | reverse complement strand
ACAGGGATTTTAACCCCGATACCTTTCGGCTACATCTGGATTTTATATCCTAATAGAGGGGTTTTATTAATAGCCATTTATTATTATCTCCGCCATATAAAAATTGTATTAATTTATTATATTAATGTAATATCATTTAAAGCAGGAAATCGATTTCTAGCATCTTCAATTTCCTGCAAATTAATATCTGCCATAATAATATCTTCTTTAGACCCACTTGATGCTATAGGAAGACCCCAGGGATCAACAATCATTGAATGGCCTAAATGCATATGCCCCCTTACATTTCCAGTAGCATTGCAAGAAATAAGATAGGCTACGTTTTCAGTTGCCCTAACTTGATTTAAAGCTACCCAGTTTTCAACTCTAGGAAATGACCAACAAGAAGTAACTAAAAATACTTCTGCTCCCTTTTGCATTTCCTGTCTATATACTTCTGGAAATCTTAAATCGTAACAAGTTGAAAGTCCAAAGTTAGCTAGCTCAGTCTTTACAACTATTGGTTTATCCCCAGGTGTTATATATTCCCCTTCTTTTGAGCCAAAATATGAAAAAATATGAATTTTCCTATAAGAAGCTAGCAAATTACCATTAGGTCCAATAAATAAAGCTGTATTAAATAATTCATTTCCTGCTTTTTCAACAATAGTTCCCCCATAAATATAAATATCATGTTCAAAAGCTTTATTTGCAAGGAATGAAAAGGTCTTTCCTTGAATTTCTTCACTTTCTTTTTTATATCTTTCAAATTCAAAAAAACCTACATTCCAAAGTTCAGGTAATAAAACTAGATCAAGATTAGAACTATCATTTGCTTTTTCTACAGATAAATCAATCATTTTATCTGCATGACTAATTCTAGATTCCTTGCTTTCTCCTTCTTGAACTTCTAACTGTATTGAAGCAACCTGCATAATTATTCTCCTCAGATAAAATTATTATTGATAATCAAATATTATCTAGCCCTAATTCTGTTAACTTTTCATCAGTAGGAATACCTTGCTTATTCCAGCCTCTTAATTCATAGTATCTATCCAGCATAGGATCTAAATCAACTAAAAGATTTTCTTGAAGAGGTTCATCAGTCAATCTCTTATCTTTTAATTTATAAACAGTTGCCGGCTCTTTTAAAAATCTATCTGGTAAATAATCATCTTTCCTATCAAGACCTTCTCTGATATTATACATTCTTTCTAGATTAATAATTCTTTCCCCTGCTTTTAATAAGTCTTTATAATCCATTTCAATTTCAGGGATTAAAGCCGAAATACCCTCAGCAATATCTTCTGGTAAAAGAGCAAAATTTTCTGTAGTAGAAAATTTACAGATTCCTAAAGCATCTGAGATAGCATTATATTCCTGGGTAAAGACTAACATTTCAGGTTTATATTTCTGAGAGGTTGTTTCTAAAATTTCAGGCATACAGTCTGGAAAATACCTTTCTGCAATTTCAACATTCCCTGTGAGATCAATTGTGGGTAAACCATAAAGGTGGTCGGCACCGCGATTGGAGGTTGCATGACCTAACCCCATCGCTTTACAGATCCTGGGCTCCTGTCTTGGTAATTCCATTCCTTTAACATGCATTGCATATTTTTCAGTCTCAGGGCCAAGTACTTTACTGGCTCTGGCTACTCCTTCGGCCAGTATATCTCCAATCTCTTCTCTTTTTGATATCATCTCAATTAATTTAATAATAGACTTACCATCGCCCCACTCTAAATTTAAATCTGCCAGATCATCTCTATTAGAAAGCAATCCATTCTGATGACATTCCATAACAAAAGAGATTATTACACCAATAGATATTGTATCTACTCCTAAGTCATTACATAGATGATTGGCATATAATAATAATTCCATATCATCATTCCAGACAAGTGGACCTAAGGAATTTAAAGTCTCATATTCTGGTCCTTCAATATCACATTTATATTGACCTTCATCGATTCTTGAATGCCTGGAACATCTAATAGGACAGGAATAACAGCCTGTATTCTTATATACATGTTTATCAACAGCTTCAGCATTAACTTTAACAGCCTCTGGAAATTGAACTTCTTGATGATTTTTAGCAGGTAGATCACCACTCTGATTTTTAGGATCGATTAAAAGAGATGTCCCCCATTTTCTTAATCCGATAGAACCAGCATGTTTACCTGCTTTTTTTGCTTTGGCAATTGCTACATCTTTAAAATTATCACTGTAATCAACATCCTGGTTGGCTTTGCAAACGACTGCTTTTAATTTTTTTGAACCCATTACTGCTGCCATACCAGCCCTTGCTGCAGTTCTGCCTTTATCATTTACAATGGCAGCTACTCTAACCAAATTTTCTCCAGCAGGACCTATACACGAAACTTTAGCCCCTTTATATTTATCTTTAAATTCCTGCTCAATCTTAGATGTTTTTTTGCCCCAGTATTCATCTGCTGGCTGTATAGAAATTTTATCATCTTCAATTAAGAGATAAACCGGCCTCTTACTTTTACCTTTAATAACAAGAGCATCGAAACCTGCTTGTCTTAATTCAGGACCAAAAAATCCCGAAGCATTAGCATATCCATAAGAACCAGTTAAAGGTGATTTAGCAGTGACGTTATAACGAGCACCTGTTGGCCAAGGAGTCCCTGTCAAAAGCCCTGGACTATATATCAGAAGATTTTCAGGAGAAAACGGCTCTACTTCAATTCCAACATTATCATAAAGTATTTTTGCTGCATAACCTCTACTGCCTAAATAATCTTTAAAAATATTAACTGGAGTTTCCTTTTTCCTAATCTCTCCATTGCTTAAATTTATCCATGCTGTATATCCCATTTTCCGGCCTCCTCAATTATTTCTAATGCACCTGTCGGACAGACCGATGCACAAAACCCACAGTACCTACATAAATCATTATCCAATTCCATCTTCTTATCTTCTAACTTTCTTGCATTATAGCTACAACCTAAAACACATTTCTGACAGTCAATACATTTTTCTACAATATAGTTAAAGGTAAAGATCTCCTGTTTTTCCTTCTGGTTTAAATATTTATTTGAAAGTCCAGTTAGTTCAGATACATGTTTATAATTATTATTATTAAGAAACTCTATTAAATTATCTTGTAGATTTAATAAATGATCTGAGCCATGAATTATTAAAGTGGAACAGACTCCAACTGCATCTGCTCCAACCATCATCATCTCTACTGCATCTTCAGCCTTTATTACCCCCCCTAAACCAATAACAGGAACATCTAATTCAGCTTTTAAATCAGCTACCATTGCCTGGGCAATAGGCCGAATAGCTGATCCAGTAAGCCAACCTCTACCACCTTCTCCTGCAACAACTGGCTTACCTGTATTTATATCAACTCTTAGCACTGGCCCAATTGAATCCATCGCAGTTATTGCAGCTGCTCCCCTTTTCACTGCAGCCTTTGCAGTCTTAATAGGGTCAGGCCAATTTGGACTCAACTTAACAATTACAGGAATATCAACTAGCTCAACTGCCCTCTCAACCATATCAAGCATTGTCTCTTGCTGATAAGATACTAACTCAACCATACTGGCACCTGCATTGACAACACCTTCAATCCAGTTACAAACTTCTTCTGGAGTATGTCCTATAGACGCTATAACAACAGCACCTGCTTCAACTGCCTCTGGTATCTCTTTATTTATATAATCTTCTCCAGGAAGGTCAGCCCACTTCTCAGCATTAATCAAGCTATCCTTGTTATTCTTTGCGATGTGGGGATAAGGATTATTTGCAGAATTATCTCTTATAGTTTTTGTTACTATTGCACCGGCGCCGGCATTATGAGCTCTGATAATACCTGGTGCTCCATAACTAATCGGCCCTGATCCGACAATATAAGGACTATTTAATTCAATACCTAAAAACTCTATTTTTAAAATCTCATTATTATTTGTTTTCATTGTCTTTGCTCCTCCACAATTCTTTTGCAGCTTCTCTAGTCGCCTTTCTGATCTCTGAAATATTTATATTTGCTATTTTCCCATTTGATTTAATTTTTCTTCCTCCTACAACTACTTCTTTTACATTCTCAGGATTACAGTATAAGATTAACTGATCGAATATATTTTTCTTGTTAATAGGGGTTGGGCAGGTCGGTTCTATAAGAATAAAATCTGCTTTCATACCTGCTTCAAGCCGACCAATATCTTCTCTCTTTAAGGCATTAGCTCCACCTTCTGTTGCAATCTGATAAACAGTTTCTGCTGACATCAGACCTGGGTTTTCTCGATAAGCTTTATGAATTAAAAATGCTCCACGCATTACTTCAAAAAAATTATTTATATATCCATCTGTCCCTAAACCAACATCTATTCCAGCTTCTAACATATCAGGCACAGGCGAAACTCCTCCCCCAACTTCACAATTACTTAAAGGAAGATGAGCAACTCCAACCTGATTCTCTTTTAAAATTTCTATTTCCTTCTGGTTTACTTTTACTGCCTGAGATACAAGGAGATTTGAATCCAAAAGATTTAGCTCATCATAAACTTCAACCGGTCTTTTTTGATACTCCTTTAAACTAAAATCGACTTCATAAATGCTCTCTGAGATATGAAGTTGATGACCTATTGAATTTCCCCTGGTAGATTCAAATGCTTTTTGTAGATAATCTTTTGAACAGGTAAATAAAGTATGAGTACATTGCCTTCCAGAAATTAAAGAATCATCTTTAAACTTATTTGCAAATTTAATATTTTCTTTTAAGCCTAATTCAGCATTTTCTTGATTTACTCTTTCTGAAGCCTCAAATGAAAGTACTCCCCTTAAACCTAATTCTTTTAAAACTTCTGCCTCTACTTCTAATGCACCAGGAATTGCCATTGGTGCCTCTAAAATATCAACTACTGTTGTTACACCACTATTGATCAATTCAACAGCAGCCTGATAGGTTGCCTTTCTTATTAATTTATGGGTTAACTGATCTTCAACTAATGGCCACCAAAAATCTTCTAAAAAACTGGTAAAATCTTTTATTTCAACTGGTGGAACTATCCCATGAGAGAGTACTCCATAAAGGTGCATATGCGAATTAATAAAACCTGGGGATATTATTCCATTTTCATGTATTTCAACTGGAAGTTCAGGGTTCTCCAATTTCAACTTCTCTAAAGAACCTACTTCTTCTAATCTATCATTCTTGATTATAATACCCCAATTTTTTTCTACCTGTCCCTTACCTTTAATTAAAAACTCTGCTCCAATTATTTTTTTCAAGATAATTTCCACCTTTCTTTAAAATTAAATTACTATGTAATCCAGGCAGACAAAGTCTGCCTGGTTTAATATTTATTATCTAGCCATTGTCTGGGCCATCAAGGCTTTATGAACATGTAATCTGTTTTCTGCTTCATCATAAACAACTGAATGTTTACCATCAGCGACCTCTGAAGTAACTTCAATATCTCGATCAAATGGCATGCAATGCATATAGATTGAATTATCATCAGTAAGATTCATCTTATTTTGATCAACTACCCACTCTGGATACTTGTCTATTAAATCAAGTCCTTCCTGGACATCATCAGTATAACAGATAGGTCCCCAACTTTTTGGATACACAATATGAGCATCTTCAAAAGCCTCTTCCATATCATTTGATACTTCGAAATTAACACCGGCTTTATCGGCATTTGCCTGAGCCTGATCCATGATCTCATCTCTTAAATGGAATTCTTCTGGATAAGCTAGAGTTATATCCATTCCAAACCTGGTCATTAATAGAGCTAGTGAATTGGCCATAGATAAAGGTCTGATATAATTAGGCGCATAAGTCCAAGAAATAACCATCTTCTTTTTTCTCAGATTATTTTGGAACTTCTCTTTTATTGTTAATAAATCTGCTAATGCCTGTGTTGGATGATAATCATCACACTGCATATTTAAGACAGGGATATCAGCAAATCCAGCCAAGGTTTTCATATATTTATGGCCGCCAACTTCAGTTCTTCTTATACCCATGCCTTCTCCATATCTACTTAACACCTTGATAGTATCTTTTTCTGTCTCGCCATGATCTATCTGAGTTGCCTTAGGTGTTAGATAGTGAGCATGGCCTCCTAACTGATGAATTCCTGCTTCAAATGCATTTCTTGTTCTAGTTGATTCTTCAAAGAACAACATATAAAAGGTAGCTGCCCTTAAAATATCATCATGATATATACCTAGATTTCTTTCTTCTTTTAAACGTGATGCTGTCTGCATTATTGTCTCAATTTCTTCAACTGTCCAATCTTGAGTAGTAAGTAAATGTTTTCCTTTAACTGATTTCATTAATTAATCACTCCTGTTTTATAGTTTATTTATTATAAATATGCTGGCAAAGCAGCATAAAAGCTAACTGCAAGAATTAATTGTTTAAGATCAAGTCTTTCATTTACTGCATGACAAAGGCTCATATCTCCAGGTCCAAATCCTAAAGTCGGAATTCCTCTTTTACCCATTGAATAATTACCATCAGTTGAAAAGCCCCAAACATCTATATCAGCTTTTTTATCAAATAAATCTTCAAAAGCTGCTGCGCCTGCTTCTACCACTTTATGTTCTTCAGGAAGAGTCCAGGCAGGAAAATACTCTTCGGCTTCAATGACCTTGCCTGTGTAAGCTTCTTCTTTAAGTTCAACTATTCTTATTTTGGCATTCTCAGCTCCTGGCAGATCATTTAATTCTTTCAAAATAGATTCCCTATTATCAACTGTAGTAGTTCTCCTATCTAGTATAACCCTACAACTAGAAGGTGTTGAGTTAAGTGAATTTGACTGACACTCTACTTTAGTTACACAGATATCACCTTTTCCTAAATCAGGATCAACTGGCAATCTATCATTTAATTCTGAAACAGCCTGAATAAATGGTGTCGCCTTATAAATAGCATGATTGTTATCATCATGAACACTTGCGTGAACTGCTTTTCCTTCAAAAATAGCCTCAAGTAAAACCCGTCCCCGATGGCCTCTACAAACTTTGAGTTCACTTGATTCTCCAATTACAACGTAATCTGGTTCAATTTCTTTTTCTTCTAGTAAATTACCTAAAGCCAAACCTTCACAGACCTCTTCCATTATTGTTCCTGTTACATAAATTGTCCAATCATTGTAAAGATCTAACTCTTTTATTATTTCTCCTGCTGAAATAAATGCAGCCAAACAACCTTTATCATCACAGGAACCTCTCCCATAAATTTCTTTATCAACTACTTCTCCTGAATCAGGTGGATAATCCCAATTTTCATTTTTGCCAACAGGAACAGTATCCATATGGGCATCGAATAATATTATTTTATCACCACTGCCAACCCTACCTAAGACATTTCCTACTGAATCTGTGACCACCTCATCAAATCCCCTTTCTATCATTTGAGCCTTTACATAATCAGCCATTTCAGATTCCTGGCCACTAACACTTTCAATTGCTATCATCTCTTTTAATAAATTAATTATATCTTTCTCTTTTCTTTCCACTTTTTCTTTAATTAAATTTTTATTCATGTGCACACCCCTAGTGTAAACGTTTTTATTATACTTTAAAAATTTTTATCCTCCTGTCAGAGCAATGAAAAAATAAACCTCGTCGCCCTGACAAACTTTTTCTTTAATTTCATTTACTTTTTGATTATTAATATAAACTGTAAGATTCTCTTTTAACTCGCCATTTTCTTCCATTAGTAGATTTTTTAATTCATGCCCATATCTTTTAGTCAACATATTTATTAATTCAACTAAATTTATGGCTGAAGAATTAATCTTAATTTCTTCTTCTTTCTGGCCTATAGTAAAACGAATTGGACCAAAATATCTGATTTTTATAGAATTTTGAACTCCAGCCATAAAATACACCTCTTCTTTTACCTATGATTTGAAGAATCGAAACCTAATCTATAACCACATGATTTTCTAACTGTAATATCAAGAGGAAGTTTGATTGATTTTTTATCAACTTCAGGATCTTTTAACCGATTTAAAATAGCTCTAGCTGCTAATTGACCCATCTCATAGTTTGGATATTTCAAAGTTGTCAAAGGTGGTTGATAATATTCACTTCCAGGAGCATTATCAAAGCCAGTTACAGCAATATCTTCTGGCACTTTTAAGCCGCTATCTCTAACTGCACTTAATGCTCCTAAAGCCATTGTATCAGTTCCTACTATAACAGCAGTTGGCCTCTCTTTACTTCCAAGTAATTCTTTCATTGCCATATAGGCCCCATTCATAGTCCATTGACCACTTATAATATAGTTTTCTTTAAAATCCAATTTTGTTTTAGTAATAAATTCTTTGTACCCTTCAATTTTTCTCTGAGTAGCAGAGGTTATATCAAGACCTGTTATAAAAGCTATTTTATCATGACCTAATCTATGAAGATGATAAGCTAATAATTGAAGTCCTTCTTTTTCATCAGCAGTAACCTGGTCAACATTTTCAAGTTCTATCTCTCTATTAATAAGACAAACTGCCAGATTATCAGCTATTTTCTCTACTGGTGGAGTCCCACCACTTCCTGTAACGAATATTGCACCATCAACCATTGAATTTGGTAGAATATCACAATAATGAATCTCTTGTTGAATGTTATCATCAGAATTAAATAACACTGTGTTATAGCCCTGTTCAGCAAGTTTCTCATGGGCTCCTCTAGTCATTTCAGCCATAATTGCATTGGTCACGTTTGGTACAATTATAGCAATAGATTTTACAGAGTTTGACCTTAAAGCTTGAGCTATTGGGTCAGGATCATAATTTAAACTTTTTACAGCTTCTAAAACTCTATCTCTGGTTTCCTTTTTAACAGCTTCAGGATCATTTAGAGCTCTAGAAACTGTTGCAACAGAAACATTTGATTCTTTTGCTACATCCTTAATTGTTGTTCTCTTCACTGTGACAAGCCTCCTGAGTAATTTTATTAATCAAAAATTATTTTGAATTATCAGTTATATAATTAAGGATAAAAGCTTTAAGACCTGCAATTAATAGTTAATATTATTAAATATTTTAATTGGAAAATACTTTTGCTAAATTATAATAACCTATGGCAGCATTATTTAAATCTTCAAAGCTAATATATTCATCCACAATATGTGCTCTATCTTCAGTACAGGGACCATAACCAACAGTTGGAATATCCATAAATCCTGCTGACATGCTTCCATTTGTACAAAATGAATAAGTTCCTATCTTAAAATCTAATCCTCCATTATTTAATGCTTTAACTGATTTTTGAATATGTTCAGCTTCAGGATTAAAATACCAGGCGGGTGCTAACTTCCCACTAACTAATTTATTACCAGTAAAGCATTCTAATTCAGCAACTGCTAGTTCGGCTTCAAATTCCCAGTATTTATTTAAAGTTTCATTTTGTAGTAAATTAAGATATTCTTTTAATAAATCTTTCTTTGTTTCATCACCGACTAATCTTCTATCAAAAGTTACTAAGCATTCTTCTGGTAAAACAGATAATCCTGGATATGGTTGAGATATAATATCCGTAAGAACATTAATGCCTCTACCTAATTGATCATTTTCTGGTATTTTAAGGTCTTCTATTAGTTTTAACCATTCTACCATACCTGTCACCGCATTACAGCCTGCTTCAGGATTTGATGTATGAGCACTTTTACCTTTAACTTTGAGTTTGATTTCTGCCCTGCCTCGCTGGCCAATATTTAAATTACAATCAGTAGCCTCACAGATTATTACTGTTGTAGGTTGATATTCTTCTAAAGTATTTTTAAATGCCATACCCTCCTGAATTTCTTCTCCTACAGTTCCTGAAAGAATAATATCTCGATTAAGATTTTTGGAGTTTATCAAACTAAGGCCATAAATCAATGCAGCTAAGGCACCTCTCATATCTGCAGCTCCTCGACCATATATCTTTTCATCCCTAATTTCAGCCTGATAAGGATCTGAATGCCAGAGATTTTGATTATTAACTGCAACTGTATCTAGATGACAGTCAAAAAGAATTGGCATTAATGATTTATCTTTTCCAGGTAATCTTGCTGTAATATTACCCCAACAATCTATTTTTATATCTTGAAATCCGTAGTCAGGTAGTATTCCTTTTAAGAGATTAACTAATTTTTCTTCCTGACCTGATAAAGCTTTACACGAAATCAAATCTTTTGCAAGATCTATCAATTTTTTCTGCTCTAAATCAATCTTATCTTCATTCATACACTACTCACTTTCCTTCATTCGATCAGCTGCAAGTTTAATTGCATCAACTATCTGTTTATAACCAGTACATCGACAGAGATTTCCTGAGATTGCGACTTTAATCTCTTTTTCAGTCGGATTAACATTTTTCCTCAATAAAGCTAAGCTGCTTAAAATCATACCTGGAGTACAATAGCCACATTGAACTGCACCTTTTTCAATAAAAGCCTGTTGAATAGGATGAAGTTCTTCTCCATTAGAAATACCATCAATTGTAGTAACTTCTCTACCTTGAACCTGTCCTGCCATAATTAAACATGAGGCTACCGCTTCACCGTCTAACAAAATAGTACAGGCGCCACATTCACCAACGCCACAACCTTCTTTGCATCCAGTCATACCAAAACCATCTCTTAAAAGATCAACTAATCTCCAGTTAGCAGGTATTTCTTTCTCAACTTCTTTATTGTTTACAGTTAGTTTTATTTTTAATTTATTCATGATATCGCCTCCAGAGCCTGCTTGATCGATCTACTTACCATTGTTTTAATGACTGGCTCTTTATATTCAGTTGACCAGCGATAACCGCTAGTAGCAATCATTATCTGAGCAACTTTTTCAGCAGTTTCATTAATTAAATCATCTGTTGGCTTTTGGTTTAAAAGAACTCTTTCAGCATCAGGCAGTCTAGTCGGCTTTGGTGTGACTGAACCAGTAGAAAGATAAAATTCATTTACTTTACCTGCTTTATCTTTTCTGATCATTACTGCTACACTCATTCTTGATATTGCAAGGGCTTTTCTTCTTCCTACTTTCATAAAAGAAGTACCTATTCCTGATTCTGGTTTAAGAAATTTAACTGATGTCATTATTTCGTCCTGCTTTAGCTCAGTTTGATAAGGCCCAGAGATAAATTCCGCTAATGAAAGTTTCCTCATGCCAGATTGGGAAATTAATTCAACTTCAGCATCCAGAGCAGCTAGAACTGGAACTGAATCAGCACAGGGAGCAGCATTAGATATATTACCACCAATAGTACCTCTTCTTCTAATTTGTGGGGATCCAACAGCTGATGCTGCTTCATTAATAAAAGGAAGCTCCTTTGAAAAAAACTGATTATTCAATAATTCTTCATGGGTAACTAAGGCACCAATAGTTATTTCTCCATTCTCATTTTTTATCTTTTTTAAGCTTTCAATTCTGCTAATATCAAGAATACTATTAATTTTTTTAGGAAGACTATCATCTCTGAGCTCAATCACCAGATCTGTGCCTCCAGCTAAAACTTTTATATTCTCATTTTTATTAGAAAGAATATTCACTGCTTCATCAAGGTTTTCAGGTTGAAAAAACTCCAATTGCCTCATTCTGTCACACCCTTTCTAGTAAGCATATGACCTAATTTAACCCTCTCTAAATTGCAGGGAAGATGCCTGATTCTTCGCCCAGTTGCATTATAAACAGCATTTACAATTGCTGCTGGATGAACTTCACAGGCTGCTTCTCCTAAACTTTTAGCTCCATAAGGCCCATAACCATCATCTGTTTCCACGATTATTGGATCAACTTCTGGCACATCGAGAGAAGTTGGAATTAAATATTCATCAAGATTTAAACTTCTTACCTGACCATCTACCATTTCAATCTCTTCCATTATGCCCATACCCTGACCCATGGCAACTCCACCATATATCTGGCCAAGAACATTATCAATATTAAGAGCAGTTCCAACATCGTGAGCTGAAGTCACCTTTTTAAGATCTACATAACCAGTCCCTGTATCAACTTCAACTTCAGCAATTACTACAGCCCAAGCATAGGTAGGAAAAGCCTCACCTTGATTAGTTGCATGATCAAGTTTAGCCGGACCAGGATTAAACCAAGCTAACTCAGTTAGAAGAACACCTATAGCTTTCGCCCTTTTGATAATTTCTAGATAACTTATGTTTTTATCTTTATTATTCTGACAATAAACCATTTCATCTTTTAAATAAAGATTTTCTTTACTCTCATCTAATAGTTCAGAAGCAATGTCTAGCATTTTATCTTTAACTTTATCTGCAGCCATCTTAACTGCTTTTCCACCAATCATAGCTCCTCTAGAAGCAACTGTTGGTCCGCCATCTGGAATTATTGATGTATCAACATTTGGATAGTCAACTCGCTTAATATCAACCCCAAGGATCTCTGCAACTATTTGAGCATGGGCTGTCTTAAGTCCCTGGCCATTTTCAGAAAGGCCAGTGATTAAACTGATACTTCCGTCAGACTGAACTGATAGCAATGCACCAGTCGCATCTAAAGCCTCCCCACCAAGACCGGCTCCTCTAAATGAAACAGCCAGCCCTATCCCTTTCTTAATATCACCAGACTGATTCTGATATTCTACTCTTTTCTTTTTATACTCTGTCTTTTCAATTACTTCTTCAATCATATCGGCTAAAGGAGCAGGTATTCCATCGCCTAACTTCTGATTTGAAGGAGTAGTATCTCCAGCTCTTAAAACATTTTTTAATCTAAATTCAGCTGGATCCATATCAAATTCTTCTGCTAATTCATCCATCAATGATTCTACAGCAAAAATATTTTGAGGTGAAGAAAATCCTCGCATTGCTCCACCATAAATTGTATTGGTGTAGACACCTCTTACAGATGTATTTATATGATTAAGACTATAAGGTCCAGTTGTATGAATAGCGCAACGCCAGTTAGTGAACTGAGATTGTTTATTATAGCCACCAGCCTGAGAGATAACCTCGGTATCCATAGCTACTATTTCACCATCATTTTTTAAACCAACCTTAAAATTGAATCTATAAGGATGACGTTTAGAACTTTCAAGCATTGATTCCTCTCTGGATAAAACAATCTGAACTGGTTTCTTTAACTTAACAGCAGCAATTGCAGCCCGACAGCTTAACCGAGAAGCAACTTCATCTTTGCCTCCAAAAGTACCGCCAATAGTACTTTGCTTAATTTTTACCCTGGTTAATGGCCAACCTAAAGCTCCAGCTGTATGATCTCTAACATAAAATGGATTCTGAATTGAACCATAAACAGTAACTCTATCATCTTCAACAGAAGGAACGGCTACAATTGCTTCAGGTTCAATATAACCATGTTCAACAAATTGTGATTCATAACTCTTTTCTATAATTTTATCAGCTTCAGCAAAGCCTTTTTCAATATCACCTTTAATTAAATTATGTTGACTATTTAGAGCTATATTATCTGGGTGTTCTTCATGTATCACAGGAGCATCATTTTTTAATGCCTCATCTATTGATAAGACTGCTGATAGCTCTTTATATTTAACTTTTACAGCCTGCTGTCCTTCCCAGGCTGCCTGTCTTGTTTTAGCTACAACAAGGGCTACTCCATCCCCTACATACCTAACTTTATCTCCAGTTAAAACTCTAAAATGGCCAAATAGAAAGTTGTCCCCAGGAACATCTCCAGATGTTAGTACAGTTACCACCCCTTCAATCTTTTTAACCTCTGATATATCTATATCTATAATCTCAGCATGAGGATATTTACTATAAACTGTTTTTGCAAAAAGCATCCCATCGAAATTAAGATCTGCTCCATATTCTGCCTGACCTGTTACCTTCTCTACCAGATCGATCTTCTCTACAGCCTTATTTATATATTTTGTCATTTTAACACCTCCA
>JBNJDR010000045.1:0-14084 GCA_051745085.1 Bacillota bacterium | reverse complement strand
GCCGCGGCTTCGGTAAAGGCACCCCCGAAACCCAGTATCTCCTGAAATTCTCTGCTTCTATCCAGTTCAAGCACCGGTAAATCCCCGGAAATGACATCCAGGCTGGAAAAACTTAAACTTTCCTTTTCGGTCAACCTTGCTTCGCTCTCTTTGATCGTCGCGATGACCCTAATTTTTCTAGAAATTGTCCTAACCCCCTGTTCGTAAAAATTTAGGCTAAAAATATATCGATTCTTTTCATCTCACGTTCCCTGATGCTGCGGGCCAGTTCACCTTTAACCCGGGCCCCTTCTACCTCGATCTCTTCGCCTGTGGCTGTGGTTAACCTGTAAGAAGAGATGGCGGCTTTATCCGGACCGAAGGTATCTCTACGCGCTGGATTATGATAGACAACCAGGATTTCACCTAAGAAGCGGTGGGCAAATGCATTCTCCGGCACCTCTACTTCTACCGCATCCTGTTCGGAAACCTGCATGTTCACCTGCCTGCTCTGGCGGGTAAACAGGTCGGCCTTGAGGGCCGGCTCAGGGGCGTAGATCAGTTCCTTTCCCTCTAATTTAAAAGGCTCCGGTCCGAATGCCATCAGAGACCACATCTGCAGGTACTCGGCGGTAGAACCGCTCAACCTGGCGATATACCCCCGCCCGTGATTGGCGCTGTCCCCGTTTAGGCTGCTCAAGATAAACGAGCTGTTCTCCAGGATGCTGCGCCCATATCTCACCGGATCCTGGAAGGGAACCAGGGCAGCTTCGATCGCCTGATAATATTCCCGATAAAGGCCGGATTTAAGCAGCTCCAGAAAGTACTTGTATTCCATATGCAGCCAGATCGAGCCGTTCTCCAGCCAGCCGGGGCTGAAGGCCCGGGCTCGCCCGATCTCGTAAGATTGCTCGCTTAAATCCGCATTGACCCGGTACATCTGCAGGGGTTCATCGTAGAGCCCACTGGATTTAACAGTCTGATGTAAGCCGGCGGCTTCTGTCCGATCCGGCAGTATCTTCATGGCCCTGACCTGGCCTTCGAGGAAAGCCGGCAGCCGCTCCTGCTTGAACTCGGTGATCTTAACCAGCGGCAGTTCCTGGGGAGAAAGCTCACCTGTCTCCTCATATTCCACCGCTTCGTAAGAGAAGTACATCGTGAACAGACCGCTATCTTCCCGGGCCAGGTTAACCGCAGCCCGAAGCTTATCCTCGATCCGACTTAAAAATTCCTGGATCCGGGCAGTGGAAAGATTTTCTTCCTTTCCGATTAAGCTCGAGAAGACCCTGTCCCGGTAACTTTCCCGGGCTGTGCTGGCCTGCTGCCAGTAGGCGAAGTTATCTCCATCCTGCTCCCACTCCTGTAAGATCTCATCCATCTCCCGATAAAACTGATATACTTCCTCCGGTAGGGCGAGGAGCTCATTATCTCCAGGAGCAGCCTGGAACTTCTGCTCCAAAAATTCAACCAGGCGGAGCAACTCCATCGTCTCCCCGGTGGAAGAACCGAAGATACCGGGCAGGCCGTTCAAGGCATCGTACCAGCCTGGCTTGTTGGCCTCCATTTCCACACCGACGCCGGCAGGGTCAAGCGTGGAAACCTTAGTTACGACCAGGGTCAGCAGTTTAACGGCCAGGGTGGTGGAGTAGACCTCTCCCTCAGCCGTCCGGAGGTAATAAGGGAATTCTTCCCGCCCGGCTATCTCAGCCTTCTTTGCTTCATCCTCCTGCAGAGCCCCGTACTGGCGGGGGCCGGTAGCGGTCAGGACATGTTTCTGCTTGCGGGGCAGAACTTTGACGTAATTATCGTAATAAGTATAGCTGTCGTCCTCAAATAAAAGCTTCTGGTCCCGTTCCGGATATACGGCCAGATAGTTCTCGATCAAATCTAAAAGGTAGGTCCAGTGATCGATCCAGAATCCTTCCCCAAAGTGGGCTTCGGTCCAGGACCGGGAGTTTGCTATGACTAGATCGATGAAATCAGAAAGATCGCCTGAAAGCTTAAGCCCGTGATCCTCGATAAAGTTAGCTAACTCACCCGGGGTGAAGGGCTGTTCCAGCCTTTCCAGCAGAACATCTCTATCAGCTTCCTCCACCTGGACTGATATATTCGCCCCAGCCTGTTCCCCGGCTAAAATGAACTTCTTCCCTGCTATCACCAGAGGGTTATAGCCATCGGCCTGGATCAGGTTAGCAAATAATTTGATGTTATCATCCCGCACATCAGGGTTGAAGTATAGGTCCGAGCGCCTGTTCTGGTTGACGTCGCGGTAGTTTCCGTTCCCCTGGGAATAATAGGTGGGCTCCAGGAGGAAATCATTATAATCTCGTTCCAGGTCGCCGTGCTTGCGGGAAAAGATATGGTAGGTGGTCTCTGCGCCTTTCCCGCCCAGATTGATGGGAAAACCGCCCCGGAGCATATTATCGAGGAAGGTCTGTCTGCTGTAGGCATCCAGTTGTGGCCTGCCGCTTGCAGTAAAGATATTGTCGGCATAGAAGGCATGGATGCTCTCCGCCTCTGCTTCTTTGCGATCGAGATAGCCCTCAGCCAGCACAGTATCCTTTACTCCGGCCAGCCTGGTCTGATCGGCCAGACGGCCGAAGACCGAAGCAACCTCTATCTCTTCCGCCGGGGCCAGGCTTAACCTGGCGGCAGCCATGGCGGCCGGAAACCGGTTCTCCAGGATCTGTTCTCCCTGGTAATCTGCCAGCTCATTTCTTTTAAAGCCGGCCGGTTCCTCCAGGCTGGTCACCTCGGCGAAGATCACGTCCCGATCTACCAGCGGCGTCAGCAGCTTACTGCCGGCACCCGTCTGCGTGAAAGAAAAATAAAAATTACCGGTATTCATCTTCTTTACCTCTGCTTCATCTGCGGCAGAGGCACGAAGCCGGTAAAATGGGGTTTTATCCTGAAAGCCGTAGACCTTCGCCCAGGCAGAGATGGTCTGACTGACCTCTTTTAAGGCTCCATGCTCGATCCCGTAGGGCACCAGGACGGGCATCCCGTCCAGCAGCTCCAGTTCCTGCCGATCAGGAGAAAGGTTCTTTACGCTCAGGCGCCTGATCAGGGCTCCAAAATTTTCATTCGGCAGGATAAAATATTTAACTGTCGTTTTTAAGCCTAAATTCAGGTTCTCCTCCGCGATGGTTAAAGCGTGGGGAGCGATCGTCATCTCGGAGGTGATACCGCTGCCTAAATTTCTAAAGGGCTCATATACGGTTGCCTGATCCTCCTGCTTGAGTTTATAGAAGGTGCGAAATCCCTTTGTGGGCGTATTTTCGTAAGATTTGTTAGCAGGATAAAATTCCATAATCGAGCTATCTTTGTTTTCTGAGCCGAAGCTGGCAATGGCCTGGCCTCTATTCACGTAAAAAGCCCAGATCGGTATCCCCAGTTTCCCGGCTATCCCGGGCAGAAAACTGGCGAAGGTCTTTTTGTTCTGGTAATTATTGATAATAAATCTACCTGTATCATCTAAAATATATTCTGCTGACATTCTGGCTGCCCCCTGCGTTTATATTTGTACAACCCTCAGCCCAACTTAATAGATCAAACCGGCTGGGTTATAATCTTCAAGCTAAACCTACCTCGATTAAAATCTCTTTATCCTCGGCCGTTCTGGTTAGCATATCTCGGGGAATGATCGCCCGGCCGTCCTGGCGTTGAAAACTTATCTGTTCTCCGTTGATCGCGATCTCCTTAACTTCGTACTCCTCAACCGGAAGCTTGTCTCTGTTCGTGTAGCTGATCTGGAGGAAACGCCGGGCAAAGATCGTTCCGAGCGAAGCCTCGCCGGCAGCGTCGAACTGAGATCTGACCAGCTGAGGATCTAAAACCAGATCACCCAGATGACCCCTGACCCCGAAAACCCTGGTGACCATCGTCAAGAGCAGCCAGCTGGCGCTCCCGGTTAAATATGGGTACATCCCCCGCCCCCGCTGGTTGACATATTCGGGGATGCCCGGGTAAATTCTACTGGTATTGACCTTCCGACAGTGGTGATAAATTGAAGCGATAACTTCATGGCCCTTCCGGGCAAAGCCCTGCTTATACAAGGCGTTGCTGTACATCATCGCCATATGGCTGAACATGGCCCCGTTCTCCTTATGGCCGTAAGCGAAACCGAACAACCTGCCCATGTTAGTTTTTACATCATGAAAGTCTGTATTCAAACGGTAACCGCCTACTGCCGGATCTTTCAGGTAATGGTCAACCGCCCGGGTTATTTCCTGAATCTGCTGGGCGCTGGCCGTTCCTCCCATTATGGGGAAGACCTGACCGGTCAAAGTCATCCTGGTCCCGGCGGGATGATCGCCTTCCAGGCGGATACCGTCATCGTCGTAATAACTATTGAACCAGCTGAAATCTTCTGCATTTTCTATCCATTCGTCCTCTCGGAGATGTTCGCGGACCCAGTTCCCCTTCTTCTTCAGATCTGCTCTCACTTCCGCCAGGGAAACCGCCACTTTTTCTCCGGATATCCCCTGCGTACAGGATCGGCGGTATTCCTCCAGCAGCTCAACTTTAGCTGCAGGCGAGTCGTAGTCTACGTTCTGATTTAAGGTATCAAGCAGGGGCAGGATTTCTCCGGCCAACTTTATTTGGACTGTACCCTCTTTTTCCTCCAGATGGCGGAGCAGGTCGGCCAGCTCGAGCAGATTGCTTCCGTAGAAGGCGGTGAAGGCCACGCTCTCACCTTTTTCAGCGGCCATGTCCAGACCGTCGTTCCAATCGCCATTCCTCAGACGGAAATTATTATGCTCCCCGACATCGAAGAAATGGGTCAGGTGCTGGACCAGGAGGTGCTCGATGATGCTGCCCCGATATTCAGCCCCGGCCTGGTCTAACAGAGGGGACCCATTTTGAAAATAGGTCTGCTCCCTGAGCAGAAACTTCAGGTCTCCGCTCTGGTCCAGATAGAGTCTGGTGGTTAAGAACGGCCAGGCGCCGTGATCCATCCAGACCCGCTGAATATTATTTCTATCCGCTTTAAATTCACCTGGCTTGGAACCGATGATGGTGGCGTTGCTGCCATCTATCCTCACTCCGGCAAAATTATTAAATAATAGGTCCTGGACTTTCTCTGGTTCCATCAGCAGCAGGGCCAGACAGTCCTGCCACAGGTCCCTCCAGCCCCTGCCGCCGCGGCCGTAATCATGGCTGGGCAGAAAAGAACAGCCGAATATTCTCCGTAGGATCGGCTGGACGGTAACCCATCTCATCCAGCGGTTGAATTCTGTATCGCCACTGGCGAACTGAACCTTGTCGAGTTTAGTCTTCCAGAAGGCTTTGTTCTCCTCCAGATGGCTGGCGAAGCTATCCTCAGCCAGATATTTCTCGGCTATCTCTGCGAAGCTGCCGCCGGCTTCGTCGATGGCAATAGCCAGTATGTAAGATATCTCGCTGCCGGGCTGCAGGGTTACCTCTTCGAACCGCAGCGCCCCGACCGCCTCATACCCGGCGAACTTCTCCCCGGCGGGAAGATGATCGCGTGATCGAGAAACTACAGCCTCCGGCCAGTCCAGGTTGCCGCCTGCTCCGATGAAGTCTTCCAGGATAGGGAAGAAACCCCGGGGTTCCTCTCCATTTTCGCCCGCCCCTAAAATCCCATAGGAAACCTCGTTCTCGGTATGGCCCCGTTCATCGAAAGAGAGGGTAGGCTTCACCACCACTCCGTGCCGCACCGTTTCTATCCTGTGCAGGAGGGAAGTGACGTGCCGATGATCTCTAAGGTTATCGGCAGAACGCCCGTAGATCGGCACAGCTGCAGTTGGCGTTAATTTGATATCCTCTTCCCCGATATTAGACAGTTTCACCTGCATCAGTTCCACCGTATCGGAATTCGCCGGCACAAAATTTGTAATCTCCGCTTTGAGGCCCAGATCCTGATTTTCTCTGCTGACCTTATGCCAGAGCAGTCCGGCCTCCAGGGTAACCTCTTCCTGCTTATCAGATGAAAATTTTTGGGCAAACTGGCGGGCAGAATTACCTGCCGCCGACCAGACCTGCCCTGCATCTGTAGTCACCCAAAAATTTCGAGCCGCCCGGCTATTATGCAGATCTTCCAGAGATACTGGCTGCAGGACGAAAGTATTCTGGCCTGTTTTGCTATCACCATGGAGACGGGGGGTTATAGCAGACATCATTCCAGCCTCGTTGGCAAGGGGGAAATAAAGGTAATTGCTTTTATCTGCGTTTTCTAATTTAAACGTTCCTTCCGCGTCGGTGAAATCCCACTTATTTATTCCTTCCATTCTATAACCTACTTTCATTAAGATGATATCGATTTAAAATTAAGGTTAGCCTTTGGTGGCTCCTTCCATGATGCTTTTCATTATGGCCCTGGAGCCGATCACGTATGCTATTAAAACTGGAACGATCGCTATCAAGACGCCGACCATCGCAGCACCGTAGTCTATACCTGCTCTATCTGCTAATTTAGTTAAAGCTACGGGCAGCGTCCACAGATCGCTGCTCTGGAGGATCAATAACGGCTGCATCAAGAGATTCCAGGAACTTAAAAATGTTAAAACCGATAACGCGCCTATGCCGGACTTACTCATCGGCAGCACGATCCTCAGAAAGATACCGAACTCCCCACACCCGTCGATTCTGGCGGCATCTATTACGTCATAGGGGATCGAATTCATGAACTGGGTCATCAGAAAGATGCCGAAGGGATTGGCTATACCGGGGATTATCAAGGGATAAAATGTATCTACCCAGCCGAAGTAATTCATCATGATGAACCAGGGTATTATAGATAATATCGCCGGGATCATCATAGTCCCCAACATCAGATAAAATAATTTATTCTTAAATTTAAAATTATATTTTGCAAATCCATATCCACCCAGAGAACAGAAAAATACTGTTAAGATGGTGGTAGAGGTCGAGATGAAGATGCTGTTAAAGAGGTTCCTAAAGATCGGGACGTTATCTATTAAGGTCTGGTAATTATCCATAAATGAATCGCCGGGCAGCAGGGTAAATATTGAGGAAAATATATCTGCTCTAGAGCGGGTAGATAAAAAGATCATATAGACAAACGGGAAAAACGTTATGATCACACCGCAGATAAGAAAAGTATATAATATGGTTTTTTTCATGCCTTCTGAAATCATTCTTTTTCTTTTTACCTGACCTTTATTGGAGATCATTTAAGCCACCACCAGAAAATAACTTTTTATTGACTAAACTAAGAACTATGATAAATATACAGAGAATATAGGCCATAGCACTGCCTTCCCCAAACTGTCTCCAGTGAAAACCGGTTCTATAGAGATACATCACCGTCGTCATCCCCGCTCTACTTACTCCCCCGTCGCCGCCTACCAGGACGAAAGGTTCCTGGAAGAGCTGGAGGTTACCTATTATCGACATCGTCACCCCGAAGAAGATGACAGGTTTTAAGAGGGGCAGGGTAATCTTAGTGAAGACCTGTCTAATGTTCGCTCCATCCACTCTGGCTGCTTCGTAAAGACTTTTAGGGATATTCTGCAGGCCGGCAAAGTAGATCAACATATTCCAGCCGGTAAACCTCCAGGTCACCAGACCGGCAATCGAAAATCTAATCAATCTGGGCTCACCCAGCCAGCGGGCCGGCAGGTCAAATTGAAACGTCTCGAATAAAAATCCTATCGGCGGCAATGATTCCAGCCACATGAGAAAGGCATTCAATAATCCAGACCGGAAACCTAACAGGACGTCAAATATTAAGGCGATGGCTACTGCCGAAGTTATGTAGGGCAAGAAAAATGAGGTTCTAAAGAATTCCTTAAACTTTACGTAACCTGAATTTAAGATAAAAGCCAGGGTTAGAGCAAAAATATGCTGCGGGATGGTTGTTAACGTAAAAATTATCACGGTACTTTTGACCGAATCCCAGAACCAGGCATCTGTCAAGATATAAGCGTAATTGTCAAAGCCGACGAAACTCATCTCTCCTATTCCATCCCAGGAATTAAAACTAAGAAAGAAAGAAAATACGATGGGGAATAGGCCGAAAATTATAAAGAGAATAAAAAATGGGGAGATGAAGACATAAGGAGCAACCTTCTTATCTAATCTAAATTTGTCTTTTACCTCCAAAAAATTATTGGATCTCATGGTCTTCCTCCTAGCTTAATAAAGCTTCACTTGATTAATTAGGGGCTGAAAAATTTTCAGCCCCCGGGGATTTAAGTTATTATCTCATTCTTCTTCTTAACAATTCTTCAGCATCGGCTAAAGCCTGCTCGATATCTTTATCATTTTCCAGTACTTCTGTTAAAGCATCACCGACTATATCTTCAGCAATACTATCGTATTTATTTGAGTTAACTTCAGGAATCTGTTTAGCAGCTTCTAACCAGAGTTTTCTTACATTCTGGCCGCCGTAAAATTCTGAAGAAACTTCGAAGATATCATCGTCGAAAGCGTCAACTAAAGCAGGAAAGATGTTAGCGGCTTCAAATTGAGCGATCTGAACATCGGTATTGGTAGTTACATATTCTATGAATTCCCAGGCCTCTTCTTTATGCTCGGCATCTTCCGGGATAGCTACGAATGAACCGCCCCAGTTAACGTACATATCATCTGGCAGATTGGTAACGCCCCATTTACCAGCAGTATCAGGTGCCATCCAGTTCTGGATATGTCCGCCCAACCAGGCACCAGAGGTATGGACTAAAGCTGTACCTTCCTGGAAGGTTGTATACCATTCGTTGGTCCATTCACCGATATTGGCGTCCAGGCCTTCATCTCTTACCTGTTTAGCCAGCTCAAACGCTCTGACAAATTTATCTGAGGTGATGATCGGTTCGCCTTCGTTATCAAAGAAGCGATATTCTCCAGATCTTCTTATCATCTCATATACTGAAGCTGCATCAGCAAATAGCCAGCGGCCATCTTCTTCTGCAAATTCTCTTCCTACTTCGATCCAGTCTTCCATAGTCTGGAGATCTTCGATATCTACTCCTAATTCATCCAGGCGGTCTCTGCGGTAGAACATCGTCCCGGGAGAGATATCAAGCGGCATGGCTATAAGATTACCTGTATCTTCATTTGTCCCCTGAGCCCATTTATAAGCGATGATATCTTCTTCAAATCTCCCAGCATTGTATGGTTCAGCAGATAAATTCTCGAATCCACCTCTATTGACGAAGTCACCAACGTAAGCTATCTCTACATTTGCCACATCCGGAACGTTAGAACCAGCAGCTATGCGGGTTAATAAGGTTTCATGATGGTCTTCAAAATCATTAACATCTAATTCTACTTTAATATGTGGGTGCTCTTCATGGAAGCCATCTAAAACTGCCTCAAAACCGGAATCCTGATCTGGAAACGCGGCTACCGTTATAGTAGTAACATCCTCAGCCTGCAGTTGTACATTACCCAGGAATAATGAAGCCGCCATTACCAGTACCATAACCATTAACAATAAACTTTTTTTAGAAAACATAATTGTCCCCCTTAGTATTTTTGTGGAAATTTGTTCCTGCTAAAACTTGCACAGTACCAGATATATATTTTCTTGAGCCGCTCCTGTAATACCTTTAAAAGAATTAATTTCTCCAGCAGATTCCTGGATATGTTCTGGGAGCGCTCCCAAAAAAGTTTAAAAATATATTCCAGCCCCGGGGAAGTACATGAACCTCTTTTAAATCTCATCCTTAATTATGGGGTTGGAACCATATTTTAGCTTTAATAGTTTAATGAGCGGGTAGATTCTCGCTCAATCAATTCCAGTTCAATTTTTACATCTTCGGCATATAGTTCTCTGGGCTTACCTTCCAGTTTGTTGATCAGCTTTTCCATGCCTAAATAGCCCATCTTATATCTGGGCTGCTTTATCGTCGATAAGGCAGGATCAATTATGGAAGCCAGTTCGATGTCATCAAAACCAAGCACAGATATATCCTCCGGTACCTTTAAACCTGCTTCCTTAATGGCCTTTAAACCACCGACCGCCATCATGTCTGAGGCATAAAATACTGCAGTAACCTCTGCATGACCAGCCAGAATCTTTTTTGTGGTCTTATGTGCTTCTTCGCGGTCAAAGTAACCAGGTTCGATAATCTCGGTTTCGAGCCCATATTCCTGCAGAGCTTTTCTGTAGCCCTCCACCCTATCGAGAGAAGCGTAGGAAGCCGCTATATCGTCACCTTTGACGAAGGCTATATTCTTATGGCCCAATTCCAGAAGATATTTAGTTCCTTTATAAGCGCCATCCACGTTATCCACGTTGATCTTAGGGATCATCTCATTTTCCAGTTTCCTATCAACCAGGACAACCGGGGTTTCTTTGTCAACGAGATTGTTTAAGTAATCGTTCAACATATCGGATCCGCCACCACTAATCATCAGGATGCCATCAACCCGACCTTCTTCGAGCATTCTGATACATTTTAGCTCCTCCTCGACCACCCAGTTGCTGTTGGCTAACATTATGTTGTAGTCCTTTTCCATGGCCTTATCCTCGGCCCCTTTGACGAACATGGAAAAAAAAGGATTGGTGATCTCAGATACCACCAGCCCCACCGTTTTGGTTTTCCTCGTGGCCAGACCTTTGGCCGAACTATCCGGCCTGTAATTTAAATCTTCTATAACTTTTAAAATTTTCTCTCTGGTCGCTTCACTTACATCTTTTTTGTTATTTAAGACCCGGGAAACGGTACTTTTAGATACCCCGGCCTCATCGGCAATCTTATATATATTGGCATTATTACTGGTATTTTTCATAGATTATACCTCGTAATCTTTAGGATTATATTTTTTTCGGGAGTGCTCCCGGAAACTATCTTAATATTACTACAAATCATATTTCATGTCAAGAGAATTTTTAAATTTAACTGAAAATTTTCACGAAGGCTGGTTAAATTCAGTCTTTTATCCCAAATTTAACCTGTTAAAATATAAAAAGATCCAGCTGAATATTTCCAGCTGGACCATTTAAACATATCAACTAATCTAATAATTTTTAATTATATTATCTGTATCGTTAAACTTAATTCAAATGAGAAGGCTTCACGGTATCACAAAGTACTACCTGCTTAATTATTACTTATCAGCATTAAATTTTCCATAATCACCTTACTAAATCAACTAAAGACCTCAGCTATATCCCGGGTGATTTCGGCATTGATTTTATCCGCTTTAGCCATATCCGCCAATAAATTCACTGCTTCCTCATGATTCAAAGAGTCTCGGTATGGCCTTACCTCTCGTAGAGCCTGATATATATCCAGGGCCACCATCAGTTGAGAAGGAAAATCTAATTCTGCTCGGGTTAACCCGTAGGGGTATCCGGTCCCATCATTTTTCTCGTGGTGGTTTGCTGCCCACTCTGTTATTTCTGCAAACCCATCAATCGAATCAAGCGCCCGTCGGGTATAGTAACTATGAGCTTTTATTTTACGGAACTCATACTTATTAAGCCTGCCGGGCTTGTCTAAAATTTTATTTGGTACCGCTAGCTTGCCTAAATCATGTAAGTCAGCCGCAATCATGAACTTACTTCTTTTAACTTCATTAAAACCGTAATAATCTGCCATTATCCCAGCCTTATCACTTAGCTTAGAGGAATGGTCCCTGGTAAATTGAGACTTAGAATCGATAATATCTGAAAATATGGCGGTTAATTCATGAAGTTCTTGATAACTGTAATCACCAGAAAACTGGGGGCTTTCCCTCTCTATGGCCTTTAAAATATATTGATCTTTGAGATTAAGCCAGAAGCTTTCATGCTGGGTTATATCCAAAAATTTATCAAACAACTCTTGAGAAAACTTACTCCCAATCTGGTTCTGGATTGAGTTAATTAATTTACTTCTCTTTTTATGAGATTCATATATAAGTTCAAAATGATCTGAAATGGCTATAATCTGAGAAAAAAGAGGGATCTCCTCACCTGATTTTTGAAAAAACCCACTTCCATCATAATTTTCATGATGGTAGAGGATAACATTTTCATATTCCCTAAAAAAGGGGAACCTTTGAATGCTCTCTTCTCCAATAATGCAATGGCTTTTTACCTTCTCCAGTTCGGTCTTACTAACTTTTTTCTCATTTTTCACCCCACCTAAATCATGCATGAGAGCAAAAGCAAGAAGAGAAAACCTCTCTTCTTCCGTTAAGTTGTATTTCTCTCCGATTTTTAAAGCAATATAACCAACCCGCTTACCGTGATTAGTGATATCCTCCAGGATATCTATTTCAATAAAATCTAAGATGAAAGAAATCGAGATCAAAAATTGGTTTAGATTGAATTTCATATTGCAAAGCTCCTGTGTTAATATTTTAATTAATTCTAACTTCTCTGATCTATCTTACTGCCACCGCGGTCATCTTTATTCTCTTTATTTTCCTGGTATACCTTACTTGCCTTAAGATATTTTTGGTTTAAATTTTGCACTTTTTGATTCAAATCAGGAGCCATCTCCCGGAGCAGTTCAGCGTTCTCTTCCTCCAGTTCGGTTAGACCTTCCAACAGGGTCTGCATCTCGATCAGGGTACCCTGAGGATCGTGATGGGAGCGGATCTCCGCAGCTAGATCAACATCTTCCAGTTTACTGAGTATCTCGCTCTTCTCCTGGATTATCTGCAGCACATTATCTATGCTGCCGTGCAGTATTTCTTCTTTCTGGCGGCGGCTCAAATCATATAATTTATAATATAGTTGAAGCTTATCGTTTTTCATAATACCATACCTCTCAAAAATTTTAATTAAAATCCTATATTAAAATGAACACTTCTATTATCTGACTTATGGCCGGCGAGATTCGATTTTATTGGCGTACATCCTTTTGTCAGCCTGGTTGAATACATCGTAAAGGTCTTCATCCTCTGTGGTCTTAACAGCAGCCCCTAAAGAAACTTTTAAGGGAGCCGGTAGGGCATTCTGATCATTAAATTCTTCACAGCTATTTTTAACCCGGGTGCATAATTGGCGGGCGGTTTCTTCGTCAGTTTCAGGGAGGATAAGGGAAAACTCATCTCCGCCGATCCGGGCTAAAATATCTTCTTCTCTGATCGAGTTGGCCAGGATTTCTCCCATCTTTTTTATGAACTCATCTCCAACCTGGTGGCCGTAATTATCGTTGATAAATTTCAAGCTATCCATATCGGCAACAAGGATACTAATCGGTAATCTCCGGGATTTGTTCAACCTGGTTACTTCGCTCTCGAAGTACCACCTGTTATATAACCCGGTCAATTGATCGTGCAGAGCTTGATACCTGGCTTTTTCTCTTTCTTGCTTGATAAGCTCTTCTTGTTCCTGCAAAAGCAGATTGGCCTCTCTTAAATCTTTCGTTCTCTTGCCGACCAGGACACCGACCTTGTAATTTCTGTAGGTTAACAAATATATCAAAACAGACAATAATAAACCGATAAGTAAAGCTATCGCCCTAAAGGTATTGTGTCTATCTTTAATCTGTTCGTACCATCCCCCCTCAGGTACTGCTGCTATATCAAAATCCCCTTCGGGCAGCTCTATGGTAGATAAAACTGGATCAGATTCCAGGACAGCGGCATCTCCAAAAAATGTATCCTGCTCTCTGCTTAAAGCAATATTAAACAAAAGTTCATCTTCAGTTAAACCAACAAATTCGTATATCGGCTGCATGTCCAATACCATGGTGACAAGCCCCCAGAACTCACTCTCTTCAAATATAGCTTTCCGCAGCACTACTCCCTGCCCGCCCTGGCGAAGTTCGTAAGGACCGCTGATGGCCGGCTCCCCGGTCCGAATCGCCCTTTCTACGTCTTCGACTACCTCAGGCCTCATATCGTTCAATAAGTTATGACCCAGGGCCTCTTCATTTCCTTCAAGGGGGTAAATGTACTTATTTACCCCGTCAGGAGCTATGATGAAGTTTCTTAAACCGGAGCTGCCGGAATAAAGTCCCGAGGCAAAGTCCTTAAAACTGGTAGAATTTAATTCTGCCTCCCCTTTTTCTTTGACGAAAGCCTCTAAAGCTTTTAGAAGAGCAAATCTATTATTGAGCACATTGGTCAGGGAAACGGCATATTGATGCAGTTCATTATTTACTGTCCTGCGATTGTTTTCAATTAAAATCTTTCTATACTGATTGTCCATAAAAAGACCTAAAGGCAGGAGG
>JBNJDR010000044.1:0-14205 GCA_051745085.1 Bacillota bacterium | reverse complement strand
CCTCGTTTGATTTCAGCCCCGGCAATAATATTTTCGGTTATAGATAATCTATCCACTAACATAAAATGCTGATGGATCATGCCGATACCCTGTTTAATAGCTTCGGACGGGCTGGCAAAACGAACATTTTTACCTTTAATTTTTATCGTTCCACTGTCGGGGGTATAAAGGCCAAATAAAATTTTAACCAAGGTAGATTTACCCGCGCCATTTTCACCTAATAAACAATGGATTTCCCCGGATTTAATGGAAATATCAATATCATTATTAGCTTGTATATCGCCAAATCTTTTATTTATATTCTGCATTTCTATTACAGCCATTTTCCCACCTCGCTTGAATAAAAAAATGGGGCTCCTGATCGGAGCCCCGACCTAACTTAGTATTTACAACTTATTGAAGAAACTACTCAGTTGCGGCTTCGATAGTGTCCGGTATCTCTATTTCATCTGCAGCGATCCAGGCAGAAATTTGCTTTAATTCTTCAACTACATCATCAGGCAGTAGGTTTTCAGTAAACCCTAAAGCTCCCTCTTCTACACCCAGCACATTAACTCCAGGTGAGAGTTCGTCTTCCAGCTGCTGCTGTATTGCCAGATATACGGTCTGATCGACAAATTTCATACCGTTGGTCAGCACATGATCAGGAGCAACGTGGCTCTGGTCAGAATCTGCCCCGATGCCGTAGATATCATTTTCTTCTGCTGCCCTTAAAACTCCCAGACCTGAGCGGCCGGCAGCGCCCCAGATTACATCGATATCATCTTCTATCATGGAAACAGCCAGTTCCTTACCTCGACCGGGATCGGCCCAGTCTCCTACATAACTATAATTAACTTCGATTTCAGGATCGACAAACTCTGCCCCGGCGATATAACCTGCAATATTAGCATTGATCAAGGGAATGTTCATGCCGCCGATTACCCCGATCTCCTTGGCTTCGTTGATGAAAGGATCATCAGTTCTAGTTGTCATCATGGCAGCAGCTGCGCCCATTAAAAATCCTCTTTCTTTTTCTTCGTAAACGAAGGAAGCTACATTCTCCGCTTCTACCACCGTATCTACGATTGCAAACATCTGGTCAGGATTACGTTGAGAGATAGTTTCAACTGCATCGGCCTGATCAAACCCGATGGCGATGATCAAATCATACATACCCTGAGCTGCAAATTGGTTTAAGAAAGTTTCATAATCTGCGATAGATTCAGGTTCGGTATAATCAAAAGTGATTCCTAGTTCTTCCTCTGCCCTCTCCATACCTCTATAAGCGGCATCGTTAAATGACTGGTCACCTAAACCACCGGTGGCAAAATTAATTGCGATCTGGTTTTGAGCAGCAGCCCCATAACCTGTCAGTAAAATAAAACTCAGGGCTAACATTAGAACTAAAGCAGTTTTCTTCATTAAAATCTCCTCCTCTTTTTTTTATGAAGTTAAGGCCTCTAAAGCAATTTTTATTTCATCTTCTACTGCTTTAGCGACCTGTTCTCTGTGGGGATCGTAATCATCAGCGGAAAAATCTATAGCCATCCCATCTATTGCAAAGATAGCACCAGCAGAAATATTGTTTAGGGAAGCTATTACAAATAAAGCACTTGCCTCCATTTCTACGGCGATGGCTCCTGCTTCACTGTAATAATTATTAGGAAGGGGTTCAATCTCTGGATAAAAAGCTCCGATTGTAAGAACTATGCCTGCAGGGAGATCTTTATGCAATAATTCCTGGCCGGCAGCGATCATTTTATCGGTTAAGGAACTATCTGCAACTGCGGGATAAGCCGGTTTGACCAGCTGATCGGTTAAACCATCTTCCCGGACAGCAGCTTTAGCAATTACGATGTCGCCATCTGTAATATTTAGATTTAAAGAACCAGCTGTGCCTACTCGAATGATCTCCTCCGCCCCTGCCTTGATTAACTCCTCAAAACAGACAGCGGCTCCGGCTGCTCCTACTCCGTGAGATACCACGGAGACTTCTACATTATTGTAAATCCCATTAATAACTTTGTACTCTCGATTATAAGAAATAGTTTTGGCGTTGGTAAGATAGGGGGCAATTTTATCAGCCCGGCCTGGGTCTCCGCAAACTATTACTTGTGAAGAAATATTGCTGGAACTAGTTTTCAAAATCGGCAAAAATTCATCCTTTTTCATGATACTCACCTTTCAATAAGATCTTGATGTTATCCTTTTCTTTAGCGGCCGCAAAAGCCCGTTCCGCTTCTGCTAGAGGATAGATCCGACTGACAAATTTGGCTACGCCGGGATCATTATTCCCCAGCAGCCTTAATGCGGCAGGGAAAGGACCGCATCTAGAGCCGACTATTTTTAATTCTTCGACCGTTACCTGGCTTAAATTTAAAGAAGTGTCACCAGCTATGGTCGTCTTTAATATTATTGTACCTTCTGGTTTGATCAATTGCAAAGCGGTATCGACTCCGCTTTTACTGCCGGTACAATCTATTACTTTATCCATTTTAGGAATATCATCACCTAACAAATAGGTATCAATATGCAGATGATCGAGCGTATTAAGCTTAACCTGGTGTTTTCCTACCAGATGGATCTCAAAATTTAAAAAATATAAAGCAGCGGCGGTCATTAATCCTAACCTGCCATCCCCTAAGACTGCTATTTTATCGGTCTGTTTGAGGTGATTTTTTTCTGGAATTTCCAGAGAAGCAGCTAAAGGCTCAACAAAGACTGCCTGAATATCGGCGATCCGTTCGGGAACTACATGGACATTTTCCCGGGGTAAGGTAAAGAACTCCGAAAAAACTCCTGGATAATCTCTCATCCCAACAGCTTTAATGTTTAAACAATGGTTGGGCTGGCAGTTGTTACAGGCAGAACAATGTCCGCAGGGTATGTTGATTTCACCTACCACTTTTTCCCCTTCCAGTTCACCCTGAGGGTCCTCTACTACAATTCCAACAAATTCATGGCCTAAGGTACCCTGAAAATCCAGGTAACCCCGGGCTATTTCGATATCGGTGTTACACAACCCAGCCAGAGATAACCCTATTAAAACTTCATCAGGTTCAGGGGTTGGCCTGGGGATATCCTGTAAGCTGATCCCCTCTTTCTCAAGATACTGCAAAGCTTTGATTAAGATCGCCTCCTATCTTGAATCTCCTTCAAGCCAGAAGTAAAGGGTGCTTCAATAACTCCATATTCTGTGACTATACCATTAATATTTTCTGCCGGGGTGATATCAAAAGCAGGGTTATAAACTTCAATACCTTCGGGGGCAATAACTTCTGAACCTACTTTTTTAACCTCATCTTCGGACCTTTCTTCTATTTCGATAAGGTCACCAGAGGGGGTGTTATAATCTATGGTGGAGCGGGGAGCGACAACATAGAAAGGTACAGAATGTACTTTTGCCAGCTCAGAAAGCATATAGGTCCCAATTTTATTAGCCACATCACCGTTGGCAGCAACCCTATCTGCGCCTACAAAGATAATATCTATTTTCCCGTTCTTCATCAAAGTTGCTGCTACACTATCGGCGATCAAGGTAGCAGGAATTTGTTCTTCTACTAACTCAAAAGCGGTTAATCTTGCTCCCTGGAGGCGGGGTCTTGACTCATCTGCGTAGACATGGATGTTTTTTCCTTTGAAATGAGCTTCTCTGATTACTCCTAAAGCAGTGCCGTAATCGACGGTGGCCAAAGCTCCGGTGTTGCAGTGAGTCAAGATATTAGCTCCAGGAGAAACCAGCTCATTACCATAACGAGCCATTGTTTTGTTAATTTCAACATCTTCGCGAGCTATTTCTCTAGCTTCCTGTTCGAGAAGCCTTAATAATGATTTCCTATCTTTATTTTGATTCTTTTTTAGAAGTTTGAGCATGCGGTTAGTAGCCCAGGATAAATTTACAGCTGTCGGTCTGGCTTTATTTAAAACTTCAACTGCTTCTTCCATCCTTTTTACGAATTCATTATCGCTCAAATGATCATATTCTACAGCAGCCAGATATACCCCAAAAGCTGCGGTAGCCCCGATAGCAGGTGCTCCTCTTACTACCATATCTGAAATAGCAAAAGCTACCTTCTCATAATTATCAGTTTTAAAAAATTCAATGGTGCCTGGCAGCTTGCGCTGATCTAATAATATCAGCTCGTTATCTTTAAATTGTATAGTTTCATGCTTCATTATTATTACCTCCCGGTTGGAATTAGATTATCTTCCTGAATCACCGAAGCCGGTGTCTGCTCGTTCGCTGGGCGGTAGCTGCTCCGTTTCTTCCCAAATGACAGCTTCGACGGGTTGAACGATTAACTGGGCAATTCTATCTCCTTTTTCTATATAAAAGTCTTTATCACTGTGGTTGATTAAAACTACCCCTACTTCACCTCGATAGCCCGAATCAATGACCCCAGGCGAATTCAAGACGGTAACACCGTGCTTTCTAGCCAGGCCGCTGCGGGGATAAACAAATCCTCCATAACCTGGAGGGATAGCTAATTTAAATCCAGTTTTAATCATCCGATAATTTTGAGCGGTTAATACACAGCTCTCAGCAGAAACGATATCCAGCCCGGCATCTTCACCGGGGTGCTGATAAGCGGGTAATTTAATCGTGTTATTGAGTTTGGTGATTTTTATTTTCATATAATCCCCCTCATGGAGTAGAATTAATTAGCAAATACATGGTTACCGATTGTTACCAGTGGTTTTCGTCGAGAGATCCATTCTATCTCTTTTGAAGTAGAAGGATTATAAAAATATAAGGCTCCCCCGGTGGGGTCCCTTCCGTTCACGGCTTCTCTAGCCGCCTGTTTGGTTGAACGGGAAGGAGTAAGTTGGATTTGCCCATCTTCTACCACACAAAATTGACCGGGCTGCATGATAACTTTTTTGATGGAATCAGGAAAGCGAGGACTTAAAACTCTATTGATGATAACCGCCCCCACTCCGACCTGGCCCAAATAAGGTTCTCCTCTGGCTTCTCCGTTGATGGCTTTAGCAAGAAGTTCTAATTCATAATCTGAGATAGATCGGGCTAATAACTGTTTTTCTGTAAAGTTTTTTGCCGGAACCTTCAGAACTTCTCCCGGTTTTAAAGTAGAATTATCCTTTTCGTTTAAAGCCATTATTACTCCCATTGAAGTATTGAATTTGCGCGCTATATCGTAATAAGTATCACCACTGCTAACTGTATATTTAACCAGGTCTTCGGGATTAATATCTTCAATTTCTGAATTTGCAGGAGAACTATTCACTCTTACTGCATAAGTATGACTATTACTCAAAGAAAAACTATAATCTCGTTCCAGTACCTTCTTGTTGAAATCCCTTTTAACCCTGTTATTATCCAGCTGGGGTATTACTAATTCATCTCCAACTTTGATCACACTTGTCGAACTAATATTATTCCAGCTGGCTAATTCAGAGAGCGAAATATCATAGCTTTCAGCAATCTTCGATAAGGAATCGCCTTCTTGAACGATATAGATCAACTTAAAATCACTGGCCTGGATGTTTCCGACCATATTACTTATGATCAATATTAGTAAAACGATTGATAAAAAATATTTAATACCTTTTTCCACCACTACCATCTGCCTGTCCACCCTTCTATTCCAAATCTCTATGCTTTAATATATTTCTGTATTGACTGAAAAATTCCTGCTAAATTCAATATTTAATCATTTTTTTCGACCTCTTCTGGCCAGCCTCTCTTTATATTACAACCTTTAGGTAAAGAATTGATAAATTTACTCCCATATCTTTTTTCGGTCAAGCGCCGGTCCAAAAGGATGATCGTCCCGGTATCCTTTTTTGATCTGATTAACCGGCCAAAACCCTGTTTGAATTTTATAACAGCTGCAGGGAGAGATTCTTCCCAGAAAGGATTGCCGCCACGTTCTTTTATCCTTTCATTGCGCGCAGCTACTAAAGGATCAGTAGGGACCTCAAACGGGAGTTTCATCATGATCAATCCGGTTAAAGCTTCTCCGGGGACATCGATCCCTTCCCAGAAACTGCTGGTACCAAGTAAGATCTGTCTTTTTTGATTTTTTAAACTATTTAGGATGACATGCCGGGGTGATTCACCCTGGACTAGCAGGTTTAAGTTTGCTTTCTGCAGGGGTGTCTTATAAATATCTTTAAACTGGTTTAACATCTTATAAGAGGTAAACAAAATTAAGGTTCTCCCTCTATTATTTTTCAAGAATAAAGTTAACTTCGAAGAAATATGCTCTAAAAAATCTCTAGAATTGGGAGCAGGTAAATCTTTAGGTAAATATATCTGGACCTGCTTTTGGTAGTCGAATGGAGATGAAACAAGTAAAGATCTGGTTTGGGTAAGTCCAACCTTATTTTTGAAATAAGAAAAACTATCATCTACCGCTAGGGTAGCAGAAGTTAAAATACCAGTTGAAACCTGATCAAACAGGATCTTTTGCAGGAAATCATCTACATCTATTCTGGCATTCTTTTGGGCAACCGAATTATTATTGTTCTGCCACTGTTTTTCTAACCAGAAGACAAAGTCTCCTTCATTATCATCATAATTTAAATTCAGTTCAAGTGCTTCACCTACTTCGCTGAGCCGGGAAATATAAGCGCTGATCTCTAACAGAGGATTATCTGTGTTATCATAACCGGGGTCGTAGGCTTCTTCGACCAGATCATACAACCTATCGATCTGCACTTCTACCCGGCCTAAAGCAGCAATTAATTTTTCACCATATTCCAGCCAGTCTGCAATATCCAGTGAATCCAGGGTGTTTTTCTTTAAGCGGATGTTTTTATTAGAAAAGCTGGTAAAAATCCTGGTTAATTCGTGTTCGTACTGCTGATTATATTCTTCTATTTTGGTTAAATCCGGCCAGATCCTCGTATCTATCTGCTTGATTATCTCCTGTCTATAATCCGGGTTTAAATGATATTCTTGATTTCGCAACCGGACAAAGGGGGATGTATTTGCATGTAAAATCTTTTGTAATAAAGAATTAAGCTGGGGAGGATAAAAGTCCATCCCACTAATCCGGGTTGCTACCTGAGGAAGATTATGAGCTTCATCTATGATCAAACGGTGGTAATCGGGCAGAACGCTGAAAGCCTTGTTTTTTAGGACCCCATCTGCCAGAAGGAGATGATGGTTAACGATAAGTAGATCACTATTATATAGGGATTTTCTCGCCGATTGAAAAAAACATTTCTTGAGAAAAGGGCATCCGGAATTCAAGCATAAATCTGATTCAGAGGCGAATTCCTGCCAGATCTTATTGTTAATGGTAAAAGGGACGTCGCTGCGGGAACCGGCAAAATCATCATTATAGGTTTGGTCTTCTATATAAGCTGCTACTTGAAACAATTCAGGCTTTTCTTCTTTGAGGACATCTTTCCGTTTCAAGAGATTAGATAATTTTCTGCGGCAGATATAATTTGAACGCCCTTTAACCAGGTCAGCCTTAAAATTAAAAGGGAGGACTTTTTGTAAAAACACCAGGTCTTTGTTTATTAGCTGCTGCTGGAGGTTGATGGTGTTAGTAGAGACGACTACGGGACCACCATTTTGATCGGCCCAAAATAAAGCAGGAATGAGATAGGCAAATGATTTTCCTGTTCCTGTTCCAGCTTCGACCATAAGATTATTCTTATCATTAAAGGCCTGGATAATTTCTGTGAGAACATCGATCTGCTCTTTTCGTTCTTGATACTGGGGCAGTGCGTGAGCCAGTAAGCCATCAGGTTTGAAGTATTTTACGATCTCTTCTTCATTTAGTGGCTCGAGCTCTTCGACCAGGGCAGGTTCAACCACTATATAACTTTCGTCTGCCTGGTTATTAACGATGATAAAGCCTATCCCTTGATTACCTAACATAGAGGCGAGCCTGATATCTGCCGCTGATGGGCGCAGATCGCCCGAGGGATGATTGTGAATGACCACCTGGCCGGACTTCAAGTTATTTATGATGGCAGGAGCCATTCCTTCGTTTCCCCTACTTACAGCCTGAATTGATTTGATTTGAGCTTCTTTCTTATCATATTCTGCCTGAAAGAAAACCTCCTGGCCCCTGGCTTCTGCAATAGAATCGGCCATATATTCAATTGTATCGCTGGTAAAGAGCTTGGTCTTATCCATAACTGCCACCTTATTTTCTTAATTCTTTTAACGCATCTACATCGGGATCATCTTCTCTATCTTCAAACCAGGGAGTCTCTAAAATCAAAGGTTTATCTTTAATTAATTCGTGATTAATAAAGTTTTCAAACCCTTCTTTCCCTATTTTGCCTGCGCCGATATGGGCATGCCGATCTTTTTTGCTGCCTAAGGGGAATTTAGAATCATTAACATGGATCACCTTTATTTTATCTAAGCTAAATTTATCGGTAACCTCCGTTAAAAATTCGTCTATACCTCCAGGAGTAGCCACATCATAACCAGCTGAATACGCATGACAGGTATCGATGCAGACCCCTACTCTTTCTTTTTGATCCAGGCGTTCCATGATTTCTTTTAACTGCTGCATGGTTTTGCCGATCGCTGTACCGGCACCAGCCACATTTTCTAGCAAAATGAGGGTGTCCCCACTTGTTTCAGCTAATACTCGATTTAAGCCTTCGACGATCCTATTAATCCCAGCTTCTTCGCCAGAACCGGTATGACTGCCGGGATGGAAAACCAGATATTCTGCCCCGATCAAATCAGAGCGGCGATAATCATCGATAAGAGCCTGGATCGATTTTTCCCAGAGTTCATCTTTGGCTGTGGCTAAATTTATTAAGTAAATCGAATGAACGACCACCGGGTATATTTCGTTTTCCTCCCGAGCTGTTTTAAAATTATTTATAGTTTCATCGTCCAGGCTGCTGTTCTTCCAGCCCCGGGGGTTATTCACGAAGATCTGCAGGGAATTACAGCCAATATCAACCGCCCTGCCTATAGCTTTATCGATACCTCCAGCAATAGAAACATGTTTTCCTATATACATTAGTTTAACTCCTCTCCTATCCCATATATATTGAAAAAACATAAACTAGGGTCCCTAGTTTATGTTTTTTATATCCTATCCAATTATTATTTATTTATTCATCTTCGCCTTCTAATTCTTTTAAGGCTTCCACCCGCGAGAGATTTATTCTATCCTGATTGTCTATCTTTATAACTTTAACAGGCACCTCATCGCCGACACTGACGATGTCTTCTACTTCTTTGACATGGTGATCGGCAAGTTCAGAGATATGGATTAATCCCTCTTTACCAGGAAGTATTTCAGCGAAGGCCCCAAAATTCATGATCTTTTTAACTTTACCTGTATAGATCTTACCAACTTCTACATCTTCGGTGAGATTTTCGATCATTTTTCGGGCTTCGGCACCACTTTCCTGATCATCAGAAAGGATGAAGATCGTGCCATCATCTTCGATATCGATTTTTGCTCCGGTTTCATCGATGATTTTATTGATCATCTTACCCCCTGGCCCGATAACGAAACGAATTTTTTCAGGATCGATGGTCATGGTCTGGATCATCGGGGCGTTAGGTGATAATTCTGCCCTGGGTTCGGCGATAGTTTCGGCCATCTTATCTATGATGTGTAGTCTGCCTTTTCTGGCCTGTTCCAGCGCTGTCTTCATGATTTCTTTGGAAATACCAGTAACTTTAATATCCATCTGTAAAGCAGTTATCCCAGCAGGGGTACCGGCTACTTTAAAGTCCATATCCCCAAAGTGGTCTTCCATGCCTTGAATATCGGATAAGATAGCTATTTCATCATCTTCCTTGATCAGACCCATAGCTATACCACCTACAGGTGCAGAAATAGGAACTCCGCCATCCATTAAGGCCATAGAGCTACCACAGATGCTGGCTTGAGATGATGAACCGTTAGATTCTAATACTTCAGACACAAGCCTGATCGTATAAGGAAAATCATCTTTACTCGGCAGTACCGGAGTTAGAGCTTTTTCGCCCAGATGGCCGTGACCGATTTCTCTTCGGCCTGGTCCTCTCATCGGGCTGGTCTCCCCTACGGAATAAGGCGGGAAGTTGTAATGATGCATGAACCGTTTGGTTTCATGTTCTCCTAAGCCAAATACTGTCTGCTCATCGCCGGAAGAACCCAGAGTTAAGACACTTAAAGCCTGGGTTTCACCTCTAGTAAAGAGACCAGAACCATGAACCCGAGGCAGCAATCCCGCTTCTGTAGAAATAGGCCGGATCTCATCCCTATCTCTATGGTCAGGCCGCTGATTGCCAGCAAGAACCTGTTCTCTATATACTCGTTTGGTCACGTTGCTCAAAGCATCTTTTATGAGGCCATCAAATTCTTCTAACTCTTCCTCGCTAAGATCTGCGGTAAACTTGTCGTAAGCTTCGTCTTTTACCCTGTCTATCGCTTCTTCGGTAGCTTTTTTACCCCTGGTATAAAGAGCATCCTTCATATCGGCTGCAGCTATATCGTATAGCTCTTCTTTATACTGTTCAGGTAATTCGGGCGAGGTAAATTCCATCTTCTCTTTACCCACTTCTTCCCGCATCTGCTCCTGTAATTCAGTGAGTTCTTTGATCTTAGCGTGAGCCAGATCGAGAGCATCTAAAAAGATATCTTCAGAAACTTCGTTTGCTGAAGCTTCAACCATCATAACCGATTCGTGGGTACCTGCAACCAATAAATCTAAATCTGAAACTTCTGCCATCTCTTCATCAGGATTAACCACTAATTCACCTTCTACTAATCCGATCCTCACCCCGGCTATTGGTTCGGCCAGAGGAATATCAGAGATAGTTAAAGCAGCAGAAGCAGCGTTCATCGCCACTACAGCAGGATCATTATCATTTTCTACAGATAAGATAGTAGCCACTACCTGGATATCATGTCTAAACCCTTTGGGAAATAGAGGGCGTAAAGGTCGATCGATCAACCTGGCATTTAGAGTTGCCTGGTCTCTAGGTCTGCCTTCTCTTCTGGTTACACTTCCCGGAATTTTACCGATCGCATAGATCTTTTCCTCGTAATTAACCATCAAAGGTAAGAAATTAATACCTGGTCTGGGATCTGACATAGTCGCAGTTACAAGAACCGTTGTGTCTCCATATGTGGCCAAAATTGAACCGTTAGCCTGCTTAGCCATTTTTCCTGTTTCAAATTTCATCATTGTTCCATTTACTTCTTTTTCCCAAGATTTTACCATAAATCAACCTCCTATATTTTATAAAAAATTAAACTTTATTCTTCTAATTTAGACAAGGAGCGGGTATACCCGCTCCTTGAGTTAATTATTTTCTTATTCCTAATTTTGAAATCAAATCACGATAACGCTGAACATCTTTATTTTTAAGATAACCTAACATTCTTTTCCGCCGGCCAACCATTTTAAGCAGACCTCTTCTACTATGATTGTCATGCTTATGTTCCTTAAGGTGGTCGGTCAACTCACTAATACGAGCGGTTAAAAGAGCGATTTGTACTTCTGGTGAACCGGTATCGCCTTCTTCTCTTTGATACTCTTTGATTACTTCTTGTTTCTTTTCTTTAGTTATCATCTATCTTACACCTCCCTATGTGCTGAATACTCCTGCGACCAAGACAACGTTGGAGGTACGATTATCCAAGTCGAGGAAAGATGTTACCTTTCTTATTTTAACATAAAACTCTTTCTGTGTAAAGAACGTCTTCCTGGATGGCTTCCTTCAACTTCTCCGGGCTGGAGAACTTTTTTTCTCCCCTGACAAATTTAACAGGAGCGAACTTCAATTTCTTGTCGTAAAGGTCTTCCTGCAAATTTAAAATAAAAATTTCAATGCTGTATTTATCATTAGTAAAGGTCGGATTTTCTCCGAAATTAGCTACCGCCTTATATTTATTATCCTGATAATGAACATAACCAGCATATACTCCTTGAGCAGGCAGAACATAATTTATATCCAGTTCTAAATTAGCGGTAGGAAAACCTAAGTTAGATCCACGGCCGTAACCATGAACTACCCTACCGGCCAAAGTATAATGCCGGCCCAGCAGTTCTTTTACCTGGTCAACGTTCCCCTGGGATATTAAGTTTCTAATTCTAGTACTAGAAATCTTCTCATGATTTTTTTCTATCGGCGCAAGAGAAGTAACCCCAAAATCGTATCTATTTCCTAATTTAATGAGATCATCGATACCTCCGTCGCCACCTTTACCAAAGTAAAAATCTTCTCCTACCACAATGTGACCGATATTCAAATGATCGTGGAGGATATTGACCACAAAAGTTTCAAAATCCTGGCCGGCGAATTGGCGGGTAAATTTTTGACAGAAAAAATAATCTACGCCTAGCTGAGACAGTAATTCTATTTTTTGTTCCTGGGAAATCAAAAAGCCTGTAACAAGTTCAGGGGCCACAACTTCGAGGGGATGGGGCTTGAAGGAAAAAACAGCTGGAGCTAAACTTTTTGCCTGAGCAATTTCTATTGTTTTGTTTATTACAGCTTGATGACCGAGGTGAATTCCATCAAAACTACCTATAGCAACGGCCGGACGAGTACCTTCAAATTTATTAAATTGATTACTGTAAATTACTTCCATACTACATGAACCTCCAGCATACAAAATATTAATTTTCTTTTATATTAAAGACTTTTTCATGTTCTAAGCTAAATTCTTCCTCCAGATTTACCTTACAGATGGAGATAAACAGGTTATCTTCTCCATAGAGGATTATCTTTTGGTCATGTTCAAGGTTTTCGATGAAATTATTTTTTACCAGATCAGATATAAAAAGCTCCGTCCCATTGGTGGCTTTAATATGAGCTTCTGGTATTATCTTTAATTCTGGCAGTTCTAAGTAAGTAGTTAGATTGGATAAAATTCTCGAAGCATCCTGTTCATTTTCAACAATATCTTCTACTTCACCTGGAGCCCAGGTTTCTTCCAATTTGAAGGGCCCGGAAGCGGTTCTCAACAGAAAACTCATCACTGCTTCAGCACTTAGCCTTTGGCCGATATCTCGGACCAGAGACCTGATATAAGTGCCCCGAGAACAGCGGGTTTTTATTCTAACAAAGGGAAGCTGCATTTCAAGGATATCCAGAGAAAAGATGTTTATATCCCTGGCTTCTCGTTCTACTTCTTTGCCTTCCCGGGCAAGTTGATAAAGCCTCTTACCGTTATAACTGATCGCAGAATACATCGGTGGTACTTGTTCTTGAGGTCCGATGAAGCTTTTGATCACTGTAATTATTTCTGCTTCGGTTAGGTCCTTCCAGTTTTCGGATTCAGCGGTTATTTCCCCTTCTAAATCCAGGGTATCTGTAGATTGCCCCAGCTTAAGTTCGAAGATATATTCTTTTTCACCTTCCGGCAAAAATTGAATTATCTTCGTCCCTTTGCCTACGCAGATAGGTAGAACCCCGGCAGCAAGCGGATCAAGGGTCCCTGTGTGACCGACTTTTCTAATGTCTAAAATTCTCCTTAACCAGGCTACCGTCCCAAATGACGTTATTCCTGGTGGCTTGAGAATATTTATAATTCCGTTATATGCAGAAATTATAGATCACTCCTCTGTTTTAACGTAGGTTTTAGCCCGGGCCAGGACATTTTCCATCGTCTCAGGTAAAGGGGTTTCAACTGAACATCCTGCAGCCCTGGGGTGACCGCCGCCGCCAAATTCAGCAGCAAGTTGATTGGCTGGGAGGTATTCATTGGACCGAAAACTGACTTTCACCTTACCGTCATACTCTTCACTAAATAAGATTCCCAGTTCGACCCCATCTACATCACGGGCATAATTTACAAAACCATCCTTATCCCGGTTGTCAGTACCGGTGGCACTATAATCTTCGAACTCTAAATAAAAATATGCTATCTTTCCCTCTGCCGTTAAGGATAAGCGCTGTAAAGCCCTCCCTAACAGTTGTAACACTTCGGGTCGTTCCTTTCCGTATAAATGCCGATTGATTTGATAAATATCAACACCTAAACCCATTAAACTTTCTATCATTTGTAAAACAGACCGGTCAGTATTGCTGTAACGGAAAAATCCGGTATCGGCTAATACGGCCAGAGCCAGGGATTCGCCGGCTTTCTTAGATAGAGGCCAATCTAAGTATTCAGCTAGCTGATAAAGGATCTGGCCTACAGCAGCTGTAGCGGGAGAAATATAGTTTAACTCTCCATAATGGCTGTTATCTTCGTGATGATCAATATTTAAAACTTTTTCATCAGCAAGAAGGTGGGTTACCGGTTCAAGCCTGTCTGTAGTGCT
>JBNJDR010000043.1:0-14953 GCA_051745085.1 Bacillota bacterium | reverse complement strand
TGGGGAAGCTAAACATTTCAAGAATATCTCTCAATCAGTTAATGATTTCAAAGTGGACTCAAACAAAAATCTAATTTTTACAGCCCGAAAAGATTTAAAGGTCCGAGATGAAGAAAAATTAAAAGAAGAAAAAGATTACGAAGTAATGGAGGAAATCCCTTTTTGGATTAATGGAGAGGGGGTCAGCAATAAATACCGAACCCACCTCTACCAAATGGACTTAGAGCAGGGAGAGGTAACTGAATTGGTCTCTGATTATTATAATGTAGAGAGTTTTGCAGTTCAGGGAGACAAAATCTGCTGCAGCATGAGTTATTTCACCGATAAAGCTAAAATAAAAAGTAACCTTTATCTTTATAACCAGACTGAGCAGGATTTGAACCAGCTTACCGACAGAGATTGGACCCTTTCTTTTGTTCAATTTAAAAGTGATTCGGAAATATATTTTGGGGCCAATGAAATGGAAGATATGGGTCTAAACTCCAACCCGGATATCTTCTCTCTCCAGCTTGCTGATAATCAGGTTAAGCGCCTAACTAACAAGATAAATAAAAGCCTATGGTCTTCAGTAGGTAATGATTGCCGGCTGGGCGGAGGTAATATAACTGCTGTTGATAGCCAGAAGCTTTATTTTATCACTACCGAAGGATACAACTCTTACCTCAATCAGCTGACAGAAACGCAGACAGGAAAACAGATAAAGAAGATTATAGACAAAGAAGGCTCTATAGATATGATTTCTGTCAGCAAAGGACAGGTAGCTTTCATAGGCTTTAGAGGCAATAAGCTGCAGGAACTCTATCTTCTGCAGGAAGAAGAAGAAAAGCAAATTAGTACGTTCAATGAAGATCTCTTAAATGATAAAGTTATCTCCTCACCTGAGCACTTTACGGTAACAGCCTCAGACGGCACCGAACTTGATGCCTGGGTCATGCGTCCGATTGATTTCAAGGAAGGAGAGCAGTACCCAACAGTTCTAGAGATTCATGGAGGGCCAAAAACGGTTTACGGCTCGATTTTTTTTCACGAATTCCAGGTTCTGGCCAGCAGCGGCTATGCTGTTGTCTTTAGTAATCCTCGCGGCAGCGATGGCAAAGGCAATGAGTTCGCCGATATCCGCTCTGGTTACGGAGATAGAGATTATCAAGACCTCATGGAAGTCATGGATACCGCCCTGGTTAAGTTCGACTTTATTGATAAAGACGCTTTAGGAGTAGGCGGAGGTTCCTATGGCGGCTACATGACCAACTGGATCATCGGCCACACCGACCGATTTAAAGCGGGAGTTTCTCAGCGAAGTATTTCCAACTGGATATCCATGTTTGGTACTACCGATATCGGGTACTTTTTCGTTCCCGATCAATACAAAGGAGAAACACCCTGGACAGACCCAGATAAACTCTGGGATGGCTCTCCCTTAAAATATGCTGATAGAGTAAATACCCCTACTCTGTTCATCCACTCAGAGCAGGATTACCGCTGTTGGCTGACCGAAGGACTACAGATGTTTACTGCCCTTAAATTTCACGGGGTAGAAAGTAGGTTGTGTATGTTCAAAGGAGAAAATCACGAATTATCTCGGAGCGGCAAACCTAAACACCGCATCCGCCGGCTCCAGGAAATGGTTGACTGGTTCGATAAGTATTTGAAATAAAATTTTAGTATGGGCAGGCAGTGAATTTTCACTGCCTGCTCATTTTTAATAAGGATAATAACTTCTGATTCTTTGAACTCCTTCCTTAAATGTTATTACTTCTAATTTTTGCTGAATTTTATAATCATTAATATAATTAACTATCCTTTGAAACTCCGAAAGATTTTTAAAAAATTCAGGTGCTGCTGCAGCAAAAGGAGGTTTACCTGTTAATTTGTGAAACCCTAAAATTAACCATTTGCCAGGCGGTCGTAAAACTCCATCTATCAGCTCAAAGACATCTTCAATAGGCATTGTATCAACGAAATAAACATTTGCATAATAAGCTGAATCAAAATCCCCATATTCCATATAACCTTTAGTAGAAGACCGGGCAGCAGAATAAACCCCTCCCACTAAATTTCTTATCATATCATCATATTCTCCATAGGGATAAGCATGAGATACAACCTCACCTCCAGTCGCATTCTGAATTAAAATTTTATTTGATCTCCAAATGTTTAGAATCTCATCCTTTCTTAGATTCAAAAGAGAAATATGTTTTGAGCCATGACAACCAATCTCCCACCCAAAATCATATATTTTTTTAAGTTGATTTGTATCCATTCTTTCTAGATTGTTAGTCTGCATAAAAAACTCAGCATTGACGAAAGACGTTCCTCTCATACCGGCAAACTGCATTATTTCTTGAGCCCACATATCTGAAATCCAACCATCATCAAAGACTATAGTTATTAATGGTTTAAAATTTCGCTCTAAATTTTCTTTATTAGTATATGAACCATTTTCTTCTATTAAAGCACCTGAAACCAGCGTTACAGAAATAAAAATAATTAATAAAGTAAATAATATCGTTTTTCTCATTTCACTCCTCCTGTTGTGATATCTTAAAACTACTTAGTATTGTAATATTCTTCAATTAATAATTTATTCCTTCTATTGTTTTATTTTAAAATCCCAAAAAATAAAGGCGGCCTCAAGGCCGCCTTGTCAAAAATATGTTATTTTTTCTCTTCCGGCTCCTGTAAGCTTACTGCGCCCCACCGAAAACCACACTTTTTACATTCCCATTTTTTTGTAAATAAATCTACTATAAAGCATACCCCCAGGACCATCTTTTCTGCCAGTGTTCCACAGTAAATAAATCATAAGGATCATCTTGAAAGCCTTGCTTCTCATCATAATTAATAATTATTTTTATAATGATAATACCTGCCTTATCTTATCATCTAGCTCCTGCATAATTTTCTGAGGCAATCTAAAAGTTTTTTCAATGATCCTCTCTTTATCTACCACTGTGATTTGTTCAGGAAAGACGTAAATCTCTTCGTCTATTCCTATCTCTGATAAGTCAATCTTAATATTAAATTTAAGATCATCTCTGACTTCTGTAAAAGGAACAACAATAGTGGTATTCGAAGCCTCATTGCCGATATCATTTTGAATTATTACTGCTGGTTTTTTCCCTGGTTTTTCCCCTAAAACCGGGGCAAAATCAACTAAAAAAACATCTCCTCTTTTCAATACCGGCTCCCCCCTTTCATTTTTTGTTTTAAGCGCCGTCATCTCACTGTTATTATTATGTGGTATAGAAAATTATACCATATTATTTTAATATAAACAATTAATTACAAAATTAAAACACTCCGCCAGCCAGCCATTAATTCATCCTTAATCTAGCTGATTAACGGAGTACTATATCCCCTGAGCCTATTAACTTTTATTGAGTTTTTTCGTAAGCTTTTTGAATTAATTTCTTAGCAATAGCCATATCTTTCTTATCTTTTATCCGCACCTGCACATAATCAGATAAATCCAGATGACGCTGCTCAAAATTTAAATATACTAAGAGATCAGACTCGTGAATTTCAAGTAGAGCAAATTTGCCGGACCCCAGATAAGCGATTCTTTCTTGCTCGACCACTTCACCGATGTTCTCATCTAAGTCTAAAATATAATCTCTGATTTCCTTAAATCTAAGCAAAGCTGTTTCCGTGCCCCACTCTAAAAACTGGGTAAAATCCGGGTTAACCGGATTAGTAGCGAACTTTTCTGAATCAGGTTCAGGCTCGGTCTTACCTAAAATTTCTAAATTCAAAATATTATCAGAGAAAATGGTATACTTAATTAATTCAATATCTACCTGAATCTGTTTTACAGCTCTAATTTCCTGCCGACTGTAAGTTTTAGCAAAGCAATAAACCTGGGGATTTCTCCAATCTACAATATACTTTCTATTGAGAATATCTCTAACTAATACTTCAAATACCGCTTTATGGTCCAAAAGCCAATCTAAATAGTACAGGCTCTGAGACACCAGGCTATGCTGTCCATTTTTTTGGTAAGCTATGATTACAGGTCCATTTGCTTTATTTATACCTAAAGAGTCGATGCGGTCTTTAGACCCATCAACCTGAGGATAATTGCTGGCCAGACAGGTGATTTGAAATAAATTTTCCAGATTGTTTTCTACCAGCTTTTGTATATCCTGGTTAGCAAAACTCTCTATTTCAAGTTGATGCATCTGACCATTTTTAATTTTGTAAGGCATAAATGTCATGGCCTGTCCTCCTGACTAAACGCTTAGTTAACTTTCTCTTATTTACAATTCGATAATATTGCCTCCGAGTTCTGCTGCAGTTGCCGGACTACAAGTAGTAAAAAGAAGTTGATATTTTTCAGAAAAATCATTGATTAAATTGATAGCATTCGCCTTTCTGACTGGATCTAAATTTACCAGGCAGTCATCCAGAACGATAAAACCACCTTTATCCTGGAAAAGATTATCGAAGAGAGCAAATCTTAAAGCCAGAGCAACACCGTCATAGGTCCCGTAAGATAAAATATCCATATTAGCCGGAAGTTTTTTAGTTCCCTCTCTTTGAATCTCGATCTTAAAATCATCATCTATCAACCCGGCTGCGTATTTTCCAGCTGTTAATGTATTAAGGTAATCACTGAAGGTGGAAACGAGGGGCTTAAAAGAATCACTATCCATCTGCTCCAATTTATTCTCAAATACATCTTTTATCTTAATAATTTTAGCGGCCCGTTCTTTATCCCTTTCCAGAGCTTTAGCTTTTTCTTTAAATAACTTGTTTAACTCCTCGGTGGAGCTCTCAGGCAGTTTATTTTTTAAATCATGCACTTTCTGTAATTTAGTACGGAGTAAGTTATTAACTTCCTCTCTTGTTTCTCGAAGTTGCTTCAATTCTTCTCTAAACTCTACTGCGCTATCATATTCATCTGGTAAATCCACCAGTTCTTCCAGCTCTCGAGATAAGCCAGCTTTTTCTGTATTTAATTCCACCAATTTATTCACTAGATTATCATAACTATCGTATTTTTCTTCCCACTCTTCTAACTTACTCATCTTTATCTGAATATCTGTCTTCAACTTCTGAATCTGATCGTTTTTTAACTGCTCCAGCTCTACCTCAATTTTTTCTAAATCTCGAGCTTCTTCCATATCTGAATAACTCTCTTGTTCTGCTTTAATCTCCTTATACTTTCTCCCCGCCAAAATATCCTCTATCTGAGATTGTTTTAAATTTAAGCTATTATTTATCTGATTCAAACGGGACAATTTCTCCCTGGCAGAAGCCACATTTTCTACATTTAACTCCTGTAAATTATGAGAGTACTGCCTTTTAATCCCCTGGTATTCTTCCTGAAGACTGGAAAAATCTATTTCAGCCGATTCTATCTCGATATCAATATGATCCGTTTTAATCCTGATATATCCATCTGCCTGGATCTCATTGTGTTTATCAACATTACGCTCCGGCTCTATTCCAGGTGTTACCTTAATTTCTTCTCCAGCAGAGTAATTGATCTCGGCTTTTAAGCGAGCTGCCTTCAAACTAGCTTTAGTACTTTCCAAACGGCTCTCATATTGAGCCAACTTTTCTACATCTCCTTTGCTTATATCTCCTATTTCTGCTCGTTCTTTTTGCAGGGAAACGATTTCCTCCTGTAATTGATCAATTTCAATAAGCTTCTCCGCCAATTCTTGCTTGCGCTTATATTTATCAGCTCTAGTTTTTTCTGCTTCTAATTCTTTTAATCGGGACTGAAGCTCGCTCAATTCCTGCTTTTGTCGTTCTAGTTCATTTTCCAAAACAGGCCAGCGTTTATTTACATCTTTGATTTCAACTATTTTTTCCTGCAGGTTTTCAACTTTAAGCTCCAACCTTTCTCGATCAGTAATATCTTCTTCCAGTCCGGATAATCGATCAACTTCAGCTTTCACCTGCTTTTCTCGTTCTTTCAACTCGTTGATCTCCGCACTGAGATCTTGATATTCCTCTTCTATTCTTTCAGCTTCTTTAATCTGATGCCGTAATTTTTCTCTGGCAATAAAGGCATCATAAATCTTGCCCGTTCCAACTTTATATGGGTGGTTAACCCCTCGGGCTGGATTAGCCGGCCTACCACTTTCTAAGCTCCATTTACTGGTTAGATCATCAAGTTCTTCTTCCAATTTCTGTTTCAGTCTATCGATAGAAACTCCGTCCAGTTCCATAACTGCTCTTCTCAAAAAATTACTGACTGTATCAATCAGCTCATTATTTTCTGTAATATTCTGCAGGGTAGACTTTATCTCCTGCTGTTTGGTGAAAACTATATGATCATAGGTACTCTTACCGTAAGAAAAAAGCTCTTTTTGCAGCTCATTAATCCGTTCCTGCTGTTCAACCCTAGAACCATCAGGTAAAATTAAATAACCTTCCGGATCTTCCCTGCTCCATTTTTTATATATAGTATAGTTAGCATCATCTACGCTAAATACGAGCTTACCGTTAACGTAATCGCCTGCAGGATAAGGCAAAAATCTATCTTTAAATTCTTTGCCCTCCGTCACATTCAGCTTAATCTTAGGTTCAACAAATAAGGCAGCAAACAGAGCATTTACGATAGTGCTTTTACCGGCTTCATTAGGACCGAGGATTACATTTAACCCTTCTGTAAAAGTTAAACTCCGATCGTTTATTCCGGCGAATATTTCGGTTGAAAAGCTATTTAGCTTCATTCTCTCACCTCACGGATTAACTCATACGCTATATGCAGGGCATCTTCATCAGCAGTAAGCTCGCTTAACAATTGATAAGGGAACGAGTCAACCGTAAATTCTTCAGCAATAACGTCTTCATTAATTTTTAGCTTCAGATCACTATCGTCTACCACTGCATAGTAAGTTGCATTTCTGATCTGGTTATAATAATCATTTTTTCGGTCAAAAGCTTCCTGATCCAATCTGCCCGTTAATCTCAATCTAACTATGCTGTTCCCAGCATCAGAACCACTTAGCTTATCTACCACCTGCTGCAGGTCAGATTCTGCCTGGATAGTAAACTCCAGATCTTGAAATTGATAATTACCTGTGGTTATTCTTTCTGCCTGGATAGACTTATCATCCTGAATTTCAATATACCAGGCATAACCATCGTGGGTACAATCAAGTCCATCTGGCTCAGGTGTACCACTATTAAATATTTTATGATTATTCACTTTATCCTGCCGGGGATAAGAAATATGAGAATGACCTAAGAGCCAGATATCCATATTTAGAACCTGCAGCTCTTCTGCCGCCATTTTGAAATAACTATCGGTCATATCCGGGGAAAAACCTGCCAGAGCTCCGTGGGCTATCCCGAGCTCGAATTCAGTCAGTTTTCTTTCTTCCATCTGGTTTATCCAGCCTATTTTATTCTTGCCAGATTTTTTTCTGTCACACGGTGCCGGGTAGACAGCAGCGTCAAGATCAAACTTAGTTAAATCATACTTCTCTTCCTCGCTGAGCAAAACCATCTTCCCGGTCATGTGCCTGCGAAAATCCTCCCACAGTTCTATAGCCCCGTTATCGAAATCATGGTTGCCAGGTAAGATTAAGATGGCATCACCAGAAAAATCAGACAGAATATCGATCGCATTCATTATATCTTTTTCCGGCATATTTGGTTTGTCGAATAAATCTCCGGCCACTACAAGGAGATGGCACTGTCTTTCATCTGCTTCAGTAACGACATTTGCTAAAGCTCTATACCTGGCTTCCTCCAGATCTTTACTTATCTCCGGATAGTTATTAAATTTCATCCCTAGATGAACGTCCCCGGTATGCATAATTTTTAGTTTCACTAAGCTGCCTCCTCTTAAGACCCCGTCACCATAATGTCATCCACCAATATATATGGATAATGACCATTGAAAGCAGAATGGAGAGTATCGCCAACTGCTCTAACATTATGAAAATCTTCGTAAATGTTTCCGGCTATCATCACATCCTGCAGCCGTCCATGCAGCTGGCCGTTTTTCACATGAAATCCGTGGGCCTGCACAGAAAACTGGCCCTGGGGATAATTGGAGGAATGGAAACCGATTATCCCTTCAACTAAAATTCCTTCTTCGATATCAGCGATCATTTCTTTTTTACTGGTCTGACCTGGTTTAATAACCGGATTGACCAGGGCTGGAGTTACCGGAGTATCTATGCCGCTGCCGAACATGGTTTGTTTCAATCCATTTCCTTTAGGTTCTGCATCCATGCGGGCGGCATATTCCAGATCATAAATATAAGCCTTCAACTCACCTGCAGAGATAACAGCTTGCTGTTGAGTAGGGATGCCTTCGTCATCAAAAGAACGGTGGCGGCTGGAATTATTTCGAGCTGGACTATCTGTTAAGGTCAATTTATCTGAAAAGATCTGATCTCCTAAACGGTCGATTAAAGGCGAAGTCTCTTGATAAATATTGCGAGCACTAATGCCTTCTTGCAGACTAACCGGAAGGAAATATAAAGCTCGAGGGGCAAATAATACCGGCATCTTTCCGGTCTTGGGAACTGAAATTGTGCTGGTTTTTTCATATTCAGCGATAAAATCATCAATTTCTGCCTCCGGCATCTCCGCAAATAGATTATCGCTCTCTAATATGCGATAAAGTTGAGAGCCTCCTCCAGGAATCGGCGCCCCAAAAAATATTGTGAAGCTCGTCTTTTCTTCAGCAAGATCACCGCCCTGGGTTGTGACTACTTTGATCCTTTCAAGCTCTTTATGCAGCCTTAGGTTAAAAGTGAAATCCTCTTTTTTCTCTCTAACTCTGGCCATGAAATCCTCCAGATAGGCAAAAATTTCTTCGGAGCTGGCGGCGGCGAAAGCTTCTCTTGCTCCTTGAGAAAGTTGATCTAATTCACTGCTGGTAAAATCAAACTCCATTTCTTCTCCAAAATTCGCCGAAGTTTCAGCCCCGGAAATTAAGCTGCCCTCAACTTTAGCAGAACTACCAACGGCGGTATTCGCTCCACGGCGACCATTTTTAACTACCCTTAACGAGTTGCGCAGCAATTTCTGGCTGGAGATATCCTCCAGGTCCCAGTTTTCCAGATTAATTTTCAGCTCGTCTGTCTCTTTTAGCAAAAGTTCAGCCTGATCGAATTTATTTTTTAGTTCTTCGATTGATATCATATTATTTACCTCCTACGTTGACCTGATCAACTTTAATGTGTGGGGCGCCCATCCCGGAGAATATATTCAACTGCATCGGATCGCCTTTACCGCATCCTCCAACCTCATTAAAAGATAAATCATCACCGACCATAGAAATTCTTTTTAAGGTTGAAAACAATTCGCCGCTTATATTAATATCCCGCACCATTTTTTGTTTCTTACCATTTTCTATCTTATAGCCGTATTCAGCACCAAAAGTAAACTGATCTCCAGTGGTTTGACCACCTTTCCCGTTAATCAGATAATAACCGTCGTCAATCGAATTGATCAATTCCTGCCTGGTATTCTCACCAGCATCGATAAAGATATTAGACATCCGAATTATCGGGGTATAATGGCAATCTACCGCTCTCATATTCCCGGTCAGCGGTTCTGAAAAACTAGCAGCCGTCTCGCGGGAATGGAGCCTTCCGCTTAAAATTCCTTTATCTATCAATACTGTGCGTTTACCTGCCTGTCCTTCATCATCATAATGATAATGGCCAGGCCGACCGGCCAGGGTGGGATCATCGATGACCGTCAGGCTTTCTCGGCCTAATTCTGCCCCTAATTGTAACTTTTCCCGAAACGAAGGATTATTCTCGATTAAATCTGCTTCTGAAAGATGGCCAAATGCCTCGTGAATAAAAACTGCTGCTAATTTAGGATTTATGACCACAGGAAAACTGCCCGCTGTTATAGGATCCGCCTCGATCATCTGCTGCAGTACTTCCAGGCTTTCCCTGATTTCATCTTCTCTGTCTATTAATCGAGAAAATTCGGGATAACCGCCAAAGGAGATTCTTTTAGTCTGGACAACATCTCCTTTGCGGGCAAAGATTACTCCCCGGAGCATGCAGCCAAGCAGATCATATTCAATCTCGGTCCCTTCAGAATTAATAAAAGTACGCCGGGAATAAAAATCATGATAAGAAAACCGGGTATTAATGACATTTTCCTGCTGCAAAGCCATCTCATTATATTTTTGAACTAAATCTTTTTTGTCCTGTAAAGAATAATCTCTCGGATCATCTTTAGGCTGAGTCAAAATCTGTTTGTTAACCACAGGAGCTTCCTTTAGTCTGGCCTTTTCTTGCTTGAACTCCGCTCCCTTTTTACTGGCTTCTGCTAAGTTTTGCTGCACAAGAGGCACCTCATCTATCTGACTAAAAGAACCTACCGCCTTGCAACCCTGGTTATAAAGACGGAGATGGCCTCCTTCTCGATAAGAATTTTTAATCTCCTTTAATTCCTGCTTTTCATAACTAACTTCAGTTTCCCGATTTTGCTCATAGCGGACATCACCATAATCAAATCCTTCGCTCTTAAATACCTTTTTTAGCTTGTCTTTCATACTTCCCCTCCTATTTGCTTAATTTTTTTAATAAAGCTGAACCGTTTGTCTTCGTAAATTTCCCCTGATCCAGGTGCCAGTACTGGGCGGTGTTACTGATTTTTTGAATATATTCAACTAGATGGGGGTGACAGGTTAAAACAAAAATCTGATTACTTCCCGCTAACCTGGAAATTATTTCAGCGGAATGATAAAGATGAGCCCGATCAAAATTAACCAGAGAATCATCAAGAAAAACTGGAAGAGGTGGTTTGATCTCTTGAATCCGGCTTAAGCGTACAGCTAGAAATAGCTGCTCCCTGGTCCCTCTACTTAAATATTCGACACTAGCTTTAGAATCGCCATTATTCAATACTGTTTTGAAATCGGTCTGGTTAAGATCATCGGGAGGCTCGATTATTCTATAATCCCCCTCAGTTACTTCAGCCATTATCTCACTGGCTGGTTTTAGGAGTTCATCTCTAGCTTTACTAATGATTTTTTCTCTAACTTTCTCCAGAAGGAAGCTCACAGAACGGTTTACGGCATATCTTTCAGCCTGATCTCTCAAGCTATTCCTCGCTTTGTTTAATTTTTCATGAGCCTGTTCTATATCTGTAGAGTTAGCAAGCTTTTGAATTTCTTGATGAAGAGAACTTAGGTTTTTCTCGGTATCTTTTAGCTCTGACCTCTCTCTTTCTAATTTTTGTCTTATTTCTTGATAGCAATTTCTTACTTCCTCTAATGAGGCAAACTGTCTGTGCAGTTCAGCAAAGCTTTGATAAACTGAATCACCTTGGTTTAATGCTTCTCTAATTTTATCAGCTGAATTTAAAGAATTTATTAGTTGTTTTTTTTGGAGATTATAATCCGATTCTACCTGTATAAAATCAAGAAATATTTCTGCCCTGTTAATGTACTCCTGAAGGTGTTTTTCTTCTCCACTTTGCACCACTACTTTATGCGCGGCCAAAAAGTCCTGGATTTCTTCCTGGATATCTTCCAGCTTCCGCTGAGCCTGTTCCAGCTTTAAAGCCTTACGCAAATAATCCTCAAACTGCCCGAAGATTTGAAAGAGCTCTTCGCTTCTTCCTATAAGCTCCGGTTTTTCTGGCAGGAGAAACCCTTTTCCCGCAAATTCATCCACTATTTGGCATGAAATTTCATAAATTTTAAACAATAATTTCTTTATTTCTTTCTTCTGATGAGATAATCTTTCTTCATCTTTTTGTAACTGCTGATATCTCCTTTTCTTATCCTCGAGCGATGAATAATAAATGAGTAATAAGCCCGGAGCATCCTGATCCGACAGGCCAAGAATCTGGCGATATTGATCAAGTTGTTCATCTATATCAGCTTTATCTCTCTTCAATTCGGTTATTCCAGCCTGTTTATTCTCCAGCTGTATTTTAATTTCCTGGACAGTATTCTTCAAATCAGTTCTGTTTTTCTCCTGTTCCAGTTCCGTTTGAAACTGAGAAGTATAATAAATATAAGTAAAAATAAAGCCTGCTCCAGCGGATGCTAAGCCAGGCATAAAATACAACACCCCCGAAACAACACCCAATATTAAAGAAACTCCTCCCAAAATATAAGCATGCCGCAGTATTTTATCCGGGTTACCTGGATCTTCAGATTGAAACAATCTCTCCTGCAACTCCAATTCTTTTTTTAATTCTTCCTGTGCAGTTGTCTCCTGGTCAATCCTATTTTTAATATTTACAAAGGCATCTACTACTTGATTGAGTTTGGTTTTTTCGATCTTATCTATTTTGATCTCTTCTATCTGCTCTAACTTGCCCTGCCAGGCGGAATTTATCTCAATGGCGTCAGCTTCAAGCTCATCCCACTTCTCTTGAATATTAGCTTTAGTTTCTTTGAAATTTCTAACCTTTTCTCTAATGCCAGACAATTGAGCTAGATAGTTTTCTATCTGTCCTTTTTGCCTCAAGAGGGTATTTTTTATTTTCAGCCAATTTTCGTCTGCAACTTCACTTTGAAAATCAGCCTTATGAACTTTATATTCCTCCTGCTGTATATAATAGTCTTTCTTTAATCTTAGAGCCTGCTGTTTTTCTTCTTGAGAGAATCTATCTTCTGAGAAATCCCTTCCTGTATGCTCATTAATCTGGGTCTCTAAATCTTTGAGTTCATCATAATCGGCGTAATTATTCTTTAAGACATCCAGACGAACCTGCTGAACTGACAATCCAGCGATCTTTTGCTTAGTTTTTTCTTCACGCTGCTCTAACCTTTCAATCTCCTCTTGCTTATATATATATGAATCAACCTGTTCTAAAGCCGATTTTTTATCCTGCATGGCATCTTGAATCTGAGTATGATAAGGTTTAAATTCAGCTACATCCGGGTTGCCTCGTTTACCTCCGATTGCTTTAGCCTGCTCGAAATAACTTCTAGCTATTTCAGGGAGCTTAATTATTTCTGTAAGACCAGCTCCTAATAAGATAGAATATAAGCGATTTTTTTCTTTATTATTTTTTATCTCCGCTGGTATTTTCTGAAGCTCTGCCAGGCTGATGGTAAATATCTGCTGATAGGTGAATTGATCAAGATCGTTATATAATTTTATCGGCGAGGTAATCTCCGGTCCAGTCCCCCGTTTCTGGCTAAGTTTTGGCTGAGCATATCCATTTAAAGTTAGGCTATAAAGATCACCGCTATGGGTTACCACTTCAGATGCCAAATAATATTCATCGGTAGCAGGGGGAATTGAATCATCCTGAGGTAAACCGTATCCCAAATAGCGTAAAGCCTGGAGAAAAGTGGTTTTTCCCGCCCGATTGCTCCCTCCAATAACAATAATCCCCTCACCCAGATCAGATAATTCTTGATTACTAAAGATTCCAAAGTCTCGCAAATATATATTCTTAAAATGCAAACCTATTCCCCCTCCTGGAGCAGTTCGGCCAATATAAGTTGTTCAGCCTCTTTTAGCAGCTCTGCTTTCGTTTGCGGGTCCGGGTAAAATTTATCCGAAGCTCTTTCTTCTAATTCTGCGCTCCCCTTCCAAATTTCGCCCCAACTTTGCAGCAGCTCTTCTTCAAGTTCTCCATCCTGCCGTATATCTTCAAGAATGTCGGCAAGTTCCTGGTAAAGCTCATTATTTTTTTTTAGCTCTTCCAGCTGAGGTAGTTCTTTACCCGTCCTAAAGACTAAGGAATGGGACCATAAAAATGGACTGGTCTCAGCATATTCCCCGTTTAATTTATTAAGCAGCGTCGTCCGAACTTCTTCCCTGTATTCCTCAATGTGATCATGAGCCGGCCCTCTCCCTGTAACCAACCAGCGAACTATATACCCTTTAAATCCTGAAAAAGAAGGAGAAGCAGTTTCTTGAGTTTCTTGCCTAAGTAACTGCTCTGCTTCACTTTTGATTACAGATTCAAGCTCGGTAAGATTTTTTATCAGGTTATCTCCCAGATCAATTTTTATCTGCTTATACACAACTGAAGCCGCAGGTAAAAATGTGAAATTTGCCTCATTGTTATCATCTACCTTCACAAGATAACAACCTTTTACTCCTAATTCCTTGATGTTCCTTCCCTGGGGTGTGCCAGGGAAAACTATGCCGGGTTGGCTGGCTTGAAGCAGTCGCCTTTGATGAATATGGCCTAAAGCCCAATAGTGAATATCATTTTTTTCTTCCAGATCAGCTTTAGAAACAGGAACATATCTTCTATTATCAGCTTCTAATTGAGTATGTAAGATGCCCAGATTAAACACACCACCATCAGGTACTGTATAATAATTATACATGCTGCGACTTTCGAATTTCTGTTTATATGACTGCCCCAAAATTCGGGCTGCTAATCGTCCTCCCTTAACTATCTCCTTCAGCTCCACCTGCTCGCTGGAAAAATTGTAAACATTATCAGGTAACGCAAACGGCTCTTTATTCTGGCCTAAGGGGTCATGATTACCTGAAACTATAAAAATGGGTATCCCGGCTTCATCAAGGCGCTGGCACTGCTCACTAAAGACTCGACTGGCCTGAACAGACCGGGCTTCTCGATCATACAGATCCCCTGCAATCACCACAAAATCCACTTTATATTCTATAGCACAGGAAAATATCATTCCTAAAGCTTTCCTGCCCGCCTGTTTAAATATCGTTTTTAAACTCTCAGGAGGAGTTCCCCCATAATTTAAAGGCTTGCCTAAATGAATGTCTGCTGTATGAATAAATTTTAATTTTTCAACCAATCGACTAACACCTCCCGCCTAAAATCGCCTACTTAAAAGCTTCTCTAAATACCAAAAAAAACCTGCATAAATGCCTCAAAAAGGCAATATTTTCTCCAGTCTCGAAAATTAATAAGCCCGACTCCTATATACTCGGGGCCAGGCATTAACTAAATTAATTTCATGTTTTCAAAAATATTATACTTCAATATCCAGAGTTAATTCTTCACCCCGACACTCATACCAAATTTTTAAGGAGGGCCAAAAGTATTCATCCAT
>JBNJDR010000042.1:0-16746 GCA_051745085.1 Bacillota bacterium | reverse complement strand
GGCTAAGGACAGGGTGCTCGGCCATAATCCGCTGGCAGCCATCTATAACTCCCAGAGTTATTACAGCCATCTGTTCGAAAATTAAACCAGCCAGAACCTGGCTGGTTTAAGCACGGAGAGTGTTCTAACTGACCTGACGGTACCACCAAAACAACAGCCAGCAGCCCGGCTCGGTCGGTTAGATCGACTCCAGCTCTACTTTCTCCCTGCGGAGCATATCTACCTCAAGCCGATCAAAGTTGGCGTTGATGATCTTCCGCCAGAGATAGTCAGTGAACTCCATAATGTCTTCCCGACTCGAATCACTAGCATTAGTCTTGATAACCTGGAGCGATTTTAAAACCGCCTGGATAACCCTAACATCAGAAAGACCATAATGGACAATCTGCTGGTAGGTATCCATCAGCAGCATTTTAAAGTCGATCGCCTCAATATAAAGACAGCCATTCCGAGAGTTATCGCCGTTAGATTCAGCCTCATCACTATCTTCATCCCCTCCACCATCTATCTGCAAATAACCGCCCGGTAGTTCAGATAAATCCCTGAGCAGCAGCGAGGTAATCTGAATACATTGAATAGCCGTATTGGGGTCATTTATCCCGGGAGATAGTCCTTTCATCGCCACCTCAACGATCTTCTGAATAGTAAAGGCAAAATCCTGGTGGTCGTTCCGCTCTTCCGCTATGATGATTTCATCACCGATCTTCTCTTCAATCTCTTCTCTCCCCTCCTCAGAAAAAGAACCACCTAACTGGTTAACAGTTCCGATCACAACATTTTTGGTGACGAACTGACCGATGACCTTATTAAAATAGAGATCAACGCCATATTCAGCAGCGATCTCTGCCAGATTACTATAATGAAGCAGCTTAATAAAACCATCTCCAGGCGGATTAAATCTAAAGATTTTATCATCTTCGCCTACCGGTAACTCCTCTACGACTTCATTATCAGCTATCATCTTCTTGTAGACATCAATCTCCCGATAAGAGATCTCTTTAAGCCGCTTAATCAGGTTGCTGGCCTGGATATACGCGCCCACATTATTAATAAACCGGAAGAAGAATACCAGGCCTACCAGGATATAAACAATTCCGATAGTACCAGAAATGATCATGGTGTCTGTTGGATAGCTGCTGAAGAAGACGAGGATCAACATCGTATAAAGAAAGCCACTGACAAAAATACCGAATGACTGAAGTGTATCCTTCCTGGTCAGAAAATTTTTGATAACCCTGGGTGAATACTGAGAAGTATACATCGTCAAAACAACCATCGTAATAGAAAAAGTAAAAGTAGTGATGGTAATAAAAGCGCCGGCGATAATCCCCAGGATAGACTCGCTCATATCTAGACTGGTCATGAGAAGCGGCGTAAATACTTCTTCAATATTAAATAATATTTTCAAGTCTACAATAACAATGATAATCGCCAGCACGGAAGCAAAGATACTGTATAACACCGGATAAAACCAGATCCGTTCTTTCAAATTACGAAAAAAATATGGAACCTGCTCAACCTTCATCTGCTCACCCCCCTCATCTGTTTCAATTTCAAATAACTAAGCCCCCGATCTACCTTTCTGATACCTTAATGCTATACGGCAAAATTCTCTGCTGCTGCCAGAATCAACTTGTATGAGCAGCAAGTTCAGCCAGACCGGCGGCCAGCATCTTCGTCCGCTGGATCAAACTGGATAGCACGATGTACTCCTGATCGCTGTGAGCTCCGCCTCCTACCGCCCCGAGAGCATCAAGGGTTGGCACACCCAGAGCGCTGACGAAGTTGCCGTCGGAAGCCCCACCGGTAGCTGCTGCTTCGATCTCAGCCCCGGCTGCTCTGGCCACCTCCGCGAAAATCTGAAATAATCGTTCCGACTCGCTGCTTTTCACCATAGGCGGCCGGTTTAGTCCACCTTTGAGCTGAGTTTCTGCTCCTGGGAGATGCTCTTCTGCTGCTATCTCCCTCAGCTTACCCTCGATCTCTTCCGCCTGCTCGACCTCTGTGATCCTCAGATCTATCTCCGCTCGGGCGCTATCGGCCACGATGTTGGGTCGTTCGCCACCCTCGATCACCCCTACGTTCAGGGTGATGCCCCGGTCATAATCGGTCAGTTCATGGACCACCAGGATCTTATGGGCCAGCTCTTCCACGGCGCTGATCCCCTTTTCATGATCCGAACCGGCATGGACCGCCCTACCGCTAACGATCAATTCGTAGATCCCGACCCCTTTTCTCGCGGTCACAACCGCCCCACTTTCTCGTCCTGGTTCCAGGACGAAACAAGCAGTAGCCTCCCTGCCCGCCGCTTCGATCAGTTCCCGAGAAGTAGGAGAGCCGATCTCTTCGTCTCCGTTCAGAAGAACGACCAGATCTGGCAGCTGCGTATCTAGATCGATGAGCGTTTCTAAAGCCGACTTAAGTATCACCAAGCCCGACTGCATATCACATACACCAGGACCGTAAGCCCGGTCTGCCTGTTTATCTACTTTGAACGGCCGCTTTGCTGCCGTTCCCTTGGGAAAGACAGTATCCACGTGGCCGAGAAAGAGCCAGCTCCCTTCCAGTTCTCCTTCCCTTCGTGCCACCAGATTGCTGCCGTATTCCTCGTTTTTTTTGATCTCGGTCTGGAAACCCAATCCGGTATAGATCTGCTCGTACCGGGAGATAATTTTATCTATTCCCGTTTTCGTATAAGAGCCGCTATCGATATTGACCAGGCGCTCCAGTTCCTGGATCATCTCCCCTTCTTTTGCTTCTATCTGCTCTAATATCTTCTTCATCTCTGATTCCCCCTAATTTTATTTGAACGCCCTCGTCCAATCCTGCGTCTTAGAAATAATAATATGTTATAATAATTAAAATTCTCGGGCCGAAGCAAAATACCTTTTATATAACCGGTTTTTTAATATCAAACCTTGACATCCCAAAATTAATAAGTTAAAATTATATTAAGACTAATGAAATTGATTTTCATTTAGATAATTTAGTATTTTTTTTGAACAGGGTTTAGGTAAGCCTAAACCATATATTTTTTCAGAGAGTTTTAGGCTGTCCTAACAAAGACGAAAATTCATAAGATATGGAGAGAGATAAATGGAAAACATTATCAGCATTACCTCATCGATGGAAGATTATCTGGAAGCTATTTTAGAAATAACCAGGGAGAGCGGTTCAGCCCGGGTATCTGAAATCGCCGCCAAACTAGATATTGCCTCCTCCAGTGTGACCGAGGTAATGGGCAAGCTTGCCCAAAAGCAGCTGGTTACCCAGGAAAAATATGGGCCGGTTCTTTTAACCAGTAAAGGCCGAGATTATGCCGAAAAAATATCCTGCCGCCATCAGGTGATCAAAGATTTTCTGGTGAATGTCCTCGGGGTTGAAACTGAAATAGCCGAAAAAGACGCCTGTATGATGGAACATGTCATAAGTTCCACCACGATGAAACAGCTGGCAGAATATCTCGCTCAAGCAGATGGAACTACAGCAAAGACAAACTGCACCTGGGAGATTTGAACATGGATTATACGCTCAACCACAGCATGCCTTTACAAGCTACACCAACAGAAAGAAGTGGTATTGAAGTGACAAATTTGACAGAAGCTGAACTCGATACTGAATACACCATCAAGAAAGTTAAGGCCGATGATGAAGAACTAAAAAACTTTTTGTTCACCTTAGGCTGCTATGCCGGTGAAGAAATAACGGTAGTTTCAATCCTTGCCGACACCTACGTTATTTCCGTGAAAGATGCTAGATACAGCATCGACAAAGATCTGGCCAAAGCCATCCTCATAGAAGACTAAACACCAAATCAACACATAAAGGAGAGATATATAGATCATGAGAGTAGCACTTACTGGAAACCCCAATAGTGGGAAAACAACATTGTTCAACGCGATCACAGGTCGAATAGAACGGGTAGGTAACTGGGCCGGGGTGACGATCGAAAAGAAGGAAGGCGAGATCAAACCAGGCCTTAACCAGACAGCAGAAAATATCATAGCAGTCGACCTGCCCGGAGCATATTCGATGTCACCCTTCACTTCTGAAGAAAACATAACCAGCGAATTCGTCCAAAAGGAAAATCCAGACGTTATCATCAACATAGTAGACGCCACCAACCTTAGTAGAAGCTTATTCTTTACAACCCAACTTCTTGAACTTAACATACCGGTCGTAGTTGCTCTAAATAAGAGCGACCTGACCAGGAAAAAGGAAACGAAAATAGATGTAGGAGAATTATCCCGCAGATTAGGCTGCCCGGTGGTGGAAACCGTCTCCACGAAAACCCAGAAAAACGGTCTCCCCCAGCTTATTGCCGCAGCGGCAGAAACAAGGGGAACCTCCCAATCAGCCCCATTTACCGGCTCTAATGACGCCATCACCGATAAACAGGCCGCCGCGGCTTCCGATAAAAGAAGATTCGAATTCGTGAAAAGCATAGTCGCTGAGGTTGAAAATAGGAAAGTAAACACCAGCCGCCCGACCTGGCAGGATTCAGTTGATCGGATCCTGGCCCATAAGTGGTTCGGGATCCCCATATTCGCCGTGGTGATGTGGACGGTCTTCTCCCTCTCCCAGACCCATATAGGTCCGCTTTTAGCCGATATCTTCGTGGGCTGGATAGATAGTTTCAACGGCTGGGTCGAAGGCCTGCTGGTCGGTGTCTCGCCGGTGCTGAAAGCGATCCTTCTGGATGGCATCATCGGTGGGGTCGGGGCTGTAGTAGGTTTCCTGCCCCTGATCATGGTCCTGTTTTTCCTGTTAGCCTTACTTGAAGATAGCGGATACATGGCCCGGGTCGCGATGATCATGGACAGATTCTTCAAAAAAGTCGGTCTGTCCGGTAAATCGATCATCCCGATGATCATCGGTACAGGCTGTGCTATACCCGGCGTCATGGCCACCAGAACCATCAAAAACACAAGACAGCGTAGAACCACCGCCATGCTGACTCCCTTTATGCCCTGTGGAGCCAAATTACCGGTGATCGCTCTATTTGCCGGGGTCTTCTTCAATGGATCACCCTGGGTGGGAACCAGCATGTACTTCATGGGCATCGGCTTGATCATTATTGGTGCTATGATCGTTTTAAAGATTACCGGCGCAGAGAATAAGAGGTCGTATTTCATCATGGAACTGCCCGAGTATAAGGTGCCCAGCCTCAAGCGGGCTGCGATCTCTATGTTCTCTAGAGCCAAAGCCTTTATCATCAAAGCAGGTACTATCATCCTGCTCAGCAACATGATCATCCAGATCATGCAGACGTTCAACTGGCAGTTCCAGACCGTATCTGAAGGAGCCGAAGGAACCAGTATCTTAGCCGGCATCGCTTCACCCTTTGCCGTTTTACTGATACCTTTAGGTTTCGGGGCATGGCAGCTGGCCGCCGCGGCTATCACCGGCTTTATCGCCAAGGAAAATGTGGTAGGAACCCTGGCAGTAGTTTACGGTATCACCAACTTTATCGACCCGGAGGAATTCACCCTCGTGGCCGGTAGAGCAAACGTAGCAGAGATAATGGGCTTAACCTCGGCAGCCGCCCTGGCCTATTTGATGTTCAACCTCTTTACCCCACCGTGCTTTGCCGCCATCGGGGCTATGAACGCCGAGATGGAAGATAAAAAGTGGTTGCTGGGTGCTATCGGCTTCCAGTTAGGCACAGCTTATACAGTAGCCTTTATCACCTATCAGGTCGGAACTTTATTAACCACCGGTGCCCTGGGTAACGGTTTCTTCCCCGGTTTGATCGTAGTGCTCGCCATAGTGGGCTTCGTCGTTCACCTGATTAAAAAAGAAACAGCCTTTAAAACAGCAAAACTGGCAGAAAGTGCATAGGAGGTAAACATGGCTAATATATTAGTTGCCCTTATAATTCTTGGAATAGCTAGCAGCGCAGTTGCTAAAATCGTGATCGAAAAACGCAAAGGAGCCAAATGCATCGGCTGTCCCTACAGCGAAGGCGAGACCAGCTGCAGCCGCGACGACCTATAGGTGCCTCCTATAGGTGCCTGACACCTCCCGAATTATGTCGAATATTATAAGCAAAAACCCCTTCAAATTATCCTGAAGGGGCTTTTTTAATCTGTTCATTAAGTTTTTTAGACGAGTTATAGGAAGTCAGCTTAGCCTGAGATATGGTTACAGTTCTCGGCCATTCGGCCCCAGACATCTTCCCGCTTTTACCTTCTTTATTTCTTTATCATCCAGGGTTACCTTACCGTTGACGATCACGTAGTCTAATCCCTGGGCATAGATTAAAGGCTGGGCATAATCGATCTCATCATTATCCTTGTACCTGTAATTATCATAATCAATGATATTAATGTCCGCGGCCATACCTTCCAAAAGCATACCCCTCTTTTTTAGTCTAAACTGCTGAGCGGGCAGAGAACTTACCCGGCGAACAATCTCTTCCAGCCGGACACCTCTTTCGCGGAGCTGCTTAAAGAAAATCGGGAAAGCCCCCCGGCGAAATAACTCATACCAGGCGAAAGGGTCATCAGGTTCCCCGAAAATCCGATCAGAGCCTACCATAACCAGCGGGTTAAAAGCTACTTCATCCGGATATGTTTCTCCGGGAAAATCCTTGCGGTTTAAACCACCCAACCAGCAGGTGAACTCCATCCTGTCATCTGCCAGGGCGTCCAGCAAATATTCTTCGGGTTCCTTGCCTGCTTCTTTGGCTAGCTCCCCTACTTTCCTGTTTTCTAAGGCTGGATCGCTGGTGTTGATGAGGATGATTTCCTCGGGATTATCTTTAAATATAGATTTGCTTTCCAGGATTTTTTGTCTGCCGGCTTCGGTTCTTAAGGCCTCTTTCACCCCTTCGATCCCCTCTTCAAAAAGATCTGAAGAGAGGGCCATGATGAACTGCAGAAGTCTGTCCTTGCGGGTGCAGTGGCCGCTGCTTTTGGGGATCGTATCGACTGCAATCTCGACACCGTTCCGGCGGGCCTGCTCGACCTCGGCAAATGCTTCCGGTGCAGTAGGCTGCAGGTGAGAAACCTGCACGCGCACCCCTGACCTTTCTCCAACTTCTACAGCTTCTTTTACCGCCTCCAGTTCACCTAAATAATAGCGGATATGGGAACTATAGACTCCATCATGCTCCTGAATAACTTTAGCTACCTCAACCAGCTCATCTGTACCGGCATATCTACTGGGGATATAGGATAGGCCTGTAGAAATTCCCAGGGCACCCTCTTCCATCCCAGCAGCTACTATTTCTCTTATCTCTACGGTTTCTTCTTCTGTGGGTTCTCTATCCTTGGAACCGCCCATAACGGACCAGCGGATCGTGCCGTGGCCTAAAAGAATTCCAAAATTCAGGTTGGTTCCTTTTCTCTTGACTATCTCCAGATATTCGCTCAGAGAATTCCAGGCTGGATGTTCACTATTGTAGAGCTTTCGCGCTCTGTCCGAGATCAGGCCATTCTTATACATATACTCGTAGATATTGCTCGAACTATGGGGGGTAACAGAATGACCGCAGTTACCGCTGATTATCGTAGTTACCCCCTGGGCAAGGAAATCGGCAAAGAGGCTGTCATTTAAAACTACCATCTCTTCGTGTACATGCGGGTCGATGAATCCAGGTGTAACCAGCCTACCAGCAGCATCGATCGCTCTCTCCGCCTGGACACCGCCGATATCACTGGATATAACCTGGATTATTCCATCCCGGATAGCAATATCCCCGGTAAAAGCTGGATTCCCCGTCCCATTAACTATATAAGCATCCTTTATTACTATATCATAGAACAAATAATCGCCTCCAAATTTCTCTCACCTATTTTCACTGGATGTCATCCCTTCTCACCATAAGTTCGTCCAGGTTATTGACCTTTCCTTCGGCAAGCTTGGGTGGGAACATAAAAGCTTGCTTCGAATGCTGCAAATTTGATGCAACCAGGGATTCTGTAATTTTTACTGCCACCAGGGCCGGGTTGATCACAGGTATTTTGATTATATCAGCTACATCAGCAGCAACATCCAGGAATCCCATGGACATACAGCCCAGCACTAAGACATCGGCCCCATCCTCTTCTACTGCTTCCCGGCCGATCCGGGCTATTTTTTTGATCGTGCCACTTCTATCCCTGGCTAGATCCAGAACAGGAATATCCAGGGGCCGGACAGAAACCAGTTTATCTTGAACGCCGGCCTTATAGGCTAAATCATATCCACTGGCCACGGTGCTGGCCGTCACAGCCAGCAGAGAAAACCGATGCCCCAACATAGCTGCAACCTGCATGCTCGTCTGACCCGGCCCCACCACGAGCATATTACGGGTGATCTCCCGCATGGCGTCCAGTCCAGGATCTCCGGCACACCCTATGATGGCAGCGTCCCATCCTTCCTTTTCCAGTCTGGAGACGGTTCGGGCGGTATCCGGTATGCTTAGATATTCTTCATACATCGATTCTACGGAAGCGGGCCCTTCCTTGATTCCCACAATCTCGATCTCGGTGCCAGGAAAGGCCCAGCGTTTTAGGATCTTATCTCTTCTCTCCAACTCTTCCAGGTCTAATATACCAGGAACTACGTAGGCAATTTTCACGAGATTCCACTCCCTCTTTTTAAAACAAATTATTTGGTTGATTCTAAGGTGCGGCGCGCTTCTCGCAAACCGTGGATCACCTTGTTTTTTCCTCGGACCAGAGATGTTTTCGCGAAATAACTGGCTGCCTCATCTCCTGCAAACTCAGCGAACTTCTCTGCTCCGGCAAGGTCCGGCACAGGCGGAACCTGTAGGGCGGGGTCCTGAACAAATCTGCCATCCTCAGAAAGATAGAGGTTGACCAGTATCCGGCTGAGTTTTTTATTGATTTTATTGACAGTTTTAGGATCCAGAGATGGCTTCCTCTGCTCAAAATCTTTCATCTCTTCCTGTAAAGCAGATATTTCTGCCAGAACCGGCTGGAGGTCAACCCTCCCTTGAGCCATTTGGTCATATTTAGTAACTGCCGATTCCATCCTGCTTAACGTATCGGTAAATTCAAAGGGGAGTATTTCCAGAGAAGCCAGAGCCTTGACCAGCGCTGCATATACTTTAATATCCCGCTGCAGAATCTCCTTATCTGCTATCTCCAGGGTATCTGCTTCTGTATGCCATTCAATATTACCACCGCAGCCGCCAACCCCGTAATAACCTTTCTCTTCCCTGAGGCTGTCCGGCATAGTCGATGATAGCATCATGGTTCCACTGATACCTAGATTGTTAAAGGCCCAGTCGCCCGCCCGGGAAGGATGGCTCCCTTCGGCCTCAAGTCCGGTCACGCCTTTGATTATTCCCTGGGTGAATTCCGTCAATTCCGGAGTCCAGGGGATACCGGTAAATTCATAGGCCCACCTGCAGCCCGGTGAGTCACAGTTGAGCTGGGCCACACAGTTTTCCACTAATTCAAGGCCGAAGTGATCGGCAAACCAGGTTGAACCTGCATATCTGCCCGTGGAATGTCCCGGCCACCAGGCTATCTTAACCGATCTTTTCAGTTCATCCTTGATTTCATGCAGGGCTAAAGCGATTTCTAACATGGCTCCGTTCCCAACGGCGTTATCGCCGATCCCATAGTGCCAGGAATCCAGGTGGCCGTGCAGGAGCACGAAATCATCAGAACTGCTGCCCTCGGCTTGAATGGTAGCTACAGGCAGGGGAGTGGTGTATAAGCCCTCTTCCAGGTTAGTGACAACCTTAACTGCAAGTTCTCCCTTCTGCTCTGCCAGCTCGATCAATTCTGCACCATCCGGCTTGTTCACCGACACCACAGCGATCTCCGGTCTTTCATCCATGTTAGAAAGGTCCGGGGCCCCCCAGATCGGGGTAGAGATAGCCTCATGAATCCTTTCACCCGGGTTGATAAATATCGCCGCCACCGCTCCTCCGGCCTGGATATCCATAACCTTTTTCGGCAGCGGCAGCCCCTCGGTCAGAACCACAGCCCCGGTAAAATCTACATCCTGATTTATATTTGACTCAAACAGATCGTCGTGATGCTGAGCAAAACCAGAAGGGAGGTAGATCAGATCTGCCGTGACCCCTTCTTCTCCCGTAGAAAGGGAAAAGGCCGGGGTCTTAGCAAAAAATTCTTTCTCCAGGCCGGGAACGGCTACCTGCGATTCTCGGGGTAAACTTAGATACAACTCTGGATTATACAGCTCCACAGGTACACCCGCTGTTTTCAACCTATCTACTATAAATTCGGCCCCTTTCCTTTCCCCCTCAGAACTTGATTCTCTGTCCAACCCAGAAAAATATTCGATCAGTTCCCAGGCGGTCTCTCCACTAAATCCATCCAGAAATTCATTTTCCTCTTCCACGAAATTTATAAATTTATTAACCATTTTATTCCTCCTTAGAAACACCATTAGTCCCGGCCCTATCCGCATAATTATACAGCCAGCGGACTACTGACATCTCAAAATCTAACAGCCCCTGGACTGTGCAGTATTCATCGTTCGAGTGCTGCCTGCTCCCGTGCCCCAGACCTCCGGTTACATAAGGGAGACCAAGTTCCTTTTCAAATACATAATAAGGAGCAGAACCGGGATTCAAGGGCCAGATTATAGGTTCAGAATCCATCTCCCGATATGCCTGCAGCATGGCCTGGACCGTGTTCTCTTCCAGCTTCAGTTTCGACCAGTGGTACTTATTCAATACTTCCATCTCGACATCCTTAAACCCATGCTTATCCAGGTGATTCCTGATATTTTCAACCACCTGATCCGGCTCCATCTCCGGTACCATCCGCACGTCCATCTTGGCCAGGCCCCGATGAGGCAGGAGAGTTTTAGTCCCTTCCTCTGTGTAGCCACCTGTAATTCCGTCTATATTCAACTGAGGTTGACTGAAGAGGCGTTTCCAGAGCGGATACCCCCGCAGTCCATCCTTGAATTTTTCGATGTGATCGTACTCCATGAATGTCTTTTCGTCCATACGACCGCTTTCAACCTGCTCTCTTATTAGATCCAACTCCGCCTCCGGCAGAGGTTCGACCTGAGCAAAGAAATCATCTATCTGGATATTCTCCTCGACATCCGTAAAGGAACTGATAGCCTGAACCAGCTTCCAGATCGGATTCGCCACCCAGGCATTGTAAGAACCGTGGATTCCCCGTTCGGTCGGGCCGCCCCAGCTTCCTCCCTGACAGGTGAGCTCAAAATAGAGGATGCCCTTTGTGCCCAGGGTCATGTAGGGTACCCCTGCTTCATTTTCACTGAAAAAGGGAAAGAAGACAGCATCGGCCTGCTGCAGTTCCTCTTTATGCTCCTTAACGAAGGGCAGGAAATTCCGGCTGCCCATTTCCTCTTCCCCTTCGATGGCGAAGATGAGGTTCACCGGTAATTTGAAGCCCTTATCTTGAAAGGCTTGCAGGGTGGTGAAAAAAGCCGCCAGAGGCCCCTTCGTGTTAACGGCACCTCTGGCAACTATAGATTTACCTAATTTAGGCAGTTCCTTGATTTCGGCAGCCCAGGGATCAACCGACCAGTCCGGTTCATCGGCAGGCATGACATCATACATCCCATAAACTATGACCGTCCTGTCAGCGTTTTGCTCGAGCCGACCATAGACGATAGGGTGACCTGGAGTTTCAACCACATCGGCTTCTCCCCCCAGGTCTTCGATCATCCCGGCGATCAAGTTAGCAGTTTCCTGGATACCCTCTCCGGTATAACTAACACTGGGATGCCGGAGGAAACTGCGGATCTCATCCAGGTCAGAATCGAAGTTAGTTTCGAGGTGAGCCAGTATCTGCTTCATTTCCTCTGAATTCATATTTGCTTCCAAGCCTATTCAGCCTCCCTGATATCCCATTCGTAACTCCTGTTCTCGAAGGGAACTATCGCAGGATCGGCGTTGATCAATCTCTCATTCACTGCGGCTAACATGTTGGGATAGTATAGAAAAACTACAGGAACTTCTTCCTGGAATAGAACCTGAAGTTCGTCATAAATTTCTTTCCGCACCTCAGCATCTGCCTCAGAACCGGCCTGTTCGATCAATTCATCGGCTCGTTCGTTAGAAAATCCACTCAGATTATATTGACCGCCCGTTTTGTAAGTTGAACTTACATGGTCAGGGTCGAAGGTATCGGTCCAACCTAGCAGAGTAAGATCGAACTCCCCGGAAAATACCTTGTTTAAAACCGAGGGGAAATCCTGCTGGGTTATCTGCACGTTCACTCCGATTTCATTTAGATTAGCCTGGATTATATTGGCTGACTGCTCCCGCTGTCTATTGCCCGTAGGGACCAGGAGTTCCACGGTTTGCCCCGAATCCCAACCGGCTTCGGCCAGAAGTTCTTCAGCCTGATCGGTATCATAAGGAAGAGGGTCGAGATCGGTATTCTCATATGGAGTTATCGGAGAAAACGGTCCTACCGCCAACTGGGCCTCACCTTTATAAAGTTGATCAACTATTAGAGGACGATTTGTTCCCAGGGCCAGGGCTTTCCTTACACTGGCATCCTGGAACTTCTCATCATTATTGTTAATAACCATGAATTGATAACCTAAAGCCGGCTCGGTGACAGGTTTCAGGTTGTCGGCATCCTGGACCAGCTCCCAATCCTGCAGGGGAACCTCTCCGATACCCGGACCAGCCACGACATCTATCTCTTCGTTGATCAGTTGAGAAGCTATCGAACTTGCTTCAACTATCATAATATATATCCGATCTACTTTAGCCTCTTCTCCATGATAATCTTCGTTCTTTTCCAGTTCAATATACTGGTCTGTCTCATACTGGACGAATTTAAAGGGACCGTTTGCGACGGTGGGATCCAATAAAGCTTCCGCCCGGGTCAATTCTGCCGGTGCTACATCCGCCAGTAAATGTTCCGGAATGACATATAGGTTAGCGCCGAACTGTTCTAAAAAGCGGGCCGGATCGAGCACAGTCTTGGTTGTAACAGCAATAGTACTGCTGTCGATTACTTCCACCCCGGAGATATCTTCCTGACCCTCTTCCATCTTGCCCGCAGAATCCAGGCCTTCGATCGCCCTGATCGCGCTGCCCCGGTTCGTCTCTACCTCAGGGTGAGCCACAGTTTTGATCGAAAAGTAGACATCATCTGCCGTTAAAGGCTCGCCATCGTGCCATCTGGCATCCTCAGGCAGATGGAAAGTATAGGTTAAACCATCCTCCGAGATATCCCACGAATCAGCTAATTTCCCCTCAAAGGTGAAATCTGGTCTAAGTTCCGCCAGAGAATCAAAAATAAAGTTAACCACAAAATAGCCGTAACTTGAATCGGCATTGATGGCACTCATATTCCCGGGTGAACTCCACATCCCGACCCTGATCACCTTTTCATCATCCTGAGCCTGAACAGAACCGACAAAAGCACCTGCTACCAATACACTAACCAAAAGTAATACGAATAATTTTTTCATTTTTTTCCTCCTTTTCTACTCTCTACTCGTGTTTCTGACTTCAACTTCTTAACTTAGGATCAAGAGCGTCTCGCATACCATCACCAACAAAGTTTATCGAAAGAACAACGATAACGATCAAAACTCCCGGAGGAACCCATATCCAGGGCATTGAACTGAGCACCCCCATCGATTGGGCATCATTAAGCATATTTCCCCAGCTAGCTGTCGGCGGCTGTACTCCCATGCCCAAAAAACTTAAAGATGCCTCGATTATGATCGCCCGGGCTGCTCCAAAGGTCGCCGCCACCAGGACCGGGGGAAAAGCATTGGGGATCAAATGGATAAAAAGTATCCTTAAATCCCTGGAGCCTATGGCCTTAGCAGCGGTTATATATTCTTGATTCTTGATACTAATAACCTCTGCTCGGATCAAACGACAGATCCGCGGCCAGCTGAGCAGGCCCAGGACCAAAATGATATTAAATAAACCCGGTCCCAATAAACTAACTAAAACTAAAATTATCATCAGAGGAGGAAACGATAGGAGCATCTCTGTAATCCGCATAATAACCGAGTCCACCCCACCTCCCAGAAAACCTGCTGTACTCCCCAGCAAAACGCCGATGATAACGTTCAAAGCAACAGAACCGATACCAACCGCCAGAGAAATCCTGGAAGCATAGATCAATCTACTTAGAATATCCCTCCCTACTGAATCCGTCCCCAACCAGTGGTCCGCTGAAGGCGGAGCAGAAAACGCTGTAACGTTCATCTCATAGGGGCTGTAAGGAGAAAGATAAGGTGCCAATATAGCTACCAATATAAGGCCAAGAATAAGCATCAGACCGGTAAAAGCAAGCTTATGCTTTAAAAACCTCCTGATAACCGGATACCAGTAGCTTTCCTGAAATGTATCTGAGCTTATCATAAATAATCCAGTATTAGGCTGTTCTGTCCTCACATTACTCAACTCCTTCTTCTACTCTAATCATACTGGATTCGTGGATCAACCATGACATATATTACATCTGCAGCCAGGGTTCCGAATAAAACAAAAATCGCTGCAAGTAAATTTAAAGCCATCAATGTCGGATAATCTCTACTTAAGATCGATTGAATCGTGAGCAGCCCCATGCCCGGCCACTGGAAAACCTGTTCCGTGATAACAGCACCACCGATCAAAATCGGCATCTGCATCCCGGCCATGGTTATAACCGGCATCAGACTGTTGCGGACAACATGATGTAGGATCACGTTCTTCTGAGAAAGACCTTTAGACCAGGCTGTCCGGATATAATCCTGCTGAAGCACTTCCATAGTACTGGAGCGCATCAATCTCAGGACCAGGCCTACATTGGCCAGAGTTAAAATCGCCACCGGCATTACCAGGTGACTGAGAAAATCAATCAGCCCGCCAGCTCCCCCGATGTTCGTGATACCTCCAGAAGGCAGCAGTTTTAATTTAAGACTGAAGATATAAATAAGAACTAAACCGGAAAAAAATGAGGGGATAGAGATACCAGACAGCCCAACAAAACCTGTGGTATAATCGATGAAAGTATAAGGTTTAACTGCGGATAAAATCCCAAGGGGAATTGCGATGATATAAGCCAGGATAAAGGCAGTTACGGTCAGGATCAAAGTAGGACCTATCCGGGGCAAGATTCTAGTAGAAACCGGTTTATTAGTGGTGAAAGAATAGCCAAGGTTTCCCTGGAGAAGCTCTTTAGCCCAGGTAAGATACCTGCTCAGAAATGGATCGTTCAGACCTAAATTCTCCCTCCTCAATTCTTTATCGGCCTGACTAACGTTAGGGTCTATCATCAAATCAACCGGATCTCCAGGGGCCAGATTAACGATCCCATAATTGATAAACGTTATCCCTATCAGCACCGGAATCATCAGCAGCAGCCTTCTTAAGATGTATTGATTCAATTTACTAATCCACCTCCTTTCAACAAAATTATACAAAATATGATAATAAATATTATCATTAATACTACCATTATTTTTTTGTATTGTAAAGTGATAAAGCAGAAAAATCCTTTATCTAGTCTTTCTATCTCAATTAAAAAACGCCAATCAAGGTTAATCGATTGACGTCTCAAATATATTACTCCTTAATCTTTATAGTTTATAATGCTTATTTCAAAGAAGATATATTTATTTTAATGTCTACTCGTCAGAATTTAATCCAGATCATCCGACATTTATTTTCCGGCCAATTTAAAGTATTCAGGGTCCTTGCGCTCCCATTGGCTGATGTTCACCTGGCCGCCTTTAACTGCTCCTTACTGATCGGTTTAATCCTCATGCTGCACCTCCCCTGGAGAATATATTTTATTTTAATCAAATTTTAATCTAATCTAAATTATATTCAAATTTTCACTTGATATGATAGCCTCAGACAACATAAAGGAGGTTATCAAAATGATAACAATGGAAAAAGTAGAAAAGCTAAGAGATTATGCCGGCATAACCTATGCCGAAGCGAAAGCAGTCCTGGAAGAAACAGACGGTGATTTACTGGAGGCGGTAGTTAAACTGGAGAAAGAAGGCAAAGTCAAATCCCCCGAGAGCGGAGGAGAATACCGCTCAACATCCGAGCAGAAAGAAAAGAAAGAAAAACAAAGCAGAAATGAGAAAAAGGAAGAGACTCCTTCATTTTCGGAACGGCTGGGGAATATCCTGAAATGGTTCGGTACGGTAGTTGAAAAAGGCAACAAAAACTATTTCAAGATAACGAGAGATGACAGCAAGGTCCTGGAGATCCCCTTAACAGCTATGGCCCTGCTTCTCTTATTTACCTTCTGGTTCGTTATACCGGTTCTCGTCTTCGGTCTCCTCTTAGGCTTCCGTTATAGCTTGAGCGGTTCCGACCTGGAAAAATCAAGGGCCAACAAAACCATAAAGAATGTCTCCGAAGCCACCATCAACGCTGTTGATTCCATGTCCAACAAAGCAAATAAGGCTGATGAGAACGAAGATTCCGCGGACCAGTAAAATCCACCAGCCAGAAGAAGTTTAAACTTATATCTGAATCCCATCCCTCCTGTCACTCCAGAACAGGAGGGTTTCTTTTTTTCACCTATTTAGCTCACCACGTTCTGAGGTTCGCCTGCCTGCCATTTTTCTATATTTTCGAAAACGATCTCGGCTCTCTTGAGGAAGGCCTCTTCGGTCGCAAAGGCAACATGGGGGGCCAAAATAGTGTTTTTCACCTGCAGGAGGGGATAGTCTTCCGGGATAGGCGGTTCCATCTCGAACACGTCGATCCCCGCCCCACCGATTTCGCCCTTGTTTAAGGCCTCAGCCAGGGCTTCGCTGTTAACCACCGGCCCCCGGGCGGTATTGATCAAGAGA
>JBNJDR010000041.1:0-16837 GCA_051745085.1 Bacillota bacterium | reverse complement strand
AGCGGTTGGACCACCACCGGTTTGAGCGTGGTAACCGAAAGTGAAACTCCTGCTATCTTTTTAATGTGGCGGAGTATCATGCAGTTCCTGGGTGGGGCCGGGATCACAGTAATTGCTCTATCTGCTATACTGCCGGTAAACAACCTTAGTTTATATAGAGCCGAAGCCAGGAGCGATAAACTGCTCCCCCACGTAAAAAAATCAACTCGCCTAATCGTTAAATTATATTCTATCTTTATCGTTAGTGGAATTATATTATATATTCTGGCAGGTATGCATCCTTTCAGTGCAATAAACCATTCCATGGCCGCCCTTTCCACCGGCGGATTCTCAATTTATGGCCCCAGTATCGGACATTATGATAGTGTCCTTATAGAAATGATTACGATCGTTTTAATGATCGTTGGTACGATCAACTTTGCCACCCACTACACTCTTTTTAAAGGTAAGATCAAAAGATTTTTACTGAATGCAGAAATAAAAACCATGGGCTGGCTGCTGGTTCTTACTTTACCCATATATGTTTTTATAATCAACACTACCGATAACCTGGGTGCTCTTGCAGAGTTAAGAGTTGCTTCTTTTCAGGTTGTATCAGCTTTATCTACCACGGGATTTTCAACCATCGATTTTAACAGTTGGCCTCCCCTGGCTGTTTTCTTGATCGTAATATTAATGTTGATAGGTGGAGGTACCGGCTCTACTGCAGGTGGGATTAAACAATTTAGAATATATTTGGCATTCAAATCTCTTTACTGGACTTTCCGAGATGAATTTTTACCGAAAAGGACCGTAAAGCAGGATTACGTCTGGAGAGGCGAAAATAAAATATATATCAAACCTTCCCATCTCAAGGAAGCTTTCATCTATATATTCATGTATTTTGTAACGTTTTTAATCGGAACCACCTTCTTTATTCATGCAGGCTATTCCATCGGCGATAGCATGTTCGAGTTCGCCTCAACTTTGGGAACAGTGGGATTATCGATAGGAATCACAGGTCCAGAGCTTCCCCAGCATATCCACTGGGTCCAAATAGCCGGTATGTTTTTAGGGAGGCTGGAATTTCTAGTCATCATCTTCGCAGCAGCTAAAATACTTAAAGATATCAAACTTCAACTAGAAAAATAAATTAATCAATTAAGAAATGGAGGAGTTAGTAGATGAGTAGTAAGCCAAACACAACTTTAGAAACAGGTGAATTAGCTAAAGACTTAGGTTTAATCGAAGCTTTAGCCATAGGAATCGGGGTCATGATAGGGGCTGGCATTTTTATTCTTCCCCGATTCGCAATAGGTAATGCCGGCCCTGCCGCAATATTTTCTTATCTTCTGGCCGGAGTAATCGCCCTGGTCTCTGCCGCAAGCACTGCAGAGATCGCCACAGGCATGCCCAAGAGTGGCGGCTTATATTATTTTATCTCTAGAGCTTTAGGAACTTTCTGGGGAACGATCGCTGGAATCGCCCTATGGCTAAGTTTATCTTTTGCCGTTGCCTTTTACCTGCAGGGTTTTGGAGAATATCTGGCCTTACTTTTACCCTTTCAGGCTAACCATATCGCCATAGCCCTCATAGTAGGTATCATGTTTGTTGTAATAAATTATCGAGGGGTCAAGGAAAGCGGCAAAACCCAAAATGCTATTACTGGAATTTTACTCGTAATTTTAGCAGGTTTCATCACCTGGGGAGCCTTTAACGTTGACCCCAGTAAATTGACTCCCTTCTTCCCCTATGGAGGGGGCGAAATTCTTCCGGTAACAGCAATAGTGTTCGTATCCTTTATTGGCTTTGGAGAAATCGCAGCTGTAGCAGAAGAGATAAAAGATCCCGGTCGAAACCTGCCTCTGGCTCTTTTTGGTTCGGTCTTAATCCCTACTCTTCTTTACGTGGCTGTAATTTTAGTTGCCGCTGGTATACTTCCTCTAGCGGGAATCATAGATTTAGAAGCCCCTATCGTTGAAGCAGCCAGGCTTTTCGCTGGAACTTTCGGGGCTATTGCTGTCACCTTTGGGGCATTAATGGCCACCGCTTCTTCAGCGAATGCCTCTGTCCTGGCTTCCTCAAGAATCAGCTTTGCTATGGGCCGAGATAAAATATTACCTGAATTTTTTAATGAGATTCATGAAATATACTTCACCCCCCATAAATCGATCTTATTAACAGGGGCAATAACGATATTCCTGGTTGCTGTAGCCGATGTTGAGGGCCTGTCAAGTTCGGCAGGGGTTTTAACTTTAGTAAATTACGCTCTGGTTAACGTGGCTTTAATTGTCTTAAGAATAAAACCCCCCAAAAATTATCGGCCTGCTTATACAGCTCCTGGCTTCCCTTATCTCCAAATAATCGGGGCAATTTCATCAGTCGGAATCATCTTTTTAGCTAAACGTCCGGCCCAGATTGGAGCGGGGGTATTATTAGTATTAAGCTTAATCTGGTTCTTTGCTTACAGCAAAAGCAAATCTCCTTTAACTGGTGTATCGCAAAACATTGATTGGAAAAATGAATATTCATTTTGGAACACTCCTGACAATCTAACTCCCCTGCTCGAGACAGGAGAGCCAACCCAGTTCCAGGAGATGGAGTTTTCTCCCTATCATCTCCTGGTTGCCGTTGCCAATCCCGAGAGCGGTAGGCCTTTATTAAATATCAGCAATAAACTCTTAGAACGAACCTCCTTAGAATCCGAGATCTCCGTCTTAAATATAATAGAAATTCCTGACCAGCTCTCACTTGAAGCTGCCAAAGAAACAGAAGAACTGTTTCAAGAAAGAAAGATGGTCCAAAAAGATTTGTTTGAGTTAAGTCAGGAGATCGCTTCAATCGAAAGCACCGTTATAAACCCCCGGGTGAAATATTCCCGCAATCGCCTAAAAACTATGTTGGACACAATTAGAAATGAAAACGTAAATTTCTTAATGTTAGGCTGGCAGGGTCAAATGAATATCTCTAAAATATCCAGCAGCATGGTCGGTAAGTTAGTCCGGCAGGCACCCTGTAAAGTTGGTGTGTTAAAGAATCGAGGGCTGAAAGAATTAAATAAAATTTTGGTTCCTTTCCGGGGAAGTGAACATGCTGAATTCGGCCTCGACCTTGCCGGTGATTTTACCGAAGGAAAAGAAGACTCCCTGGTCACGATCCTCCGCGTGGTTAAACCCGGCGCTGATCACGACAAAGTATTTGCCGAGGCCAAAAAAGATGTCGAAAAAATATTATCCGAAAATGAGAACGTGAATTACGAAATAAAAATTGTCGAGAATGATATTGTCGCGGATGGGATCGTAAATGAATCAGACGAAAACGATTACGATCTGATCATAATCGGTGCTTCAAAAGAATGGCGGGTGAAAAACATTCTTTTTGGCTCGATACCCGATGTAGTTACCGATCGAGTCGATTGCTCCGTCCTTCTGGTCAGAACTTATGACAGTAAAATTTCCAAAGAGGTCAATAAGGTCAGCCAATTAGAAGAAACTAAAACAAAAGAAAGCGATGAACCAGAAAAGATTTAAAAAATAATTTGCAATTTTATTAAGAGTGGGGTATAATAAAAAGCAATAAATAAAACAATTAAAAAATACGGGAATTATTCCAGCAGTAAAATCGTTGATCAGGAGAGTAGGTCTGAAAAGGTGGATACAGCGAACCGGATTTGGTGAGAGCCGGGAAAGCCATCAGAGTGAACCGCACCTGGGAGATGTTCTGGTCAGAAGTTATTACTTGTAGCCAGAGTCGCTTCACCGGCGTTACAGGGTTGAGAGGATCGCCGATCTTTTTGATTGGCCGTCAATTTAGAGTGGTACCGCGGAGATTATACAATCCCCGTCTCTTGTTAGTTACTAACAAGGGGCGGGGATTTTTTAATGCAAAAGGAGATGATAACCATGGTTATTATAAGGAAGAGCCGACGACGATAAACTCATCCAATTAAATCAAAGAAAAACTAAGAATTATGAATCAAACAACAAAAATGAGTTTATCATAAACCTTGAGGAGGTTTAACCATGGAAAATATTAAAAATAATACTAAAAAGATAGAGAAAATTGTACTTGCTTATTCAGGTGGACTGGATACCTCTGTAGCCATTCAGTGGTTGAAAGAAAAGTATCAGGCAGAGATAGTCACTTATACGGCCGATGTCGGCCAGCAGGATCTGGACAAAGAAACACTCAAGCAAAAAGCTCTCGCCACCGGGGCCAGTGAAGTTATAATCGAGGATTTAAAATCTGAATTCATCAACGACTACGTCTTCCCTGCTCTGCAGGCTGGAGCTCTTTATGAAGGCAAATATCCCCTGGCCACCGCTCTAGCCAGGCCCTTGATCGCCAGCAAGATGGTAGCCGCCGCAGCAAAAACTGGAGCAGATGCAGTGGCCCACGGCTGTACCGGAAAAGGCAATGATCAAGTCAGGTTCGAAACCACCTTCGCTGCCTTAAATCCAAAACTGGAAGTGATCGCTCCCCTCAGGGACTGGGGCTTTACCAGTCGGGATAAAGAAATTGAATATGCCAAAAAGCACAACATTCCAGTAAAAGCCACCAGTGATTCCCCTTACAGTATCGATGAGAACATCTGGGGTATAAGCGTAGAATGCGGCCAGTTGGAAGATCCCTGGCAGGAGCCGCCCGCTGATGCATACCAGTGGACAAATGATATTGATGAAACTCCAGCAAGTCCAACTTATTTAACTATCGGCTTTAAGGAAGGCAACCCGATCTCGCTCAATGGTCAGCAGATGAGTTCGCTAAAGTTAGTAGAAAAAGTTAACCAAATCGGTTCAACTTATGGAATCGGGAGAATTGATCTGGTAGAAAATAGATTGGTCGGGATTAAATCCAGGGAGATCTACGAAGCTCCAGCGGCAACTATTCTCATGCAGGCCCACAAAGACCTCTCTTCTCTGGTATTGGAGCGGGAAACCATGCATTATCAAGAGAGCATCGCTCCAAAATATAGTGAACTGGTCTATTACGGGCTCTGGTTTTCCCAGTTAAGAGAAGCGCTGCAGTCTTTCTTCTCCAGTTTTCAGGCTCAAATTACCGGAGAAGTTAAATTGAAATTATATAAAGGTCAATGTCAGGTTGTAGGTAGAAAGTCAGTTGAATCTCTTTACGATGCTGGTTTAGCCACTTACGATGAAAACGATACCTTCCAGCATGAAGCAGCTCCTGGTTTTATCAAATTATGGTCGTTACCTCTGCAGACTGCCGGACAGGCAAAAAGAAGTAACTCAAAAAAGCAAAATGAGATGCCTTATCTCACAAGTCAGGCCAAATAAGCTAACGAAGGGGATGAAGATATAATGAAACTATGGGGAGGCCGGTTCAAGTCTGGGCCATCAGAAAAACTGGATAGCTTTAATTCATCACTTCCTTTTGACATAGAGCTGTATCAATATGATATTGCTGGCAGCCGGGCCCACGTCAAGATGCTGGCTGAAGTTGATATTATCTCCAAAGAAGAAAAAGAAACTATCCTATCCGGACTTAACCAGGTCGAAGTAAAAATAACGGACACAATGAAAGCAAAAAAAGGAGTTCCCTTTCAGGCAGAAGATATCCATAGTTTAGTGGAGGAACTTCTCACTGAAGAAATCGGTGAAGCTGCCGGTAAGCTGCATACTGGTCGGAGCCGAAACGACCAGGTGGCCCTGGATATCAAACTATATCTCAAAGATAACAGCGATGAAATTGCCGACCTGCTCTTAGAGGTAATCAAAACTTTAATTACTCTAGCTGAGCAAGAAAAAGATACAATTATGCCCGGCTATACGCATATGCAGGCAGCTCAGCCGATCACGCTGGCCCATCACCTTCTGGCTTACGCCTGGAAGCTAAAGCGGGATTACGAGAAATTACAGGATTGTATAGACCGGCATAACTTCTCCCCTTTAGGGGCGGGGGCTTTAGCAGGCAGCACATTTCCTTTAGATAGAGAAATGACCGCTAAAGAGCTGGAGTTTACAGGTCCCACCGCCAACTCATTAGACTCTGTTAGCGACAGAGATTTTGTCCTGGATTTTCAGGGAACAGCAGTGAATATAATGTTACACCTAAGCAGCCTGGCCGAAGAAATTATTTTCTGGAACAGCCAGGAAGTAGGATTTATCGAAATTGATGATGAGATGTCCACCGGGAGCAGCATCATGCCGCAGAAGAAAAATCCCGACGTCGCTGAATTAATCAGAGGTAAAACAGGGAGGGTGCTTGGAAACCAGGCAGGGCTGGCTATGACTTTAAAGGGACTCCCTCTGGCTTACAATAAAGACCTTCAGGAAGATAAAGAAGGTCTTTTTGATACAGTTAAAACCCTCCAGGAAGTTTTGGAAATCTTACCTGACTTTTTAGAAGCTATTTCTTTTCAGCGTGATAAGATGGCCCAGGCTGCTTCAAGAGGGTTTTTAAATGCTACAGAGATAGCAGATTACCTGGCTGACAAAGGCGTGGCGTTTAGACGTGCCCATGAAATAGCCGGTAAAATAGTAAATACCGCTGTTGAGAATAAAATTAAATTGGAAGAGCTTAATTTAGCTAGCTTAAATAACTTCGTGGAAGACGAAAAAGTTAAGTTCGAAGAAGATATATACGATTGGCTGGATTTAAAAAACGCTATAGCGCGGAGAGATATTTACGGTGGACCGGCTCCCAAAAGGACTACCGAGCAAATCGAAAAGTTAACCAAATGGTTGGAATCAGAAGCGTAAACCTAATATATTGCTATTTAGTAAAATAAATGTTATAATAAATGTGATAAAAGTGTGAAGATGATGTGATCAATTTGTAATATGGAGGTGTTGCTGGTGTTTAAATTTCTAGTGACTTTGCCCATTATTGCGGCTCTAATCTTCATTGGAGCTTTATCAGCTCCAATGTTATCTTTAGAAAACTATCTACCAACGTCCACTCATCTGGGCATGAACGTCCTTAATCCAGATAATTATAGTTTAAATTTAGATCTGGAAACGAATAGTTTTGATAAACAGGGATACAATATGTGTTCTGGCTACGCAGCAGCCTTTATTAGACGTTATTACGGTCAACCGGCAGCTGGAACCCAAATATACAAAGAAATGGCATACAATCTGCCCTTTGATATCGGAGTACCCCCGCATAAACTTCTTTCCCATTTTCAAAAAAATAATTTGCTGGCCACAGCAAGAACCGGCGGACTGGAAGAGATCAAATATTTTTCATCTCAGCAGATACCGGTTATAGTCCTGGTAGGAGAAGGCCTCAAATGGCAGCATTACATGGTTTTAGTTGGGTATAATAATGAAAAAGATGAAATGTATTTTTACGACCCAGAAGCTGGACCGGCTTTAGTGGCTAGAGAAAATCCCGGAAATAAAACATTCAGCACAAACGAATTCACAAAGATTTGGGAAAATAATCTTCCTTTCTTCTCTCAGTTATTTATTACGGTAGAAAAACCAAACAGCGAACACTCGGTTTAATAAAAAAATTGGGATCACATCAAATGATGTGATCCCAATTTTAATTGCTAAAACAAAAATATTCCAAACAAGCCGGCAGCAATAATTACCACTCCCGGGTGAAGCGACGTTAAAAGCAACAATAAAAATACTCCTGCCGTAATGATGCCTCCCGTAACGTTCCAGTCAAGAACGTTCCCTGAATTATACAGAAAATATCCTATCAAACCTACCGTAGCAAAAGAAATCCCTTTAAGAAAGCTAGAAAAATAAGGCGAATCCCGAAGTTGGGTCATAAGAGATATCAATAAAATAATAATTATCGCCGGAGGAAGAATAACCCCTAAATTGGCCGCCAGAACTCCTGGTACCCCTGCTGTCCTATAACCGGTTAATGTAGCGTATTTGATTGAAATTGCTCCGGGAATTCCCTGCATTATCCCGGTGAATTCCACGAATTCTTCACCTGTAAGCCAGTGATAATTATGTACCACTTCTTTTTCAATTAAAGGATATAAAACATAACCACCCCCGATACTCAATGCTCCTACTCTAAAGAAGGCTGTGAATAATTTTAACAAAATCACTTATACCACCTAAAACTTTACTGCCGTACCATAGGCAACTACTTCAGCAGCACCAGAGGTAATAGTAGAAGTAGCAAACCGTACCCCTATCACAGCATCAGCACCCATTTCCTCTGCCTCAGCCATCATCTCGGCGATTGCATTATCTCTAGCTTCAACTAACAGACCAGAATATTCTTTGACATCTCCTCCGAATAATTTGCGCAGTCCGGCCACGATATCTTTCCCTAAATGAACGGCCTCCATCTTACTTCCTCTAACCATCCCCAGCGCTTCGTAATCTCTTTTTAAATCAGTGGTTGTTAATAACATAATATCCCCCTCTTTCCTTACTTGTCTTGTATTTATAGTTATAACAAAGTAAAATATAAATAAAGTTCTTACTAAATATCCTTATAAAGATTAATTCTTTATCAAATTTAAAATACCTTCATTTAAGAAAGGATTTGAAACGATGGCCACCAATAGTAGATTAAGAGTAAAGAGCACTTTATTGATTACGGCTTTTCTAATAAGTATTTTACTGATCGGCGCAAAGGCTGAGACAGTTGATGTAGAATTGAGTAGCTCCCGCGCAGCCCAGGGCAGCCTAATTACAATTGAGGCTCATTCCGACCTTGCTGGAGGAGAAATTTTAATTAACGGAGCCAGCTTTCCTTTTTATCAAGAAGAAGAAAATAGTTACGCTGTTTTGCCGCTTTCCTACTGGTGGAACTCGGGTGATTACACCCTGACCATCGTCGATAGTCGGGGTAGAACCTGGTTAAAAGAAGATGTAACCCTTTTACCTGGAAAGTTTGAAGAAAGTTACTTGACCGTTAGTGAAGAGCAGGAAGAATTAGTTAGGCCTTCCGATCCCAACCGCCAGGCTAGATTAGAAAGAGATCAAAAATTAGTCAAACAAGCAAGGGCTGGCACTACCTCTACAAGATATTGGAACGAGCCGTTCATCTGGCCCCTGGAAGGCCGGGTAACAACCAGTTTCGGAGCCACCCGCTATCATAATGAAAAAATGGCTAACCGCCATAACGGTATCGATATCGCTGCCCCGACCGGTTCTCCCGTGGCTGCAGCAAACCGAGGTAAAGTGACTTTAGCAGCAGATTTATTGGCTACAGGTAAAACGATAATTATTGATCACGGTTGGAATATATATTCCTCTTATCTCCATCTAAGTGCATTAGAAGTATCCGCAGGGGATATCGTAGAACAGGGAGAAACGATAGGCTTAGTAGGTTCTACTGGTTTTTCTACAGGACCACATCTCCACTGGTCTCTCTCCTATAACCGAATATTTTTAAATCCAGAAGACTTTGTGAAGCTTGAATTATAAAATATATACCCATCCTACTTGATTATTTGCATAAATTAAGTTATGATACTAAAGGAGTTTTAGGAATACGGTTATTAATAGGAGGAAAAAATGAAAATTGGAATTGTTGGTTTACCCAACGTAGGAAAATCTACATTGTTTAATGCGCTTACAAAAGTACAGGTGGACGCTGAAAATTATCCGTTCTGTACTATTGACCCAAATATTGGTGTTGTTAACGTACCGGATGAAAGATTAGAAGTATTGACCGACCTGTATCAACCCGAAAAAAAGACACCAGCCATGATTGAGTTTGTGGATATCGCTGGATTAGTCGAAGGGGCAAGCCGGGGAGAAGGACTAGGCAATAAATTTTTGTCTCATATCCGCGAAGTTGATGCGATCGCTCAAGTAGTAAGATGTTTTACCGATGATAACATCACCCACGTCAATAACAGCCTCGACCCCATCCGGGATATAGAGACGATAAATTTCGAATTAATGCTGGCAGATATGGCTACTATAGAAAAACGGATAGAGAAGACAGAACGCCTGGCTAAAGGCGGTAACAAGCAGCCTCAGGAAGAACTGAATGAACTTAACAGGTTAATCGAAAACCTGGAAACAGGAACAAATATACGCCAATTGAATCTCAATATAACCGCCCAGCGGCTGGTAAAAGAGCTGCAGTTATTATCAGCTAAACCTTCCATTTACGTCTGTAATGTAAATGAAGAAGATTTAAGTAAAGATACGAATCAATTTGTCCATCAAGTAGAAAAATACGCGGAAAAAGAAGGCGCAAAAGTTATAACTGTCAGTGCGAAAATCGAAGCGGATATTGCTGAATTAGATCAGGAAGACGCTCGTCTCTTCCTGCAGGATTTAGGAGTTAAAAATTCCGGTCTCGACCGCTTAATTCAGGCTAGCTATAGGTTGTTAAACTTAATCACCTTTTTAACCGCTGGAGAAAAAGAAGTGAGAGCCTGGACAGTTGAAAGAAATGCCACCGCCCCCCAGGCGGCCGGAAAAATCCATTCAGATATGGAAAGAGGTTTTATTCGAGCAGAAATAGTAGACTTTACGGATCTGATCAAATCGGGATCCTATAAAACTGCTCGTTCCGAAGGTTTACTCCGGGTAGAAGGCAAAGATTACTTGATTCACGATGGCGATATCTGTAACTTCCGCTTTAACGTTTAACCCACGAATAAATTCAAAAGTTCCAGGCAGCAGATTCCTCTGCGCCTGGAACTTTTTTATTATCAAATAGTATTTATTTAGGTGATATTTGACTTTGGATCTAAAGCATCTCTCAAGCCATCCCCTAACAAGTTATAGCTGAGGCAGGCGATAAAGATCATAAACCCTGGAATCAATAACCAGGGGAAGCCGGTTATCGACGTAATGTTCTGAGCTGCCGCTAACATGTTACCCCAACTGGCTGAAGGTTCCTGAATCCCCAGCCCCAGAAAACTTAAACCGGACTCCAGGATGATATAACCGGGCACCGAGACCGTCGCACTAACGATTACGTAAGTAGTAGTTACAGGCAGAACGTGCTTGACTATTATCCGCTTATCGGAAGCTCCAATAGCTTTGGCCGCCTGAACAAATTCTTCATTTTTAGCTGATAAAACCATACCTCTAATCACACGGGCCATACCTGCCCAGCCGCGAAAAGCTAAAATTGTAATTATGAAGAAAAAACGGGTGGTCGAAGGCATGTCAATGGGCATGACCGCCGCTAAGGCCAGGAGAAGATAAAAGCCTGGTATCGACATTATCACTTCCGCCAGCCTCATAATGATCTCATCAACCCATCCTCCATAATAACCAGATATACCTCCAACTATCAGTCCAATAGAAGTAGATATAAATATGGCAATAAAACCTATGAATAGGGAAACCCTGCCTCCAAATAATAACCGGGTGAAAACGTCCCTGCCGTAGTTATCACTTCCCAGTAAAAATAATCGGCCTCCATCTTCAACCGTAAAGAGATGGATGTTACCTTTAATAAATCCTAAAAACGAATAAGGGTCTCCCCGTTGAAAAAACTTCAACTCATATTTTTCATCTTCGTTGATCTCATATTGGGCCCATCCTACAGATTCTGTGCCGTACACGTAAGGACGGGTAAATCCATCTTCGTCCCTGAAATGTACCCTGGTGGGAGGATGGAAGAAATGCTGCCTAAAAGTCCTATTAGGATGATAGGGAGTTAAAAACCCGGCAAAAATGACCAGTAAATATAATATGATTATTACTACTCCACCTATCATAGCAATTCTATGCCGGCGCAGACGCCGCCACATTTCTTTCCAAAACGAAAATTCCTTCTTTCTCTTAATTGCCTGCTGCGCTCTTTCTTTTGTAGTTTCATTAGGTTCAATCGGTTTCATATTTCTCCCTCCTCCCTAGTTATATCTTATCCTCGGATCACTAACAGCCAATAGAATATCTGCGATTAAATTACCGATGATTAAAAGAACACTTCCTAACAATAATCCAGCCATAGCTAGATATAAGTCTTTCGACCGAACTGCGTTCAACATTAAAGATCCCAAGCCAGGCCAACCAGTAACCACCTCGGTTAAAGCAGCACCACCGAGCAGCGCACTAATTTGAAATCCAAAGATGGTGATCATCGGGTTGATGGCGTTTCTAAAAGCGTGCTTGTAAACTACAACTCTCTCTCTTAGCCCCTTCGAGCGGGCAGTTCTAATATAATCTGAAGTCATTGCATCTATCATCTGACCTCTCATCTGTCTGGTTAATGAAGCCATACTGGCCGTACCCAGTACGACGGCTGGCACTGCTAAATGCTTTAAAACATCGATAAGCTGTTCAAATGGCGACATATAATCGTACATGATACTGGTCATACCCTGAATAGGCCAGGGAAGGTCCAGCGCTACTATAATATATAAAAGTAATAAGGCAAAGAAAAAGTTGGGAATTGATAAACCTACGAAAGCTAAACTGGTAAATATATTATCCCCGGAGGTATATTTATGGGTAGCTGAATAAATACCTACAGGTATGGAAACCACCCAGGCTAAGAACATCGCCGCCAAGGAAAGTATTAAGGTATTTTTTATCCTCGTGCCAATTATATGGGTCACCGGAACCCGATAAGCGAAGGATTGACCTAGATTGCCCTGCAGGGTCTGACCTAGCCAGCGGGCATACTGTTCTGGGACACTTTTATCCAGGCCGAACTGTGACTCCATAGTATTCAATACCTCTCGGGAGATATCTGGGTTCATCCTAATTTGATCTAAATAATTACCTGGTGATAACTGCATTATAAAAAATGAAAATAAAGAGATAGCTAAAAGTAAAGGTATAGCATATAATATTCTCCTCAGCACATAAGTTTTCATCGATTAATACTCCCTCCACAACTACTTTAATTGAAAAATTAAGTAAAATAAAATATGAATGCTAAAAAAATAGAAGGGGGGAGGAACCTCCCCCCTTCCTGTGGTTATTTGTAAAATTACCGGACTTTAATAAGCAAGGAACTGCTCATATAGGTTCCAGGTTACTGCACCATAGGCGGTTACTTCTGTATTCTCAAGATTATTTCTAACTCCGTACAGACTATTAGGGGCAACAGTATAGATAAGTGGTACTCTCTCGGCTATGATTTCCTGGAACTCACCGTATAATTCTACTCTTTCGTCAGTATCTAACGTGGTAGCCGCTTCTGCAAAAATCTCATCGATTCTTGCTTCCCATTCGGTGGCGGGTTCTTCTTGATTGGGATTCCACATATGCAGAGGTCCATCAGAAGGCCAGACGTTAGAACCACTATGCGGTTCGACTCCCCCGGTAAGGCCAATAACGATAGTATCAAAGTCGAATTCGTTCATCAGCTGATTGACCATCGAATTAAATTCGATCGGGGTAGCGTTGACGGTTAAGCCCAGATCTCGGAGATCATCGGCGATAATATTCATGATCGTTTCCCGGGTAGAATTACCGGCATTAGTGGTCATATTAAATTCAACCTGACGGCCTTCCCAGTCAACTAAATTACCATCATCATCCCAGTCAAAACCGGCTTCTTCCAGCAGTTCTCTAGACCGGTCTAAATCATAAGGATACTTCCTTACGTCTTCATTCAAGAAGACCTGGTTGGGTGTACTAACAGGACTCCACTGTGGAGAACCAAAACCAGCCAGAGCCTGGTTGATCATCGTATCTTTATCCATGGCATGAGCTATCGCTCTTCTGAATTCTAGATTATCGAACCACTCTAATGTCCAGGGCTCTTCTTCTAAATTAGGATTCCGCGGATTCAAATTGAAAACTAAGAAATTAGTAGAGAAAGTAGGTCCTGCATCGATTATTTCATAGTCGCCTCTATCCTTATTTCTTTCGAAGCGCTCGAAATCTCTACCCTGAATCACATGGAAGTGGGTTTCACCGTTCTGGAATAAAAGAGCCTGGGTTTCCATATTACCGGCGATAACTCTCACCCATCTATCCAGATAAGGCAGACGTTCTCCTTCGGGATCCAAGCGCCAATAATTGGGGTTGGCATCCTTAACAACACGTTCGCCTGCTACGTAATCGACTAACATAAATGGACCGGTACCAACGATTTCGCTTGGATCTGTATCGATCCCCCACGCTTCCGTAAAGTTGCCATTTTCATATGCTTCCCGAAGTTTATGTTCAGGAATAATAAAAGTCATCAAAGAGTTTAGGAATGGTGCAAACGGTTTGGGCACTTCAAATTCTACTGTATAATCATCTATTTTTCTATACTCAGGAAACTGCCCGTCAACCTGTAATACGCTGCGAGTACTGGTGGGAATCTCTTCATCACTAATAACGTCAAAAGTGAAAATTACATCATCAGCTGTAAAGAGTTCACCGTCGTGCCACTGAACCCCTTCGCGTAGATAAAAAGTATATACTGTGCCATCTTCACTAATATCCCAATCATGGGCTAACATAGGAATTATCTCGGTGGTAACGCCGTGTCTGGTTACTAGTCCTTCAAACATAGGCCCATCGGTGATATCAGTAGATGAAGTTTCACTGGCGATTATTGTATTAAAAGTTTTTGGATCAGAAAGCAGGGTAGAAACAATGGTACCTCCATGCTCACCCTGAGGTTTTTCAGATACCCACGGATCTTTCAGTTCCACCTCCTGAGCTAAAGAAACTACACTCATCGACAATACAAAGGCAAATACAAGAACTATAATAGTTAGTTTTCTCATTTCTCGCTTATTCCTCCTCGATTTTATTTTTAATTTACATTCGCTAATTACTCCTCGATTCTCGCTTCTTTAAGCTATCCTCCTTCCGCTGTTAGATTTGTATTATTAAAGATAAATCAGGAAATAAAATACTCCTATAACTATATAATACTCGGTGTAGAGAGATAATCCTTTAAATTTTAAAGATTTTATTAAATTTAGGTTAATAATTATTAAAAAAACCAGGCTCTATAACAGCAGCCTGGTTCATTCGATCAATATTTTAATCCTTATTATTTGTCATTTTGATAGTAAGTAACGCCATCGATAATGGTTTCTAACACCTTTATATCCTTTATTTTTTCAGGTTCCACCCGATAAGGATTCTGATCTAATATCGTTAAGTTGGCCAGCTTTCCTGGGGTGATCGTCCCCTTAATGTCATCTTCAAAAACCGAGTAAGCCGCATTAATGGTAAAAAACTTCATGGCTTCCTCAACTGAGACACTATTATTTGGGTTAGAATGGTTGACAGCTCCATGAATACCCAAAATTGGATTCATCCTGGTCACATCACTATCTGAACCCCCCGTAACATAACAACCCTCTGCCAGGATATCTTTATAGCGGTTAGTATTTTTGGCTCTTTCCTCACCCAAACGGATTCCATACATACCATCAAGTCCACCCCAGAAATATTCAAAGGCAGGCTGCATAGAAATGATCAAATTCAACTTGCTGGCTCGTTTAATCTGATCATCGGTAATCAACTCTGCATGCTCTATCCTGTGGCGAGCATCATCGCGGGGATAGGCCGCCTGGGCTTTTTCATAGGCGGAAATCAACTGCTCTATCGCCCGATCTCCGATAGCATGCATGGTAGCCTGGAGGCCGGCTTTGTGAGCTTCCATAATAAACTCATCCACTTCATCCTGAGTATAATATAACTTTCCTCGGGTGGAGGGATCATCAGTATACGGTTCTAACAAAGCTGAGGTTCGAGAACCAAAGGATCCATCCAGGATAATGCATCCGCCTATCCGTTTCTGCCCTCTAGCCAGCGCCTGACTTACGTTGGTAGTCTGTTCAAAGACCACGATATAAAGGGGGTTTTCCTCCCTTTTATCCAGGAGTACATCTACATCCTTTGAGCTAAATAATTTACCTCCCTCCATGCTGTGAACTGTGGTGACTCCAGCCTGTAAAGCTTCTTGTGTAGCCATCTCCATAGCTTCCAGGCGCATTTCGTTGGGAATCAAATCTAGAGCTCTATTCCGGACAAGTGAATTAGCTTCATCTCTCACTGTACCGTTGAACCTTCCTGAACTGTCTCTATCAAAACCTTCTAGCTGATCCAGTTCATCTTCTAAGTCTAAGATCTCATAGGCTTTCGAATTCATCAGGCAGGAGTGATAGTCGACCCTGGTCATCCAGACAGGATTATCCGGAGCAACTTGATCGATCTCAAATCTAGTGGGAGGTTTTTTCCCCTCATACTTATTATCATCAAAACCTGCCCCATAAATCCACTCTCCTGGTTCAGTCTCTTTTACCTTAGCTTCTATAGCTGCAAGCATTTCTTCTCTACTTTCTACCTGAAGGAGATCAACAAATAACCTATTCAAACCGGTCTGCATAAAATGAACATGGGAATCGATAAAGCCAGGCACAACCGTTTTCCCCCGCAGATCAATTCTCTGCATGGACCGGTTAAGATCGTCCTGCAGATCTTTATATTTACCTGTACCTGCGATCTTACCGTCTTTAATTACTATGGTATCAAGAAAATCATGATCTTTTTCGGCCTGCTCCCTCTCCTGATCGAGGGTAATAATCTCAGCATTATATAATATCAAGTCTGCATTATTATCTATTTCAATCAACCCCTCGTCAACCTTTGTAGTTATAGTATAAATTATTTAAGTTCTGCTGTTTGTTCATTCTTACTATAAGCTGTTTCATCTTCAATATCATCTTCAGTCCATACCGCTATACCGGTAAAGCCGTAGATAACAGCTATTATTGGAACAAGATAGCCCAATAAAGCAAAGGGAATATACTCAACAGTCGGAACACCTAAGGTACCCGCAAAAAAGACTCCACATAAGCCCCAGGGAACCAATGGAGAAAATACAGTACCAGAATCTTCTAGAGTTCTAGAAAGAACCCGGGGTAAAAGTTTTTGCTTGCGATACTCGGGTATAACCATTCTCCCGGTGATTATGATAGCCATATATTGACTGGCTGTAGCTAAATTTAAGATAATAGCTGAAGCTACGGTAGTAG
>JBNJDR010000040.1:0-17128 GCA_051745085.1 Bacillota bacterium | reverse complement strand
GAGTATAAGCCTGAGATTACAGAAATGGGAGCGATGGAACTGCAGATGGAAGTGGATATGGGTGAAGAGTACGTAATTATTGATGTGCGGACCCAGGATGAGTATAAAGCCGGGAGAATTCCAGGGGCAACTCATATAAACTTTGGTCTCGTACCTTTTAGAATCGGCGACCATGTAGAAGAGCTGGATCAAGAGTTTATTGTTGTCTGTAAATCTGGAGGGCGCTCTACTATAGCTACTAAATTACTCCAGGATATGGGATATAGTCCTATTAACTTAGATGGCGGTTTTGACTCCTGGATGGAAGCTGGTTACCCTGTAGAAACAGATCACGGAACTTTTGTAAAGAATTAAGTTAGTTTAAACAATATTATATTGGTGGAGAGCCTCTGCAAAATAGCAGGGGCTTTCTTTTATTTTTCTTGTAATATTCTGGATTTTTTTACGAACATCTGCTATAATTTAATTAATAATTATGAATAATTAAAAGGAGGTGAATATCAGGTACGGGCACTTCATTTCGGCGAAGGAAAATACGAGCAGGATGAATTATTTGCGATTGCCCTTGATTCTTGGGTATAAATTTCTCTCATAAATATTCTTGAATAAGTTAGGTATTCGATTTTTTAAAGAATAAGGGAAGGGGGAAAGGATAAAATGAAAAAGAATTATCTAAAATTTGCTGGAATGATTTTAACCTCTACGGTTGTGATGTTCTTTTTGATGTATTTAAATACGTTTCAGATGGCTCATGCTACTTTTAGTGAAACAAGAGCATATATGGCTTTGTTAATGGGAGCGACAATGGCTATGGTTATGCTGGGATTTATGCTGCATATGCTAACTAATCTCCGCTGGAATATCGGGATCGTTATAGCAGCTATAATAATATTTGGAATTTCCTTATTCTTAGTTCGGAGCCAGACCACGGTTGATGATACTTCTTATATGAAAGCCATGATTCCACATCATTCGATTGCGATTTTAACTAGTGAACGAGCAAATATTTCAGACCCCCGGGTTCGAGAGTTGGCTGATGAGATCATAGCGGCCCAGCGGGAAGAGATCGATGAAATGAAAAGCCTTATAGAAGATCTTGAAAATGAGGAATAATACCTAATTAAAAGGAGATATAAATCAAGGGATCTTTTATATTTCGATTACCCTGGGGGTGGCTGGAGAGCCTCTATAAAAATAGTAGGGGCTTTCTTTAAATTTTCTTGCAATATGCTGGATTTCTTTGCGTTTATTTGCTATAATCAAAGTAACAACTATGAATAATTAGGAGGAGGTGAGTGTCATGCGCTGGAAAGACAGTTTTACTGCACTTATATTTATTCTTTTATTAACAATATTTCTTGTCTCTACTTCTGCTCAGGCAGAAAGTATCGGCGGTGTTGAAACCTGGATGAACAGGTTTAACGGTAACGATGTTAGACAGATTTTTGCCCTGGATACCCAGGAGCTAGAACTACCTTCTGATGAATTTCGCCAGTTTTCTGATGAAGGGCAGGAACAGCTTTTTGCGCTGGCATCTCGCTTTGGCGAAGAACAATATGAGCAGGAAGAACTATTTACAATGGTTCGTGATTCCCAGGGAGGAACTTCTGATTTGAGAGAGGTTCTCCAGCTTAACCGAGACGAAGAATCCAGGATTGAATTACCTTTAGGCAGCGGCACTTATGTCTCTGCTGACTTTCAAGAAAATACAACTGCTTCTTTGGAAGAAAGTTTATCCACGGTTAATTTATCTTATGCCTTGAATTCAAATACCACATTAAGAGCTGGTTTCGGCCAGAGGTCTTCATCTTATCTTAGTGGTAATAATATAGGTTCTAATGAAGAGGAAGAGGCTCTAGAGCTGACCAATTCTGAAGAAGATTCTACTGTTGCGGCTGCTTCAGCGGAGGCAAGAGACTCAAATGACCTTGATACTGAGCGCGGAGACACCACTTCTCCCGGGCAGGATATAAATTCGGGAGAAACCAGTCAGCTCAATCAAGAACATTACATGAGTCAGGTTAACGAGTTAGGGCAGTTAGGGTTTTCGTATCAACCAGGATCAAATCTGCTTTTCTCGGCAGATTATATTACAAATAATATCTTTACCCCTACGGTAGGGAGTTCAACAGTATTTGGTTTGGAATATCAGGATGATATCGGTAATATTAGGGCCAGTTATCAGATAGATAATTTTGCAGATATGCGGCAGACTATTACTGGTTTAGAAGTTGATTTATTAGAATTAGCTACCCTGAGCACATCTTATAAGTTATTTGATCTGGAACAATTAGAAGATGCCCTGGAGGATCAAGGCGGTTGGGAATTTGATGTCGGCCTTGATTTAAACGTTACTGACACCAGCAGCTTATCCGTCGGGTATCAATTAATGGACAGTTTAAATTCAGGGAATGGCGGGATAGCTGATTTTGAGCAGGCAGAATCTAATGTGCAGGCTAGCTTTAAGATTCGTTTTTAGTATTAATTTAATTTTGTAGGGTAGATATAACCGGCCGGCGGAATTTTAATCCCCGTCCGGTCTTTTTTTTGGTCACTGCTGGAAAGGTGGTTGAATTAATGATGGAGTCAGGGGTTAATAATAAACTATCCGGTTTGGTAGTTGGCATGATACTTTTTTGTTATTTAATTTTTTTCCCGGCAGTTGAAGCTGCCGAGCATCCGTACATACTTGATGCAGACGTTATTAATTATGATTATGAAAATCAGGAATTAATTGCCGAGAACGAGGTGTTCTTTTCCGCTCCGGGACTTGAGCTGGAAGCGGAGAAGCTAACTTTATATCTTCCCCGCAATCAAATAGATGCCCAGGGGTCACCCTTAGTATTGCAGACCGAAACAGATAAACTAACCGGAGAAAGGTTGATCTATAATTACAGAACTGGCCAGGGGGAAATATTTACGGCTGAAAGTGAAGTAGAAGATTTATATTTCAGCGGGCGCCGCATTTCCCTAACAGGGGAGGAAGAGCACTTTACCGAGATAGATCAGGCTGTTTTTACGCCCTGTATCAAACCGGATCCCCATTATCGCTTTGAAGCAGAAAAAGTTATAATTCATCCAGATGATAAAGTTGTGGCTGAAGATGTATCTTTTTATTGGGGAGAGACGAGGATTTTCGGTCTTGATTCGTATGTGCTGTATTACCAGGATGACCCTGAGACCGGGGAACGTAAATTATCTCCCCCTGTACCTACGTATGAAATAGGATATGATAGTAAAAAAGGCCTTTTCTTAGAATTAGAATATGCTTACCAGTTATTTGATCGGACTTCAGGTCGATTCTTTTATACCAATACTCAGAGAGGAAGAAGCAGGATTGAAGCTGAAAATAGCACTGTAATTACTGAAAAGTTAGAACTGGATACTGAGTATTTTCAGCAGGAGATCGATGAGCCGGATCCAGAGCAGGAGGAACTGGCCTGGGAAGAGTCGTTCAAAACTGTGTTAACCTACACGCCGGCTCCATTTTTTCAAATCAAAACCGGTTATAATTATCTGGAAGAAAATCTGAATATAACCGAATATGTTTTTGCCGGCTGGGAGCATGAGCTAACTGAAAATTTGATCCTTTCTGGAGAGCAGCAGTTTAAACAGGAATACGCAGATGGACAGCAGGGACAAGCGGAGGTTACCCGCCCCCTGGAGCTTGCTCTGACTTATGATCCCGGGCCGCTATATTTGAGATATGAACATGACTATGATTTTCAAACGGCCGCTCATAGGCAGCAGTATACTTATAATGATAGATTGGCCGATGAGATAAATGTAAGCTTCTACCAGGACTATCAGGACGGTAATTTGGCTAGGCATAGTTACCAGGTGAGAGGAAGCAATTTTTTAAACTGGAGTCTTCGCTACAGAGACGGATATAATTTGAACTATCTTCCGTTCCTTACTTTTAACCGCTCTCTCCCTGAAGGTTTTAAGATGGCGGCAGGCCTCGGCCGGCTGGAGGAAAAAGGTTATTCTACAGGGAAAGTGGAAATCAACCCCTCCTGGTCACAAGAGATAGAAATAACCCCCAAATGGGCGGTTGCAGCCAGCGGAAGTTATAATTGGCATTACTATGTAGATGGTGATTCTCGGTCTCAGTATGGAACCATGACCACCGGAATCGGCTTGAAGTTTCAACAGCAGCTTTCGCCGAAGCTTAACGTTTCCGGCTCGCTGAGACAGGAGAGAACCTGGAGCAGTGGGGAACCTGCTTTGAATAGAGACAGGAAAACCATCCAGGAGAGAATCTGGCCCGAGCTGAATATTACTCTGGAAACCCCGCAGCCTGAATCTGAGCTAAGATTAAATTTCGGAGGGCGGTATGACCGCCATTTGAGCGAATGGGGAGAAATGGGTTTCGGTCTGCATCGTCAGCTTGATTGTTATAGTTATGGGATCCAGGTTGACGTTTTCGAACCCGCTGTTACTTTTAGTTTTGACCTTTCGCTTTAAATTGTGTTATAATTATTGCGTATATAAGAAACTATCGTTCGTCAATCACTACTATTGGTTAAAGGAGTTGCCGCTTTATTATGGAGCAGCATAAAGAACAAGAGTTAATTGCAGGTTCAGCATTGATCTCTGCAGAAGCTAGAGTAGCTTCTGATGTCGCGATAGGCCCTGGTACTATCATAGGTTCCGGGGTAGTGGTTGAGGCAGGAACGGTCATCGAAGCTGAGGTAGAAATCCAGGGGAGGACCCATATAGGGTCCAATAACCACCTGGCTCGGGGAGCGTTATTAGGCTTCCCCCCGCAGCATGCTGGCTATTTAGGAGAAAATACAGAATTAACAATAGGGAGAGATAATTATATCGGCCCCCGTGTTACCATTCATAAAGGTACAAGTGAAGGTGGCAGCACGATCATAGGGTCCGGGAATCACTTGGCTGCTTTTGCTCATGTCGCTCATGATTGTCTCCTTGGAGACGGGGTAAAACTTGGTAATAATACTCAACTGGCAGGTCATGTGGAAATCGGCTCAGATACCATTGTAGGTCATCGTGTTGGCATTCATCAATTTGTTCGGCTGGGCAGAGGGGTAGAAATAGTGGATTTTGCTAAGGTAATAAAAGATGTCCCACCTTTTTTAAGAGCTGAAGGTCATCCCGCTAAAATTGTGGGGCCTGGAAATTGCTCCAGGCCAGAATTAAGGTTGATTATGACCAAGGTTTATGAATATATTTGTCATTCAGGACTTAATATTGGGCAGGCAGTAAAAAAAATCAAATCAGAATTTGATGGGGCAGAGATTGTCGAGTTAGCTGCTTTTATTGAAAGTAGTTCTCGAGGAATTTCTCGCTAAAAATAGGAGGAAATATAAAGACATGGAAAAGTTAAAGGTAGGAGTTATCGGGGTCGGCAGTATGGGACGCAATCACGTCCGATCTTATGCTGCTCTCAAACATATTTGCGAGCTGGTAGGAGTATTCGACATAGAGCAAAAAGTAAATCAGGAAATTGCCCAGAGTTATGGGGTTAAAGCATTTAAATCCAGTAAAGAACTTATGGAAAGTGTAGATGCAGTTAATATTGCAACTCCAACCACTACACATTTTGACTTAGCGATGGAGGCTATTGACTCAGGGTTACATATTTTAATTGAAAAGCCGATTACTAATTCAGTCGAAGAAGCTCAGATGATCCTACAGGCAGCAAAAAATAAAGGATTGATCGTCCAGGTAGGTCACATAGAAAGGTTTAACCCTGCCATCCAGGCGCTGCCGGAAGTATTGAAACAGGATGAGATAATAGCACTGGATGTGCATCGGATGGGACCTTATGATCCTCGGGTTAAAGACACTGATGTTATTCAAGATTTGATGATCCACGATATAGATGTAGTAAGTTCACTGATCCCGGGGCCTATTCAGGATGTTTCAGCTTCAGCCCGGCGGGTTGACTCCAAAGAACATATGGATTACGCTGTGGCAAATATTAGGATGGCTAACGGGGCGATTGCCACTCTTACCGCCAGTAGATCTACCCGGAAAAAGGTCAGAAAGATGGCCATTACCACTACTAATGCTTATATTGAGCTGGATTACCTTCAGCGTAAGATCGTAGTTACAGGTAAGAAGAGCTTGATGGCTGACAGTACCGATTATCAGAAAGAAAATGAATTAGAAGAAACTTACAGCAGTGAAGAGGAACCTTTAAAATCGCAGCTTGCTCATTTTATAAGCTGCATCTCTAACGGAACTCGTCCATTGATCAATGGCTCTGATGGTCTGGAAGCCCTTAAGTTAACCAAAAAAATTCAGCAGCAGGTATATAAAAAATTTAATGTTGCAAGTTATAAATAAGGTGGAAAACAGATGATACCAATAGCAAATCCAGAAATTACCGAAGAAGAAAAGGCAGGAGTTTTAGAAGTTCTAGATAGTGGGATGCTGGCCTCCGGCCCGCGGGTGAAAGAGTTCGGGCAAAAATTTGCCGATTTTGTGGGCGCTGAGCACGGCATTCCAACGACGAGCGGTACCACAGCTCTCGATGTTGCTGTGCGAGCTTGTGGTTTAAAAGAAGGAGATAAGGTAATAACTACACCATTCACCTTTATTGCTAGCTGCAACTCTCTATTATACAGTGGAGCTATCCCGGTCTTTGTAGATATTGATCCCGTTACTTTTAATATAGATCCTGAAAAAATCCAGGAAAAGATTCAGGAGGATCCTGCGATTAAGGGCATTATGCCCGTCCATCTTTTTGGGCAGTCTGCAGATATGAATGAGATCATGAAGATTGCCGATAAGTATGGTTTAATAGTTATCGAGGATGCTGCCCAGGCCCATGGGGCTGAGTATAATGGTCAGAAAGTTGGGAGCATAGGTGATGCTGGTATATTTAGTTTTTATCCAACCAAGAACATGACCACCGGGGAAGGCGGCATCGTAGTAACCCGAGATCATGAAGTAGCCAGAGAGGCTGAACTGCTGATTAATCACGGCCTCACCGATCGATATTATCATGAAGATTTGGGTTATAATTATAGAATGACCGATATAGCTGCGGCTATCGGCCTCGAGCAGCTAAAAAAATTAGATGGGTTTAATCAGCGGCGGAGAGAAAATGCCGTTTTATTAACCGAAGGTTTATCCGGCCTAAGTTGGCTTAAACAGCCAGAAGTGGCAGAAAATAGGTCACATGTTTATCATCAATATACCGTTAGAATAAAAAAAGGTTATAGAGATAAGTTGATCGAACATCTTCAGGCCAATGAGATCGGATATGGTATTCATTATCCGCGCCTGACCTATCAGCAGCCGCTCTATAAAAAATTAGGTTATGCTGAAAATAAGTGTCCAGTCGCAGAAAAAGCCTGCCAGGAAGTGCTGTCTTTACCTGTGCATCCTGCTGTAAGCACAGAGGATATAGATAGAATAATTGAGGTCATTCGTTCTTTCGATCCGGCTAGCTGAAAGTAGATTTAGTTTATGGTATAATTGAGATTAAATAAAAAATATAGTTTAATTAAAGCAATTGTTTTTTAGAGTTTATGTTAAACAAAGGGGGATTAACCTTGAATTACATGTCGAGATACCGTGACTGGTTACTTAATGATTATTTTGACGAAGAGACCAGAGCTGAACTGGAGAACATCAAAGAAGACGAAGAAGAAATCGAAGATCGTTTTTATAAGGATCTGGAGTTCGGGACAGGCGGTATGAGAGGTAAGATGGGAGCCGGCACCAATCGGATGAATAAATATATCGTCCGCAAAGCAACTCAAGGGCTGGCTAATTATATTGTAAATTACAGTGATAATGGACCTTCTAAAGGTGCTGTTATCGCATATGATTCCAGGCATAATTCCAGAAAATTCGCTGAAGAAGCAGCCCTGGTATTAGCTGGTAATGGAATTAAAGCTTATTTGTTTGCTGAACTTCGTCCGACCCCTGAACTGTCCTATGCGGTCAGAAATTTAGGAGCAGAAGCAGGAATTGTGATTACCGCAAGTCATAATCCGCCAGAATATAATGGCTACAAGGTTTATGGCAGTGATGGGTGTCAGTTGATTCCCAGTAAAGCAAGGGAAGTAATAGCGGAAATAAATGAAATCGATGAATTTTCTATTATAAAAAGGAAAACTCGAGAAGAAGCTGAAGCGGAGGATCTTTTAAAAGTTATTGGTCCAGAGATGGATGAAAAATATCAGCAAGCGGTGATAAACGTTCTCCCCGATGCTGAACTGGCAGCAGAAGCTGGAGAAAATATTAGAGTAATTTTTACTCCGCTTCATGGAACCGGTAATAAACCAGTGCGAGAGCTTTTAGCTAAACTAGGTTTTAAAGAAGTGATGGTCGTTCAGCGCCAGGCTGAACCTGACCCAGATTTTTCTACCGTTGCCAGTCCCAACCCGGAAGAAAAAGAAGCTTTTACTCTGGCTTTAGAATTAGCTGAAAATTATCAACCGGATTTGATCATGGCGACCGATCCAGATGCAGATCGCCTGGGAGCTTTAATTAAGGATGGTGAGGGATTTACCGCCTTGTCCGGTAATGAGATCGGAGTTTTGATGGCTGATTATTTACTGCATCGGCATCAAAAGGAAGGGACCTTACCCGGGAATCCGGTCATCATTAAAACGATTGTATCTACAGAAATGATCAGGCCTATCGCCGAGGCTTATGACTGCGAGGTCAATGATGTTTTAACGGGTTTTAAATATATAGGTAATCAGATTAAAGAAATGGAAGATACAGACCGGAATTTCCTCTTTGGTTTTGAAGAAAGCTTCGGTTATCTGACTGGAACTTATGTGCGCGATAAGGATGCTGTTAACGCAGCTGCTCTTCTGGCTACCATGGCTCTGTATTATAAGCAGCGGGAAGATAAGAACTTGTTAGAGAAACTGAATGAGTTGAGAGAAAAATATGGGTATTATAAAGAAACCCTGCATTCTTTCCGTCTGGAAGGAAAAGAAGGGCAGGAAGAAATAGCTAGAATCTTAAATTCCTTGCGGGATGAGGCTCCACCTGAAATCGCAGGGAAGGAAGTTGTTGTTTTCAAGGATTATTTGCGGGGGATAAGCAGAGACTGCCGCACTGATGCAGAAGAAGAAATCGATCTACCTGAATCCAATGTACTTCAGTTTATCCTGGGAGATAAAAGTAAAATAACTGTTAGGCCTTCGGGAACTGAACCTAAGCTTAAATTTTATTTTGCAGTTCGAGCCGATGAAGATGAAGTTTCCACGGAGAGGCTGAAAAGTTTACAGGAAGAATTTCTGGCTTTAATTGATGAAATATAAACTGTATATAATAAATAAGCCGGTGCATTTTGACCGGCTCTTTTATTTTTCACCTGGTATTAGCATTCTGTAAATCCATAATAAATTTACTAAAGGGGGCTTTTAACTAATGGAAGTAAAAAAAGCGGTAATACCAGCAGCAGGCTATGGGACGAGGCTTTTACCGGCTTCAAAAGCGATTCCTAAAGAGATGCTGCCGATAGTTGATCAGCCTACGATTCAGTATGTAGTTGAAGAGGCTGTAGCCTCAGGTATAGAAGAGATACTTTTGATTACCAGCAAAGGCAAAGAAAGTATTGAAGATCATTTTGATCATGATATGGAACTGGAATATGTTTTAGAGCAGAAATCAAAAGATCAACTACTGGATAGAATTAAGCAAATTTCTGATATGATCACCGTTCATTCCGTCCGCCAGAAGGAACAGTTGGGTCTGGGACACGCGGTCTCATGTGCTGAAACATTTGTGGGGGATGAACCCTTTGCTGTACTTCTCGGCGACGATATAATTGTGAACGAGATTCCTGTGACAGCGCAGTTGATTCAACATGCAGAGAAGATGGATGCACCTGTAATTGGTTGTCAGGAGGTGGCTCAGAAAGATATATCTTTATATGGCGCCGTTGCTTACAGTGAGAGATCCGGGCGGCGGGCTCGAGTTAAAGATATGGTGGAGAAACCTGAACCTGAAGCAGCTCCTTCTAATCTGGCTGTGCTGGGGCGTTATATTTTAACACCAGATATTTTTCCCATCTTAAAGGAAACCAAACCGGGCAAAGGTGGGGAAATTCAGTTGACAGATGCCTTAAAAACCCTGGCCCAACAGCGCCCGCTTGAGGCTTATGATTTCCAAGGTGATCGGTACGATGTGGGGAATAAATTGGGTTTCCTTAAAGCAACAGTTGAATTTGCTCTGCGCCGGGATGATATTGGAGAAGAGTTTGGGCTGTATCTCAAAGGTTTAATTAAATCTTATTAATTAAGGTGTTGGTTTTTTTAAGTAGGCGATTAAGAAAGAAGGGGTATAGATGCATAAAACCAGGAAGATAATTATCGCTGTTTTACTACTGTTTTTGCTCTGGCCGGGAAGTCTTCTGGCTCAAGATCTACAACCGTTAACTTCAGCTGATGTTATCGCCCGTCCTTATGGAATGGGGGGTGCTTTTACAGCAATAAGTGATGATGCTTCGGCACTTATTTTTAATCCGGCTGGTTTGTATCAGTCAGGCAAATTAGGGTTATTGGCCAGTGGGGGTTTTGTTTCAGATGATATTTTTAAATACGGAGAATTGGCAGAAAGTATCGACCGGTTTTCTCCTGAAGCAGATGATCCTCAGGCTTTTATTGAAGCACTGCCCAAAGATGTTAACCTAACCGGACAGGGGATATTCGGTTTCAAGCTAGGTTCTGCTGGAGCGGGCGGGCACTTTCAATCTATAATTGAAGGCGAACGGAGAGAGGATTATGCTGATTACGAATATCAAATGCTGCAGGATGGACGAATTGGACTTTCCGGGAAGATCGCAGCTTTACCAGCAGAAATTGGGTTAGCTTCTTATGGTATAAATCTGCGTTATCAAAAGATAACCCGGGGAGATTATCTGCTCGATGTTGCCAGGGAAAACGGAACGATAACTTCGGCTACTCAGAAAGAATGGCAGGCAGCAGATTCAGGTTTTGCCGTAGATGCTGGGGTTATGGTCCAATTGACGCCGATGATGCGGATGGGAATTATGATTGAAAATCTGTGGGCAGCCGAGCTTAATTTTCAGGCCAGGGAAAGGTCTTATGAGTATATCAACTCCGGCTGGACGGAAGAAAGTTCGAATTTGCGAGAAGAAAGTTACATTCCGCCCCGGAGCGGAAGAGTAGGTGTCGCACTGCGGGCCCCTGTTATTGGAACGACTTTTGTTGCTGATGTTGATAACTTTCCCGGCTTCTCCGTAAGTCGGGCAGGTGAGCCTACCCTGTATTTGGGGGTAGAAAATGATATGCTCTTAAATTTGCTTACTATTAGAGGAGGAACTTATCGCGAATCAGACGGTCAGCGGGTATTTACAGCTGGCTTTGGCTTGAATTTTGTCGGCGGCAGTCTTGACCTGGCCGGCGGTATCGCTCCTGGAGGCAACCGTTCCAGCATCCAGGCTGCAGTTAGCCTTGATTTATAATTTTAAGATAAAGCCCGAACCCCCGGAGGATAAACTTCTGGGGGTTCGGGCTTTTTTATTTACTCATTTTCTTCTATAGAATTTAATTTAGAAAGAACCGAGTGAATTTTCCTGGAAGAATCCTGTAAGATCCGGAGATCTTCTGGATCCAGCACGGATAGATGTTTCTTTAATTCTGCAGCTATTTTATTGTGAGCCTCTTCTACGTAATTGGTACCCTGAGTTGTTAAAGAAATTCGGGTTTTTCTTTTATCCTCTTTATCTCTTTTTCTGCTGGTATAACCGAGATCGGTTAACTCATCTACCGCCCGGCTGCAGTTGGAGCTGGACATCGTATTAAGGCGGCTTATATCAGAAAGGGTAAGGTTATCGTGATAATAGAGAATGTTAAGTATCCGAAAAGAACTTGGGGTTATCTCTGACTCCTTCATTAAATCTACTCGCTTGATCCTTTTTATCAGGGGCGGAAAGATTTCGAGAAGATTTCTAACTACAATATTTAAATCGATACTATTCAAAATTTTCACCTCGTTAGTTTATACTTCATTTATATAGATTATATAATATAAAATCAGGTAAGGCAACATGTGTCCTGTTTTCTTGACAGTTATAGGGAATAGTAATATAATACTTGTATTAATATAAGTAAATTGAAGGGGCTGATGTTATTGAGATTTAATGCGAAAATAAAATTAATGGATTTTGTAATTATTGGGATAATGGTATTTAGCTTAATGTTTCCTTTAAAGGTGGCTGCCCAATCTAATGGCTTATCGCTGCAGGAGGCAAGAGAATTAGCTGAAGCTAACGATATAGAGTTTCAAATTGCTGAAGTTACCCTGGACAATGCCAGGTTGAGATATGAAATGAACCTGGCCCGTAACTTGAGATCTGAATCGCGGTATCAAGAGTTATCGGCAGAGCTTGCTTATAATCGAGCGCAGGAAAACAATAGACAGACCAGAGTTTCTATATACCTGGGCTTGATTAATGATTATCAAAACATAGTGAACCTGGACCAGGAACTGGATATTGCTCGGAGGGAGAGGGATCTGGCTAGCCGGGAAGTCGAGAACACTCAACAGGAGGTTGAGCAGGGTTTGAGTTCTCGGATAGAACTGCTGCAGCAGCAGATAGCTTATAACAATGCCGCATTTGATGTTATCACCCTGGAAGCAGACTTAGAGCAGCAGGCCAGAGTCTTTAGTGCCAGCCTCGGCTTAGAAGAGTTACCAGAGTTAACTTCTAAAGTTCAACCGGTTGGTCAGCTGGAGATGCCGTCAACTCAGGAAGCGGTGGCAGCAGCTTTATCGGAGAGCTTCCAGGTGGAAGCGGCTGAAATCGAAAAAGATCTAGCGGAGATAGATTTGGCTCGGGCGGAAGCGGTGGAGACCCCGGATTTAGAATTGAAAGAACTGGAGAACTCTCTGGAACTGACCGAGCTAGAATTAACCCAGGTAGGAGAGGATGTTGAAGAAACCGCTCTGGAACGCTATCATCAGGTAGAGCAATCTTACCGTCAGGTGGAACTAGCAAGAGATAATCTCGAGCAGGCGGAGGAACACCGGAGGATAACCCGGGAACAGAGGCAGGCCGGGTTAGTTTCGGCCAGCGCCCTGGAAGAAGCGGAAGTAGAATATCACCAGGCAGGACTTCGGCTTGATGAGGCCAGGACCAATTATCTCCTCGCGTATTTTGAACTGCAGAATATGCTGGGTGTTGAGCTGGAGGTGCTGTTAGATGAAATATTTTCGGTTATCTCCACTTAATTTTTTTGGAACAATAAAGGCAAGTAGTATTATTCTGCTTGGCCTGGTAATGGTTATTGCAGGGTCTATTAGGATCCAGGCTGAGGACGTAACTTTACAGGAGGCTCTTGCTGAAGCATTAGTTAAATCTCCTGAGTTGAGAACAGAAAGAAAATCGGTTGAAGACCTGGAGAGGAATTTAGCTGAGATTGAAGCCAGGGCCGGCTGGCAGTTTGACCTATCTGCATCTTATGATCGGGGGGAAAGGTCGGTTAGCTCTGGGAATGAAGTTATCGCACCTGATGATAATCTGAGTGAGTTTGAAAATATAAGTCTGGGTGCAGCCGGGAGTAGAGCCTTTTTATCGGGCTTTAGGATCAATTCTGAACTCAACTTATCGGATAAGGAGCCGTTTGCTCTGGAAGATCTGCAGGAGGACTGGGAGCTGCAGGTTGGCTTTAACTACCGCCTTTGGCCCCGAACGAATTCAGAAATGGCTCGAAATTATCAACAGGTTAAGGATAATCTGCAGCTAGCCAGGCTGCAGTTAGATCAGGCTAAAAGTGAATTATATTTACAACTCATTGGTGATTACGCAGAAATATATTATCTGCAGCAGCAGCGGCAGATAAGTGAGCAGCAGCTTAAACTAGCAGATACTGGATATGAGCAGGTTCAAAAGCAGGTAGAACTTAAAGAAGCTGGGGAGATTGATCTAGCAGAAGCCAGGCTGTCGCGGCGCCAGGCGGAGAGGAACTTAAGAAATATCAAGCGTAATATCACTACTTTAAAAGATGAGTTTGCCCGGAAATTGGGTATAGAAGATACTTTAGAATACGGGAAACATCAACAGATATTTGCTCAGATTAAAACAGACGCGAGAAGTAATGGAGCTGGATTAACTGCTAAGTTAGATGATTACTGGGAAAAAAGAGCAGATTTAATAGTAGAGCGGCAGGCTAATTCTCTGGAACACAGTCGTCTTCTTTTGGATCTGGCTCAGGCTGAAGCCGATCTAGAGATATTTGAGCAGGAATCCGGTCTGGAAGTGAATATTAATGGGTCCAGCGAGCTTAATCAAGGCAGCTGGCAGGTGGGTATTAGCCTGGATTATCCCCTATATGATGGTGGTTCAGATCAATTGGAAGAAGAATCATTACAGGCCGAAATAAAAAACATCAATCAGGATATAGCAGATTTGGAGTTTGCCCTAGAAATGGAGCTTGAAAATGAGCTTAAAGGGCTCATAACCCGGTACGGTGAACTTGAAGATGCTGGGATCAATGAAGAGATCAGTCATTTGAATTTTTTGCGGCAGGAAGAAGCTAAAGCACGGGGAGCAGTAGATTCTCTGGAATTAGAAAATGCCCGTCTGGATTACGAAACTAACAGCATAAACTACGAGCAGGAGCAATTAGAGTTAATGCTTTCGCTTCTGGAATTCGAACGGAAGATAAGCAATTGGAATTTGGAGGAGACAGATAATGACTAAGAAGAAGATGTTTATTCTGGCAGCGGTGATTTTGATCATTGCTGCTGGAGGATATTTCAAATTATTTGCAGGTCAAGATGAAGGGATCACCCACGGTCCTTTAGAAGCTATGGTGGTGGGGAAAGGTAATATTAATAAGACGATAACCGCCAGTGGTGATCTCAGCCCCCTGCATGACCGGGGCCATTACTTCAGCAGAGGCGGTAAAGTGGTTGAGATATTCGTTGAAAATGGGGATATGGTTGAAGCGGGAGCTGATTTGGTGAAGCTGGAATCGAACCAGGAAGAACTGACCCTTATTCAGGCCCGCAATGCCTATCAGAGTGCTTTAATTAACGGAACTGAAACAGAGATTAGAGAACGAGAAGCTTCTTTAAGGATTGCAGAAGAAGACCTGGCTGATAGAACCCTTAAAGCAGAAATTTCCGGAGAAGTGGTAGACTTTGATCTTGCAGTGGGGGAAAGGGTTAATGCCAGTGATCAGGTACTCAGGTTACTGGATGAATCCATATATCTAGTCAAATTAAACGTAGATGAAGGAGACAGTCGACAGATAGAACCCGGCCAATCAGCTTTGATTGAAATTAGCGCTCTTCCGGATGAAACTTTCCCCGGGGTATTAACTGAAGTTAAAAAGATCACCCGGATCATAAATAACGTGGTCGTGGTTCCTGTTGAAATTACCATGGAGGGATATCATGAAGCTTTCAGGCCCGGATATACAACCGATGTAGAAATAATAATAGCCTCGGTAGAGGATGAGATCGTGGTCCCGGTGACAGCTATTTTTACTGAGGCAGGTCGGTCTTATGTTGTTAAAGTTGATACCGAGGGCAGGCCGGAAGAGGTAGAGGTGGAACCCGGTCTGACCGATGGCTTAAGAACAGAGATAGTTTCCGGCTTAAGTGAAGGCGAAAACATTTTGGTTAATGCCTATCAATACTCTGAAAGAGCTAACATGGATGACAGCCTGGATATTCAATTTGGTCCTCCTGACGGCGACAGAAGACCTGGGGGCAGCTAAAATGATAGAGGTAAAGAACTTACGCAAGGTATTTAAGAACGGTAGTATAGAAGTGGAAGCTCTTAAGGGAGTTAGTTATTCGATTCAAGATGGAGAATTTGTATCGATTATGGGGCCTTCCGGATCCGGCAAATCAACCATGATGCATCTACTGGGCTGCCTGGATCAGGCCACTTCGGGAAAGTACTTTCTGGCGGGGACTGATGTAGGAAGCCTTAACGATAATGAATTGGCGGTTATTCGCAATGAACAAATCGGTTTCGTGTTTCAGCAGTTTAACCTTCTCCCCCGGACTTCCATCCTGCATAACGTAGAGGTTCCGATGATTTACAAAGGAATAAGCAGAAAAAAACGAAAAGAGAAGGCCAAAGAGATGTTAACGAAAGTAGGCCTGGGCCACAGGCTGGATCATCAACCTAATGAGGTCTCAGGCGGCCAGAAACAGAGGGTAGCCATAGCCCGGGCCCTGGTTAATAATCCCTCTTTGATTTTAGCAGATGAACCAACCGGGAATCTGGATACCACCACCGGCAATGAAATAATGAACTTATTTCGGGAGTTAAATGATCAGGGTCATACGGTTGTTATCGTCACCCATGAAGCTGAGATAGCTGAGCAGACACGAAGGATAATCAATCTGCGGGACGGCCTTGTATCTGCGGACGAGGTGGTAGCATGATCCTTGAGACCATTAGGATAGCCCTGCGGGGTTTAAAGGCTAATAAATTAAGGACATTTCTGTCTATGCTCGGTATAATCATCGGGGTAGGAGCCGTTATCGCTATCGTCTCTATCGGGAGTTCGGCTCAGCAGGAAGTAACTGCCCAGATCGGGAGTTTGGGGTCCGATTTGATCTGGATCACTCCAGGGTTTTCTGCCGGAAGAGCCACACAGACTCAGACAGATCCTCGCGAAAATTTCACGCTAGAATTAACGGAGTACATCGATAGTTATTCTCCTGGCGTTACCAATGTGGTTCCAGAAGTATCGAGCTCTGTAAACTTAAGTCGGGGGGACCGCAGTCTGCAGGCCACAGCGGTTGGGACTACCCCGGATTTTACTATTGTAAATATTTACGATCCTCAAGCGGGCCGGTTCTTAAACCAGGCGGATCTGGATGAGGTTAGAAACTCGATCATATTAGGATCCAGTGTAGCCGAGGAATTATTTCCTGATCAGGATGTTTTAGGCCAGCGGGTAAGGCTGGTTCATCGGGGCAGAACCCTAAACTTCAACGTGATCGGGGTGATGGAGCAGAAAGGCCAGGGTATCATGGGCAATCTGGATCGCCGGGTTTATCTGCCGGTTACAACCTTCACCCGGAGGCTTTCCCGACAGGATAGGATCGATCTTTATTATGCTCAATTTTCTTCCGGCTTTACTTCCCAGCAGGCCCGCAGCCAGTTAGATTATTTCTTTTCTCAATACCTGGG
>JBNJDR010000039.1:0-17180 GCA_051745085.1 Bacillota bacterium | reverse complement strand
GGGCATGTATCTTTCTTTCCCCAACGAACCTTATTATATGGCGGCCAGATTGAATACGCCTGAAAAAAATGTATTTTTAGCGCTCTATATCCATCGCGGCGGCAGTGTAGTTCCTGAGCATAAAAATAAGGTTAAGATTCAGGCAGATATTATCGAGATGCAGAGTGATGAGGCGGAAAAGGTTACGGTTGAGACTATGTACGAAGATCTTCACCAGACCGGCCAGGTAACTTTAAGGGAGATCCAGTTCGAGTACGATAGTGCTAAATTAAGTCCTGAGTCGGAATCGATTCTGGCAGAGGTTGCCCAATTGCTCCGCAAACACCAGGATTTAGAGCTGTATGTGGTTGGCCACACCGACGACACTAAGAGCTTTCAGTACAACCTTGAACTTTCCCAGCGCCGGGCTGATGCAGTGGTTAAGGCCTTGGTAGAAGAGTATGACATCTCTGCAGATAGATTGGTCGCCGGTGGGGTTGGACCTCAGGCCCCGGTGGCTACAAACGAGACCGAGGAAGGGCGAGCCCAGAATCGCAGGGTTGCTCTGGTAAAAAAGAAATAAAATACAGTTGTGTTTCGGGTTTGATAAAATCGGAGGACAGCTGGTACCTCGCGGATTTAAGCCGGTGGTTCTCTGGAGTTTGGGCCAGAACCATCGGTTTTATTATTTGTAGCTATTTATTTCGGGAGGTGTCAGACACCTCCCGAGATATGTCGAAATAAGGTGAGCAAAGGAGAATTAATTTATGGGATATAATTTTGTGGAGATGAATTTAGAAAGTATTGAAAAAATTGCTTCCTGGGAGTATGAAGGTGCAGTTAAAAGCATTTATGTCCAGCCCTATTTTGATAGCTATAATGAAGCAACTGGAGAGATGAGGGGGCCGGCAGATTGTAAGGGGTTTGCTGTCTATGATGATGAATTTTTAGTTGGTCTATTTGAATATTATTTCTATGATAAGATTATGGAAATAGGGTTGGCGCTTAACCCGGATCTGGTGGGGCAGGGGCTCGGCCAAAAGTTTTTGGAGGCAGGAATTAGCTTTGGTCTGTCTAATTTTAATTATAGAGAAGATTATATTAAGTTAACTGTCAATGAGGCTAATCTACCGGCTTTAAAAATTTATGAGAGAGCAGGATTTTATCGGTATGGGAATGATGGCCAGGAAATAGAAATGAGGCTGCAGCGCTAAATACTACTTCTAACTGCAGGCACTTATATGTAGGAGAGATATCTAATGAAAAGCAAATCCACTCATGCTGGCTTAGTGAATGCTTTGATCATGCTGGTTATTTATGGAGGCCTGGGCTACATCGTTCTGATTCTCTCGAAAAAAATCGGTTTTGCCTTGATCTGGGATGAAGACGTTAATGATTTTCAAAGATTCATTAAACCAGTTCTGACAGGACTTAGTCTGGGACTTTTATTAATACTGCTGGATTTGATATTTAGTAGCTATAACTCTTTTGGCAGATTGCCGCATCCGGCTTTTCCTACATCTTTAATAGCCTCTATCACGGCGGGAATCGGAGAAGAAGTTCTATTTCGGTTGTTTTTATTTCTTTTTGGGTCTGGCTAATTTCTTATAAAATACTTAAGAAGAAATATTTCGATCTCGTTTTTTGGATTGTAGCTGTAGCATCAGCAGTGGTCTTTGCTGTATCACATTTTCCCTCAATAATGTATTTAATTAGAGTAGAATCTATCCAGGCTTTACCTGAAATTTTGATCGTTGAACTTCTTGTAATGAATGGTATCGTTTCATTATTTGCCGCTTATTATTTAAGAAGATATGGTTTTTTAGTAGCGGTGGGTATCCACTTTTGGACGAACGTAGTATGGCACGTATTGTAGGGGCTGTTTTAGAAAGGTTACCTCAATTAATTTTCGGGAGGTGTCAGACACTTCCCTGTTTTTGTCAATAAAAATCGGCTAGATAGAAGGAGATTTGTAAAAAGCAGAAAAATATATAGTATATTATTATTGCTCTGCCTCTTTTAATCTTTATTCCTCTCTTGTTTTATATGCTCTGGATCGGTGAACTTATACCTTTAATGCGAACGGGAAATAAAATAGAATTTGCATTTTCAATTTATATTTTAGATATGGTATTCGTACTGCCAGCCTTTCTTATTAGCGCTTTCTTAATGATAAAGAACAATAGCCTGGGTTATATTTTTGCTCCTGTAATGTTCTTTAAAGCTTTTACCCTTCTTTTTTCAGTTGGATTAGGTAGTTTATTAAAACCTTTATACAATATGCCTATAGATCAAAATCAGAGTATATTTTATATCATTTTGTCGATTATTTTCCTGGTTTTAGCAGTAATTAATTATCTAAAACTTGAGTTTCCAAAACAGAGCAGAGGGGTTTAGTAATTGCAGAGTTTGTAATAAAAGTAGGTTAGCAGCAAAGGAGTTCAATTAAGATGAACACTAAACAGGATAAAACCTTAATGATAATACTGCTTATTAGTCTCGGAATTATTGCAAAGTACGTCTATACTTTCAGTTTTTCCCTGGGAGAATTATCGGAGATAAGCATTAATCTCGTGGCTTTACCTGCTATCATCGGAAGTATTTTACTGGGGCCATTCTGGGGAGCATTGATTGGTGGAGCAACTGATATCATCAGCCATCTACTTCATCCTCTGGGGCCTTATTTGCCGCAGATTACGATTATAACTATTTTAAGAGGGTTTTTGCCGGGATATTTAATGAAATATTTAAAACATAAGAATAAAATGTTTTTGAAATTATTTTATGTGATTGGAGCCACTTTAATTTTTACTCAAGCTTTTCTTATGTCTTTTGTGTTATATCTGGAATTTAACAATGAGCTCGTTTCCACTATTTTAATTAGATTACTAATTCAGGTATTTGCAATACCTGTTTTTGTTAGTATTTCTTATGTGCTTATTAAATATATAAAAATCAAGGAAGAATTAGGGGAAAGAGAAAAACAATTTCGGACTTTGGTTTCTAATATCCCCGATGTCATTTTTCGCTGTCAGCTTCAGAATAATTGGTCGATGATTTATATAAGTGACTGCATAGAAAACATTACTGGTTATCCTGCTGCGGCTTTTATTAACAATAAAAATCGCAGTTTTAATAGTATAATTCATGAGGAAGATAGGGCTAGGGTTGATAATATAATAAACCAACATATTGCGGCAAAAGAACCATATTTGGTGAATTATCGGATCAGAGATGCCGAGGGCTTGATAAAATATATTTTTGAAAAAGGACAGGGGATTTTTTCTGAACAGTGTGAACTTTTATATATAGATGGCGTAATTTCTGATATCACTGAGGTTACCCAAAAAGAAGAAGAACTAAAAAGAGCCAACAAAGATTTGATTGTGAGCCGGGAAAGAAATCGAATCGCTAGAGAACTGCATGATTCAATTTCTCAAAGCCTCCACGGTATGAATTATAGCATCCATACTTTAAGGCAAATGGTTTTGGATAAAGTCGATTATAATGATTTCACTTATATAATAAATCACTTAGAAGCTACAATCGAGGAAGGTTTACAGGAATTAAAGAATGTGATATCTGAATTGAAACCGACGAATTTAGAAGGTAAAGGCCTATATAAGGCTCTGGTATCTCAGAGCGAGCTTTTTGCCCGGAGAATTAATATAAAATTAATTCATGATATTGATGATGTAAAAAAATTGACGTCGGAACAGGAATTGGCAGCATATCGAATTCTTCAGGAAGCATTAACTAATATTCACAAACACAGCGGAGCGGATCAGGTTAAAGTCTTTTTAAAAGAAATTAAAGGCAAGGTATTTTTGACAATTATTGATAATGGGGTAGGCTTTAAAAATAATTCCCAACCGGGCCAGGGGTTGGGCAATATGAAAACCCGAGCTTTTCAAAACAATGGCAAACTGGAGATTGAATCTCGGCCAGAAAAGGGGACTGTGATTAGAGCGGTATTTGAAATTTTGGAAAAGTGATAAAACAAGCTATCAAATTAATGCTGTAAAACTTAATCTTTATTTGAGGTGAATTAATATGAAAAAGATATCAGTGGTTATGGTTGATGATCATCCTTTCTTTAGGCAGGGTGTATGCTTATACTTTAATAAGGTTAACGATATTGAAATTATTAGAGAATTTGGCACTGGAGAGGAAGTACTGAATTTTTTAGAAGAAAGTCATACCCAGGTTGATGTGGTTATCATGGACCTGCAGATGCCCGGGATAGGTGGAGGAGAAGCTACTAAAATAATAAGTAAGCAGTGGCCTGCAGTCAAGGTTCTGGTCTTAACCAGTAATGGAGGTTGGGATAATGTTTATTCTCTGCTAAGTTATGGAGCGGCGGGCTATCTTTTAAAAGATGCCAATCCCAATGAACTGGCAGCGGCAATAAGAGCAGTCTATACTGGCGGATCTTATTTTGGAAATCAAGTTAAAGAAGCACTTTTAAATAACGTTACCGAGGAGCTGGAGACTGAAAAGGAGGAAGTCAGTGATTTGATTGAACCTTTAACTGATAGAGAAATAGATATTTTAAAATTGCTCGGTCAGGGATTGGGTAATACTGAAATTGCTGAAAAATTATATATAAGTGATAATACTGTTAAAACCCATGTATCTCATATTTTTAAAAAGTTAAACGTCAACAGTAGAACTCAAGCTGCATTTTATGCTGTAAAAAATGGCTTGCTCGAAACTTAGGTTTAAAGAAATTAATATAGTAAATAATGATGACCCGCTAATATAGTAAATAATGATGACCCAGTTTAAGAATTATGGGTGATCATTTTTTTTGTTTATAGTGGTAGTATAAATATATAAGAGAAACGGTGGAGGTGTCTGAATGAAAAGAAAATGTATAGAAGTAAATAATCTATGTAAATATTTTGCCGATGTTAAGGCAATTAATGGGATAAGTTTCACCGTTGAAGAAGGAAAAATATTTGGCCTGTTAGGGCCTAACGGGGCCGGGAAATCGACAACTATAGAGACCTTGGTCGGTTTACATTCTCGAGAAAGTGGAGAGATAAAAATTTTAGGGTTAGATCCAGAAAATGATAAAGAGGAATTGCGGGAAAAAATAGGAGTTCAGCTTCAGTCACCTGCTCTTTTTGATAAATTAAAAGTAAAAGAGCTGGTTTCACTATTTGCCAGTTTTTATCGAGATCCTTTTTCTGTAGAAGAAACTATTAAAATGGTTGGTCTTGAAAGTAAAGAAGAGGTTTATGTTGAATCATTATCTGGCGGGCAAAGACATAGATTGGCTGTAGCTCTGGCGGTAGTTAGCAATGGAGAGATCATATTTTTGGATGAGCCAACCACAGGCCTGGATCCCCAGGCTCGGAGAAATCTCTGGGAGGTAATTAAGAAGTTAAAAGAAATTGGTAAAACAATATTTATTACTACCCATTATATGGAGGAAGCAGAACAATTATGTGATGAAATTATAATTATAGATCAGGGAGAAGTAATAACCCAGGGGACTCCGGCAAGTTTAATTGAAGATTATTTTGAAGAAGATGCTATTGAGTTTATGAATCCCTCTTTTACTGAAGAAGAGATTGGCTCCTTAGCTTCTCTTGCTAGTGTTACTGGCCAGAAATTAAATGAAGATGAAAATATATTACTTTATACCATGGATGCTGTGCTGACAATAACTGATCTTTTCGCTTTTGCTAATAAAATTGGTAAGCCTCTGAAAAATTTAAATTTAAGAAAACCCACCCTTGACGATCTTTTTGTTAGTCTCACAGGAAAGGAGATTAGAGAGTGAACTCATTTGTAAAGATTTTTTCAGCTAACTCAAAAGAGTTTTTACGGGATAAGAGCGGGCTTTTTTGGACCTTCGCTTTGCCTGTCTGTTTTATATTTCTTTTCGGGCTAATATTTAATACAGAGGGGCAAGAGATTAGTTTTTCTTATATATTGCCTGGAATACTGGCAATGGCTTTGATGCAGGTGGGGCTATTTGGCGCCCTTCAGTTTTTAAACCTGCGTGAGAAGAAAATAATCAGAGGACTCAGTATTACTCCTCTCTCCCGTAATGTTTTATTAAGTAGTGAAATCTTATTGCGTCTTTTAGTGGGGTTGGTCCAGACCGGGATAATTATCTTCCTGGCAGTTATCGTCTTTAACATCAATCTGGAGGGTAGTTTAAGACAGATACTACCGGTAGTACTTTTGGGGGCTGGAACCTTTGTTAGTCTTGGTTATATGCTTATCTGCTTTGTGGATAGTATGGAAGGTGGCAGTAGTTTAGCCCAGATAGTTCAACTGCCTATGATGTTTTTATCCGGGATATTTTTCCCGGTGGAAATGATGCCTGATTTCGTGCACCCAGTAGTTAGAATAATACCGTTGACATATCTAGCAGACTCGTTACGCAGGGTGATGGTAGGGGTACCGGGAAATTATTCCTTATCTGTAAACATGATCATGCTTTTACTCTGGTTGATCTTGACCTTTATAATCACGATAAAATTTTGGCGCTGGGAGTAAACAGGTTTTGCTGGGCCTGGTCGGTCGTTATAACTGGTCATTGTTTAAGTGCTTATCTTTTGGGTTTGAAGTCATTTCAAAATTAGGACATTGTTTATTAATTAAACGCTATAACTTAAAAGAAAGAGGTAATCAAAATGATGTTTAAAATTCAAGTAGTACCGGGTAGTGACGAGAAGAAAAAAGCCAGTGAAACTGCAGTGAAAGTTAAAAATGACCGTATTTCAGAATCAGAAAACCTTGAATTGCTATCTAATTTTCAGGAAAGCTATTTAGGCTTAGTTATTTGATGCTGCCGAGTAAATATAAGGATAACCGGGAAGTGTCAGACACCTCCCGGTTTTTGTCTAATTTTGATAGACGAGTTCACCGTTCAAATAAGTTGCGCTGACATTTACTTCATCGTACTGCTCTGAGGCCAGGGAGAAGATGTCCCGATCCAGGACGATGAAATCAGCTTTACAGCCAGATTGTAAGCTGCCGACTCCGGGGATCCCGGCGATGTTGGCGGCTTTTTTTGTATAGAGGCGGATAGCGGTGGCCAGATCGATGCGTTCAGCCTGGCCGGTATCGGTGCCGTCATAGGCCTGGCGGGAAACAGCTGATTTAAGAGCGGTAAAGGGATCTGCCGGTTTGGCCCAGGCGGTGGCCGGGGCATCGGAAGAGAAGGCGAGATTTACACCGGCGGCCAGGATGGAGCGGAAAGGATAGGTTGTTCTGGTCCGCTCTGCTCCCAGATTATTTAGGTAGCTCTCTATTTCGGCGAAGAGAAAGATCGGCTGACTGACGAAAGCTATCCCGTTTCTGGCGGCCTGTTCCAGGGCTTTCGAGCTGGGCATGGCCGCATGTTCGACGCGGATTGAAGGCCGTTCTTCCAGCCAGTTGTCCAGTTCAGCCAGGGTAGTGAGCACGAAATCGATGGCCCGGCCGCCCATGGCGTGAACGATCAACTGGATATCATTTTCCCGGGCGAACTCGGCAGCCTCGAGCAGGTCTTCCTGGCTGGTGGTCTGCAGGCCGTAGTTGTCCTCTGAACCCAGGTAGGGGTGGTTCACCCAGGCGGTCTGGCCGGAGACGCTGCCGTCGGCCAGGATTTTCACCCCGCCAAGTTGAAGTTGACCGGCGCTGTTTTTGTGGGAAGCCGCGATTTTCTTCACCTTATCCCCGGTTTTGTTTGCCTTCAGGTTGGCCCAACTGTAGTAGAGAAGGGCCCGCTGCTGCAGTCCCATCTCTACTGCTTTTTCGTACATTTCATAATTATCCCGGGGATGCCTTTCTGCCAGACTTTCGGAGATAGTAGTAATCCCGTGGGCGAAGAGATGCTGGCTGGAATCGGCCAGCAGCCGGGCATCATTTTCTAGGGTTTTGCCGGGCATCCGGGAGTATAATTCGAGCTTATCATCTTCTTTGAAGATCCCGCTGGGGTAGTCGGCTTGATCGAACCCCAGTAGTTCCATCGCCTTCGTATTAGCTGCAGCGATGTGATTGCAGGTTCTCCCGATGACTACTGGGTGGTCCGGGGCTGCCTGATCCAGGTCCTGGCGGGTAGGAGCTCGTCGCTCGGCCAGCTTGCCTTCATCGTAACCCCAGCCCTCGATCCACTCCCCGGCCGGCAGCTTATTTTTCTTTTCTCTGACCTTGTTCTGCAGGTCTTCGATGGAAGTAATCTTAGGAGGGAGACAGGCGATTTTTTTGGTATCCCGGGCCAGATAGCTGGCGTGCATGTGAATATCGATGAATCCTGGCAGTACCCGCCTGCCCTTGAGATCTATCATCTCATGAGAGGGCTTGTCCATAATAGTTTCGGCTGAGTTAGGAAAGTCGCTCTGGATTCCCACCCAGGTGATTAGGCCATCTTCTATCACCATCATGTCCGCTGTTTCCTGGTCTGGATTAGCTGTAAATATTCTGCCGTTATAGAAAATCATTGCATCGGCTCCTTTAATAAATGATTTTAGGTTTTTTAATAATGTCTTAATAATCTAATTGTACATCAAGGATAAATTTCCCTGTTTTTAGTCTGCCTCATCTCTGAAGAAATGGAAGATTACCTTTTTGTTATATTATTCTGAAATTATTGACAACTACAAAACTGCATGCTATTATAAAATAAAACTTTACTACATGAAGGAGGCAAATTATGAAGGAATCTCATTTACGTTACGGCATGGTAGGCGGAGGTCCTGGAGCTTTTATCGGAGAGGTTCATCGGCGGGCGGCCAGGCTGGATGATAAGGTTAAGCTGGTAGCCGGCAGTTTCTCCCGAGAATACGAAAAGACTTTAACCACAGGCAGGGAATTGGGCATGGATGAAGACCGTCTCTACGATAATTTCCAGGATATGGCGGCCCGGGAAGCAGAGCGGGAGGACGGCATTGATTTTGTTTCAATTACTACTCCTAATCATACCCATCATAAGATTGCCAAAGCTTTTTTAGAAAAAGGTATCAATGTTCTCTGTGATAAGCCGGTTACCACGACCGTGGCTGAAGCAGAAGAACTGCAGGAAATAGCAGTGAGAAATGAAGCCCTTTTTTGTGTATCTTATACTTATTCTGGCTATCCTATGGTCAAAGAAGCCCGGCATCTTATTGAGGAGGGCGAATTAGGAGAAATTCGCGTGATCATGGGTGAGTACCCGCAGGAGTGGTTGGCCGAACCAGCCGATAACAAGCAGGCCTCCTGGCGGACCAACCCGGATCAGGCAGGTATATCTAACTGCATGGGCGATATCGGCAGTCATATCGAACATACCGTGAGCTATATGACCGGATGCGAGATCAAAAAGCTCAGCGCCAATCTTGATATATTCGTCGAGGGGCGGAAACTGGACGATAACGGTGAGGTTATGGTTAAATACGAAGATGGAGTTAGTGGGATGTACTGGGCTTCTCAGGTAGCCATCGGCCACGATAATGGTTTAAAGATCCGCGTATACGGTTCCAAGGGTTCGCTGGAATGGGAGCAGGAGAATCCCAATTACCTCAAATTTACCAGATTGAACCAGGCTCCCCGGATCCTCTCGCGGGGACACGAGTATTTAGGGGAGACAGCCCAGGCTAATACCAGGGTTCCAGCCGGCCATCCGGAAGGTTATATAGAAGCCTTTGCTAATATCTATAGTAATTTCGCTGCAGCAGTACAGGCTAAGAAGGAGCAGGGCAGCATCGATCCGGCTGAATTTGATTATCCTAAATTAGAGGAAGGTTTACGAGGGGTTAAATTCGTGAAAAAATGTGTGGAAAGCAGCCGGAAAGATTCGAAATGGATGGATTTTAACTAATATCTGCAAGGAGGTAATATAATGAGTAGACCAGTAACACTTTTCACCGGCCAGTGGGCCGATCTGTCTTTTGAGGAGATGTGTAAACTTGCTGCTGATATGGGGTATGACGGCCTGGAGATTGCAGCCTGGGGAGATCATTTCGATGCCGACAGGGTTAACGATGATGGTTATATCGAGGAAAGAAAGGAAATTCTGGCCCGGTACGATCTGGGCTGCTGGGCTATCGGCAGCCACATAATCGGTCAGTGTGTTTCCGCCAGCTACGATCGACGGTATGATGACTTCGCGCCTGACGAGCTGGCCGGTCAACCGGAAGAGATTAGGAAGTGGGCGGTTACCCAGATGAAACTGCTGGCCCAGGGTGCCGGTAAGATGGGCTGTGAGATCATCACCGGCTTTACCGGTTCGCCGATCTGGAAATATCTTTACTCGTTTCCTACCACCAGCCAGGAGATGGTGGATGAGGCCTTCGTTCGGGTAGCAGAAAAGTGGTCTCCAATTCTGGATCAATTCGATGAGTATGGAGTTAAATTTGCTTTAGAGGTACATCCCACCGAGATCGCTTTTGACTACTACACCACCGAGAAGATACTGAAGGCCTTCGATTATCGGGATACATTTGGCCTGAACTTCGACCCCAGCCACCTTATCTGGCAGGGCGTTGATCCTCAAATCTTCCTGCGGGATTTTGCCGATCGAATTTATCATGTGCATATGAAGGATGCTGCCGTGACCCTGGACGGTAAGTCCGGTATTCTTGCCTCCCATCTACCTTTTGGCGATAGACGCAGAGGGTGGGACTTTAGATCTCTAGGTCATGGTGATGTTGATTTTGAAGAGATCATTCGCGAACTCAACGAAATGAACTATACCGGTCCGCTTTCGGTCGAATGGGAAGATAGCGGAATGGATCGGGAGTACGGGGCCCGCGAGGCTGTTCAATTCGTACGGGATATTGACTTTGCCCCGTCTGAACTGGCTTTTGATGAATCGATGGAAAAGTAAGTAAGTCTGGAGGGTGAAAAGTGGGAGATAAACTACTGTCTGTAAAAAATGCATCTAAAAATTTTGGCCCGGTGCGGGTCCTGTTCAGCGTAGACTTCGACGTCGCTGCCGGCGAAGTGCACGCCGTGATCGGAGAAAACGGAGCAGGCAAGTCGACCCTGGTTAAAATAATTTCCGGCTATCATAAACCGACGGAAGGACAAATTTTTCTGGAAGGTCAGGAAGTAAGCTTTGCCGATATTGCTCAGGGAGAAAAGAGTGGAATTATCATGATTCACCAGGAACTTAACCTGGCTCCTGATCTGACGGTTGAGGAAAACATCTTCCTGGGTCAGGAACTAAAAGGGAATCTGCTCCTGGACGAGAGCCAGATGCTGCAGGAAGTGGAGGAAATCCTGCAGGAATTAGACTGCAAGGTCTCCCCGCGGGCTCGGATCAAGGATTTGAGCATCTCCGATCAGCAGATGGTGGAGATCGCCAAGGCTGTCCGGAAAAATGCTAAAATCATCATCATGGATGAGCCGACCTCGTCCTTAACCAGCGATGAAGTAGAAGTTTTATTTGCTATGATCGAAAAGTTGAAGCAGGAAGATGTGGGTGTGATATTCATCTCCCACAAACTGGATGAAGTTAAGAAAATAGCCGACCGGGTTACTGTTCTTCGAGATGGTAAACATATCGAAACGGGGCCGGTGGAAGATTACACGGAAGATCAGATGGCTAACCTGATGGTCGGACGGGAACTCGAGGATATGTATCCGCCCAAAGCCGACAGTGCGAAAGAGGAGATCGCCCTGGAAGCGAAAAACTTCGCCGTGCCCAAGTACGTGCAGTCCGCCAGTTTCAAATTAAGGAAGAACGAGATTCTGGGTTTCGCTGGTCTGGTCGGCGCCGGCCGAACCGAACTGCTGGAAGCGGTGGTCGGTCTGCGGAAGCGGCTCCAGGGGGAAGTATATAAATATGGGGAGAAGATCGAGATCAACACGTATATGGATTCGCTTAAACATAACATCGCCTATCTCTCAGAAGACAGGCAGGGTAAGACGCTGCTCATCAGTAAGAAGTTAACTATGAACCTGACCTTGATGGCTCTGGATAAATTTACGAATCCCTTTATCGACGAGAACAAAGAGCGGCAGGCTTTTAAAGATGCGGAAGAGAAGTTTGCTATCCGGGCCCCCGGTCATGATGTTATTGCAGATAAATTGAGCGGCGGGAATCAGCAGAAATTAGGGGTGGCCAAGCTGATGGAAGCAGAACCGGATATAATCATCTTCGATGAGCCTACCCGGGGGATCGATGTAGGAACCAAGCAGCAGCTTTACGCTTTCATTAAGGAACTGGTCACTGAAGAAGATAAATCCTGTATCTTCGTCTCCTCGGAACTGCAGGAGGTAATAGGTCTCTGCACCCGGGTGGTGGTCATGAGCAACGGCCAGGTAGCCGGAACGGTGACCGGTGATGATATCAATGAAGAAACGATAATGCAGTACGCAACCGGTTTGAAGGGGGTCGTCTGATGAAACTGAAGGAAAAATTGGGTCTCGATAATTTTAAATTAGACAAAAACACGCTGATAAACTTAGGTCCGTTATTGGCGTTGGTCTTTCTTTTTATTCTGGCCACGTTTATCAATCCGGCCTTTTTGTCGGTTGGAAACCTGCGCAACGTCTTTGCCCGGACGGCCTTCATCGGCATCATTGCCGTTGGAGCTACCTTCGTTATCGTGGCCGGTGGGATTGACCTTTCGGTTGGCTCGATGGCCGCCTTTATTTCTGGGGTCATGATCATCAGCATGAACGCAGCGGTTGACCAGTTCGGAGTTGGGATACTGGTCGTTCTGATCGGGATGGTTGTTTCTATAGTAGTGGGTTTTGCCGCCGGGGCCTTTAACGGTTTGTTCGTGACAAAAGGCAGGATAGAACCATTTATTATCACCCTGGGAACGATGGGTATTTTCCGTTCCCTGGTCACTTATCTGGCCGACGGTGGAACCCTATCTCTAAACTTTGGCGTTAGGACAACTTATCGACCGGTATATTACGGCGTCTTTTTAGGGATACCGGTTCCGGTAGTCGTTCTTGCCATCATTGCCATTATTGCTACGATAATATTGAATAAGACGAGCTTTGGCCGCTATTGTACGGCGATAGGTTCCAGTTACGAAGTGGCCAAGTATTCGGCCATAAACGTCGTTAAGATCAGAACCATGACCTTCATTTTACAGGGGTTATGTGTAGCTATTGCCACCATCCTCTACGTGCCTCGTTTAGGTGCGGCTTCTTCGACCACCGGTTTGATGTGGGAACTTGAGGCCATCGCTTCGGTAATTATCGGCGGTACTGCCCTCAAGGGCGGGTACGGCCGGATCTGGGGTACTATCGTAGGGGCGATAATATTGACCTTGATCGGAAATATCCTCAACCTCACCGGTATGGTTAGCCCGTATCTGAATGGTACCGTCCAGGGTTTGATCATCATCGGAGCAGTTCTGATGCAGAGAAGTGGTAATAAATAAACTGTCTGGAGGAAGGGAGGTGAGTCCACTCAGCTGAAAAACTTGCCTGAAACTAAAAAGATCAATCGGTGAATTAGGTTTAAAAAACTTTGAGGGGGTTAAGTAAATGAAAAAGTTAGCTTTAGGTTTTCTAGTTATCTCTCTGCTTGCTGTAATGAGCTTTGCTGGTCCGTCTGTCCTGGCGCAGGAAGAAACTACGATCGGCGTTTCGATTCCTGCAGCAACCCACGGCTGGACCGGGGGCATAAATTACTGGGCAGAAAGATCGATCGAGAAGCTTGAGGAAGAAAATCCTAATCTTAATTTTGTACTGGCGACTGCTGATGGACCGGAAGAACAGATCAGTGATCTGGAGGACCTGCAGGCGATCCACGATATTGATGTTCTGGTGATCTTACCTTTCCAGTCTGACCCCTTAACCGAACCAGTCAGGTATTTAAAAGAAGAGAACGATATATTCGTTACTGTAGTGGATAGAGGCCTTGCCGATGATGAAATCTCCGATCTTTACGTGGCCGGCGATAACCCGGGTATGGGACGGATTTCAGCTGAATACATCATCGACCAGCTGGACGGTTCCGGTGACATTGTTGTGCTGCGCGGTATCCCTACGGTAATAGATGATCAGAGGTTTAATGCTTTTATGGACGAGATAGAAGACACTGATATTAATGTGCTGGATTGGGAGTATGCCAACTGGAATCGGGATGAAGGCTATGAAGTTATGCAGGACTTTTTAACCCGGTTCGACAATATTGACGCTGTCTGGGCCCAGGATGACGACATCGCTTTAGGCGTTATCGAGGCAATCAGAGAAGTCGACCGCGAGGATGAAATGTTCGTACTCGGCGGAGCCGGGATGAAACAGATCGTGGAAAGAGTAATGGAAGGAGATGACCTGACACCGGCAGATGTAACTTATCCTCCGAGCATGATCTCAACAGGTATAGAGTTAACCGTTACGCATCTGAAGGCTGAAGCTCCAATAAGAGGAGAATTCATCATTTCCTCTGTGCTAATTACTCCTGAGAATGCCGAACAATATTACTATCCAGAATCACCATTTTAAATCTTAGTAGTTAGAAGTTGAGAAATGGAAGTGAGGTTAAGTCCCGGCCCTGAACGGGCTGGGACTTTTTAAATTTAGACAGGTGTCATTCGACAGGTGTCAGACACCTCCCGAGTTTTGTCGAATATTATTATTAACGCGGATATACAGAGGGGGAATAGAGATGGAGTATTTTGATTTTATAGACGAAGTTAAGTTTGCCGGGGCGGAAGCGAAGGACCCACTCGCCTTTAAATATTATGATCCCGATAAAATTATTGCCGGCAGAAGTATGAAGGAGCACCTCCGGTTTTCGATGGCTTACTGGCATACGCTCACGGAAAAGGGCAGCGATCCTTTTGGAGCTCCGACTATGATGAGACCCTGGGATGAACCGGCTGACCCGATGGAAGCTGCTAAAGCCCGAGTTGAAGCGGCTTTCGAGTTTATGTCGAAGCTGCAGATCAGGCATTTTTGTTTCCACGATGCCGATATCGTTCCTCTGGGTGAGACGATCAAAGTTACCGATGAGCGGCTGGATGAAATAGCGGATCTACTGGAAGCGAAGATGGAAGAGACAGGTATAAAATTGCTCTGGGGCACCTCGAATTTATTCAGCCAGCCTCTGTTTATGCACGGAGCCGCCACCTCTCCCTACGCTGATGTTTACGCTTACGCTGCCGCCAGAGTTAAAAAAGCCCTGGAGATTACTAAGCGGCTGGGTGGAGAAAATTACGTCTTCTGGGGCGGCCGGGAAGGATATGAAACCCTGTTAAATACCGATATGGGTTTGGAGCTGGATAACCTGGCCCGCTTTTTTGAGTTAGTTCTGGATTACGTGGAGAAGATCGGTTTTCAGGGCCAGCTGCTGCTGGAGCCAAAGCCTAAGGAACCGACCAAGCACCAATATGATTTCGATGCCGCCAATGTTCTGGCATTCCTGCGCAGGTACGGGCTGGAAGATCACTTCAAATTGAATATCGAGGCCAACCACGCCACCCTGGCCGGCCATACCTTCCAGCACGACCTCCGTTACGCCCGGATTAATAACATGTTAGGCAGTGTAGACGCCAACCAGGGAGATCTGCTCCTGGGTTGGGATACTGATCAATTTCCCAGTAACTTATATAACACTACCCTGGCGATGTATGAAATTCTCAAGCAGGGGGGACTGGCTCCCGGCGGTTTAAATTTCGACGCCAAAGTTCGGAGGGGATCCTACACCTTAAAGGACCTTTTTTACGGCCATATTTTGGGGATGGACTCCTTTGCCCGCGGTTTAGAAGTCGCCCATAGTTTAATGGAGTCTGGTGAGATAGAGGAATTTATCCAGGCAAGGTATGCCAGTTACGATCAGGGTATCGGTAAGAAGATAAGAGAGAAAAAGCTTAGCCTGGAAGAACTAACCGACTACATCCAGGATAAAAAAGTTTCTGAGTTCGAATTGGAATCCGGCCGACAGGAAATGCTGGAAATGATCTTGAACCGACATCTGCTGTTAAGTTAGGGGGGAGAAAATGGCTTATCTAGTTGGCCTTGATATAGGAACGAGTGGAGTCAAGGGTCTATTGGTTTCCGAGGCAGGTGAGGTGGTAGAGAGCACAAGTTCCACCTACGAAGTAGAGAATCCTCAGGCGGGCTGGGCCGAACAGGACCCGGAAGACTGGTGGCAGGCCACCGTAGAAGTTTTAAATGGTCTGCAGCAGGCCGCTGCTGAAAAGGCGGAAAAAATCGCAGGGATCAGTTTTTCCGGTCAAATGCATAGTTCGGTTTTCCTGGACGAGAAAGATCAGGTTATCCGCCCGGCAATATTATGGAGCGACACCCGAACCAGTCGGGAGTGCAAGGAAATAGAAGATCTGGTTGGGGGGAGAGAGAATTTGATCGAGTTAACAGGGAATAAAGCTCTGGAGGGGTTCACCGCGCCTAAAATTCTCTGGCTGAAAAATAATGAACCTGCTAACTACGATAAGGTACGTACGCTTTTGTTACCCAAAGACTACATCCGGTTTAGATTAACCGGGGAGAAAGGGATGGATTATTCTGATGCGGCAGGAACTCTGCTCCTTGACGTACAGGGGAAACGCTGGCATCCCGAAGTCCTGGAGAAACTGAAGATTGACCAGAACATACTGCCGCCCCTGCTGGAATCGGTGGAGGTTGCCGGCGGTCTGACAGAAGAGGTGGAGCGTTTAACCGGAATTCCAGCGGGCACGCCCGTCGTAGCCGGTGGCGCCGATAATGCCTGTGGGGCTGTGGGCAGCGGGATGGTAGTAGAAGGCCGGGTTATGGTAAGCATCGGTTCGTCCGGGGTGGTTCTGGCTCCGGCTGCTGATTATCAGGGCGATCCCGAAGGGCGGCTGCATTTATTTAACCACGCTGTTCCCGATAGCTTCTATTACATGGGGGTTATGCTGGCGGCCGGGCAATCGTTAAGCTGGTTGAAAAATAAGGTATTACCGGAGGACTGGGATTACGAGAAGTTAAATGCTCGGGCTGGAGAAGTAGAAGCCGGTAGTGAAAGCCTAATATTTTTACCCTATCTCTATGGAGAAAGAACCCCCCATGCTGATGCAGATGCCCGCGGGGTTTTCCTGGGGCTGTCCACCCGCCATGGGCGAGCTCACCTGGCCCGCAGCGTGATGGAAGGTGTCACCTTTGGTTTAAAGGATTCGCTGGAATTGATTAAAGCTAGAGGTGTAGAAATCAAGCGGGTTCGGGCCATCGGCGGTGGGGCCAGGAGCAGGGTGTGGCAGCAGATTATCGCTGACATATTTGATACTCCTGTGGATCTGCTGGCGGTAGAAGAAGGGCCGGCTTACGGGGCT